>DASTGU010000183.1:0-42595 GCA_035718845.1 Gemmatimonadaceae bacterium | reverse complement strand
CGACGACTGGCGGCGATGGCGAAAAAGAGCGGGCTCACACTCTCTGTATTTCAGAACCGCCGCTGGGACAGCGATTTCCTGACAATTCAGGAAGCGATTCGTCGCGGGCTGCCCGGTCGAATCGTACAGTTCGAATCGCGCATCGACCGCTATCGACCCGATGTCCGCGAGCGTTGGCGCGAGGTGCCCGGACCCGGCGCCGGACTGCTCTACGACCTCGGCCCTCATCTCATCGATCAGACCTTATTGCTGTTCGGCGTTCCCGACTCGGTGCAGGCGACCCTGGCAAAACAGCGCAGCGGTGCGCGCGTCGATGATTTCTTCCAGCTCGTGCTGCGTTATGGTGAGAGCGTCGCCGTATTGCAGGCCGGCTCACTTGTCTCGGGCGGCACGCCGCGATTCTCGGTGCACGGCGACAAGGCGAGCGTCGTCAAAATGAATCCGGACATCCAGGAGAATCAGCTGCGCACGGGGATGGTTCCCGGCTCATCGCAGTGGGGCTTCGACCCCGATGACGCGATCGTCTTCGACGGTTCGACGGGCACAACCGAGATACTCAAGGCAGAGCGCGGCGATCAGCGCCGCTTTTACGTCGCACTGCGCGAGGCGCTGCTCGGCCGCGGACCGAATCCGGTCCCCGCCGAGCAAGGTGCGACGGTGATGGGAATCATCGAAGCCGCGCTTCGCTCGCACGAGGAACAGCGAGCTGTCGTGCCGGAGCTGCGCAAAGAGGAGCGTGGCGCGTGGTAGCGCCGGGCGGTGGCGTACAAATCGACGACCGAGTAAGCGCGGAGGATGAAGCGACAGTCGTGCGTGGATTGCTCGCGTTCAACGAGAACTGGATCGGCCCCTCCAACGAAAAGCCGGTGAAGCTCGTCGCGCGCGACAGCGAGGGTATCGTTGGCGGCTTGATCGGACACACGCGCTGGAGCTGGCTCTACGTCGCCAAGCTCTGGGTCCATGAGCGCGCTCGTGGTCGCGGCGTTGGAACGCGGCTCCTTACCGCGGCTGAGGACATCGCCCGATCCCGCGGCTGCGAGGGCGCGAGCCTGGATACCTTCGAGTACCAGGCTCGGCCATTCTACGAGAAGCTCGGCTACGAGTTGTTCGGCACGCTCGACGGATATCCGCCGGGCTACCGACAATTCTATCTACGAAAAAGTCTTCGCTAGCGACCGAAAGGCTGCGGGTTGCGCAGCGTTCCGTTATAAGGACGCATCCATACCTGGCCGTCCCACGCGTGCGCGAGATAGGCGTTGACCTTCGCCATCTCCGCCGGCGTGTACTGCGATTGGTGACATGCGTACTCTTCTCTGCCGGCGACCAGATCCTGCGGCTCGAATGGAACTCTCACAGTGAGCAGCGACGTCGCCATGCCGTTTACCGTCGGCTCTGCTTCCGGCGCGGTGCGCAGCCGTTCGCTGGGCAGTGAAGCGTACAACAGATCGATGTTCGAGTATCGATCGTCGCTCTCGATGATCTGCGACGTGACGTTACCGACGAGACGATGATCGGGGTGGCCAGTTCCACCTTCGGGTCCGAAGGTGATGATCACCGCCGGCTTCACCGAGTCGATGATCGCGGCGAGTGCAGTTCTGAGCTTGCCGAGCTCCTCGAATGACGCGAGGCCGCCGTCGGGGAGACCAAGTAGGTGCAGCTTGCGGACGCCGAGCCGGTTGGCGGCGCACGTCGCTTCCCTGGTGCGAACCGCGGCGAGCTGTGGACCGGCGGGAATGTGCGCGTAGTCGCGCGTTCCTTTGGAGCCGTCAGTGGCGATGACGAGATGGGTCTCTCTGCCCTCGCGAGCGAGCTTGGAGAGAAGTGGTCCGATCACTCGCTCGTCATCAGGATGCGCGAAAACGGCGAGAACAGGTGCGCTCGATTGACTGAACGCCATCAAAGGCGTGGCTGCTGTGAGCGCGGCAGCCAGCAAAACGTGTGAGATTTTTCGCATGCTTATAGACTGCATTCTGGATGACCGCCGCGGGAGGGCGGTCGAAGCCAACCGCATGCGAATCGCGCATATTCATCCGGGATTATACCGATGACTTTCGGACGCTCGATTCTTCTCGCCGCTGCGCGCAGCCAGCGACTCAACGACTTCGCTTTACGCAGCTCGTTCGTCAAACGCGCGACGCGTAAATTCATGCCCGGGGAGAGTCCGGACGACGCGTTGCGCGCCGGCGCCGGTATCGCCGCCACGCATCGCGGCATCCTCTACACCCAGCTTGGCGAAGCGATCACCAGCGGACAGGCTGCCGAAGCGGTGCGCGATCACTATCTGTGGTTCTTTGATCAGATCGCTGCGTACCAACTGCCGGCGCAGGTTAGTGTAAAGCCGACCCAGCTCGGGCTCGATCTATCAAATGTTGGATGTCAGCGCCATTTGCTGACGCTGGCGGCGAAAGCGGAAGAGACTGGATCGGCGCTGTGGCTCGACATGGAAGATTCCAGCTACGTTGGTCGCACCCTCGACCTGTACGTCGATCTGCTAAAGGAGCATCCTTCGACCGGTGTCGCCATCCAGGCTTATCTGTTTCGCACTCCCAAGGATCTCGCGCGACTCTTTCCGCTCAAGCCAACCATCCGGCTCGTCAAAGGTGCCTACCAGGAGCCGCACGACATCGCCTACGCAAAAAAGAGTGATACCGATCGCGCGTATTTCGATCTCGCGTCACAAATGCTCGACGCGGCGCGTAGTGGCAACTGCACACCGATCTTCGGGACGCACGACTTGCAGCTGATTGCGCGCATCACCGACCGCGCCGCGCAGATCGGATTTAGCAAAGACAAGTATCAGATCCACATGCTCTACGGAATTCGCGATGCCGCGCAACAACAGCTCGTCGCCGAGGGCCATGTCGTGAAGACTCTCATCAGCTACGGCTCCGCATGGTATCGTTGGTACATGCGGCGGCTCGCCGAGCGGCCTGCGAACGTGCTGTTCGTTCTGAAGTCGTTGATCGCCTGACTCAGACTTGCGGAGGTTTGTATGGAACGCGCTGTCCCGATTCTTCCCGGCGACGATGTCAGCACTGCCAAGAAATTCTACGTTGATGGACTGGGCTTCAACGTCGCGTGGGAGTGGACCGCCGAGGACGGCAACAGCGGACTCGTCGGGCTGGAGCGCAACGGAATCGAGCTCACGATTGATTGTCCGATGACGGGTCACGGGCGAGAGGCCTGCGTGTCGCTGCGCGTGGACAACGCCGATGCCTATTACCACGAGTGGAAAAGCAGAGTCGCGGTCAAACGTGAGCCGAAGAACGAGTTCTGGGGCGCGCGCACCTTCGATTTGATCGATCCGTTCGGCAACACGATCTTCGTGATGGGCCCGGTCAAAGAGAAAGCGTTGTAATGCCGAGACGGCTGACGGTCTGGCGAGCTGTCGCCGGAGGATTCACGCTCATTAATTTCGCCGGGCTCATTTACGCCGGCGCGATGGGTGAGCCGATGCACGCCGCGGTTCACGCGGTGCTCACCGTGTTGGGCGGCGTTATGTACGGCGTGCTGACGCTTCGATCTCCATCTAAGACTCCGGCATTGTCGGAGGAGACCACTGAGCGTCTGAAGCAGCTGGAGCAATCAGTTGACGCGCTGGCGATTGGCGTCGAACGCGTAGGGGAGGCGCAACGATATCAAACCAAGATCATCGATGAAAAAAACAAAAAAGCCCCGGCAGTCCAGGAAGTCCCGACAGACACCACAACCCCCACCGACCCCGCAACCCCGCCCAAGAGAGGTAGCTAAGATCTGGTCGCAGGTTGACGAGTACTTCTGCGACAAGATTCTGCCGGATGACGCGGCACTCGACGCAGCGCTGAAGGACAGCGACAAAGCCGGTCTGCCGGCGATCGCGGTGACGCCGACGCAGGGAAAGTTTCTGCAAATGCTGACCGAGATGATCCGTGCGCGCTCGGTTCTGGAGATCGGCACGCTCGGCGGATACAGCACGATCTGGTTCGCGAGAGCGCTGCCGCCTGACGGCCACATCATCACGCTGGAAGTCGATCCTGTTCACGCCGAGGTGGCGCGAAAGAATTTCGCGCGGGCGGGACTGCAGCGGATGATCGAGCTGAGACTAGGCAATGCACTCGACACTTTGCCGCTGTTGATCGCGGGGGGTAGCGGTCCCTTCGATCTGATTTTCATCGATGCCGACAAGGTCAACATCCCGAAGTATTTCGACTGTGCCCTCAAGCTGTCGAAGCCGGGGACCGTCATCATCGTCGACAATGTCGTGCGCGAGGGCGAGGTCGTGAACGCCAAAAGCGAGAATCCCAGCGTTCAGGGCGTGCGGCGCTTCGTTCATCAGCTCGGCCGCGCGAAGGGACTGACAGCAACGGCGCTGCAGACCGTCGGGTCCAAAGGCTACGACGGGTTTGCCATCGTGCGAGTGAGGTGACGGCAATCAACGAAGTCCCGAAGGAGACGAGCGCCCCGCCGTATTCCCCGAGACTGGCGCTGACTGTTCTGGCTGCGATTCATCTCAGCGTGGTGATCTGGCACGGCGGAGCGCATTCGACTCTCGCTGTCGGTCTCACCCAGTTTCAAAACGCTTTTGTGCCGGGCGTGATTTTGTTCGCGCCACTGCTGGCAACGTTGTTGTTGTGGACGCGCCTCGAGGACTTCGCGCTGTGGCTTTACATGACCGCCATGTGCGCGTCGCTCGTCTTCGGCGTTTACTATCACTACATCGTGATCTCGCCCGACAATGTGCATTACCTGCCAGCCGGAAGCGATCCGGTTCGACATCACTTCACCTATAGCGCTGCGGCCGTGGCATTCACCGAAGCCATCGCAACTTTGTACGGCGGAATGGCGTTGTTCAGACGGCAGTCAGCGATTCGCTAGCGCCGCTTCGCCGTCGCCTCACGCCACTCGCGCGTTGGATCGTCGTCCGGGTCCGGCGGCTCCTGCTTTGGCCTGATCTTCTCGGGCACGTTGCGCAGGTTGATGCGAATGCGTGTCCATGTGGATGATCTCCCTCGCATCGAGTCCACCAGCACATCATCCACAGCAAGGTGCTTCGCCGCCGCCCGATGCCGCTTCTTCCACCGCTCGAGTCCCGCCAGCGCTTCGTCCTTATCCGGCGAGTTCGCAACCGTAATGAGCGGCATTTTCGACCGCGGCGCCTTCGCAACCTTCGCGGTCACCCGCCTCTCGCCTCCCGCCTCTCGCCTCCCGCCTCTTGCCTCTCGCCTCTCGCCTCCCGCCTCCCGCTTCTTCGCGCGCGACGGCGCTACCCGCGTCCCCTCGCCTTCCATTTTCCTGAAATGCGGCGGCCACGGGGCGTCTCCCAGTCCAGCTGCTTCGTCGCGATCCGCCAGGTCGAGCAGCTTCTCCAGTGAGCCCGCGAAATCATCCATCTTTTCGTTCGGATCCCCGATCTCCGCAAATCGCTTCGGCACCGTCAGCACCGTGAAGTCTTCCGGATCGCAGTCGGGAACCTCGTCCCAGCCCAAAGGAGTCGAGACGCGCGCGTCTGGCAGCGGACGGATCGAGTACGCCGAGCAGGTCGTCCGATCCTTGGCGTTCTGATTGTAGTCGAGGAAGACGCCATGCCGTTCTTCCTTCCACCACTTCGACGTCGCCAGCTTCGGGAGCCTGCGCTCGATCTCGCGCGAGAACGCCAGTGCGGCGCGTCGAACTTCGGTGAAGGTCCACTTCTGCTGAATGCGCGCGTTGACGTGCATCCCGCGCGAGCCGCTGGTCTTCGCGAACCCGCGCAGTCCCATCTCTTCCATCAGATTCTTCGCTTCCATTGCGACCGTGCGCACCTGCTCCCACGTCACACCCGGAATCGGATCGAGATCGATGCGCAGTTCGTCCGGATGATCGAGGTCATTGGTGCGAACCGGATGCGGATGCAGCTCGATGCATCCCAGATTCACGATCCAGGCGAGGCCTGCGGCGTTGTCGACAACTACCTCGTCGGCGGTTCGCCCTGATGGAAAAGAAAGCGTGACGGTGCGCAGCCATTCCGGCTTATTGTCCGGCGCCCGCTTTTGATAAAACGGGGGCGCCTCGGCGCCATTCACAAACCGCTTCAGCATGTTGGGCCGATCGCGCACTCCGCGCACCGCGCCTTCGGCGACCGACAGGTAGTACTGCGCGACCTCCAGCTTCGTCAGCTTCACATCGCGCGAAAAATAGAGCTTGTCCGGATTGGTGATCTGGACCTCGTGCCCGTCGATCTGCAGAACTTCCGCCGCCTGCTTCTTCGCCATTCCACCAATCTGCGCCGAAATACAGTTGGGTGAAACCGCCCATTCGCTGCGGCGTGCTTCTCCTGCAATTCGGGCCGCGGACATATCTTCTGGTATGCCGTTCACCAAGCGCGCACTCTCGTTTTTTCGCGGGCTCGCTCGTCACAACGAGAAGCTGTGGTTCGAAGAACACCGCGATGAGTACGAGAATGAAGTTCGACGGCCGATGCGCGAGCTGATCGAGGAGCTCGATGCGAGGCTCGCGCAGTTCGCACCCGAGATTAGCGGCGATACGAAGCGGTCCATGTTCCGTATCAATCGAGATATTCGATTCTCGAAGGACAAGTCGCCGTACAAAACCCACGCTGCCTGCTGGTTCCATCATCGCAACGCTTCCCGCAACGTCGGCTCGGAGGCAGATGCCGGCAGCGCCGGCTACTATTTCCATCTGGAGCCGGGTGGCCGCTCGATGATCGGCGCCGGACTCTGGATGCCACCGCGTCTGCAGCTCAATAGACTCCGTGATGCGATTCATCGCGATCCCGGCGGGTTCGAACGAATGGTGACTGGTATTCCAAAGCGATTCGGTGGATTGGACGACGAATCCATGCTGAAGCGAATGCCGCGCGGATACCCCGAGGATCATCCGGGCGCGAAGTGGCTCCGGTACCAGTCCTTCACGACCGGACGGACTCTTAGCGACACTCAAGTAACCAGCGCATCACTCGCGTCATTTATCGCGACCGAGTATGAGGCGATGCTGCCGTTGGTGCGGTGGCTGAACAATGCGCTCGGGTTCGCGCCCGCGCGACAGCGATGACCGATATGCAGACCGCGTTCAGCTCGGAAAGCGGCCGCACTTACCATCTCGATCGACTGATCGGCAAGGGCGGATTCGGCGAGGTCTACCTCGCGACAGCAACGCCGCGGGATGGTCTGCCGGAGCAGGTATGCGTCAAAATCACCGACCGGCTTTCCGGCTGGCTTCGCGAGGCGTACTTCGCCGAGCTATTGTTTCGCGAGCCGCGTGCCTTGCGGGTCTATGATCGATTTGTAGAGATCGACGGCCAGCACGCTCGCTATTGCATCGCACTCGAGTACGCTGTGCACGGTGACCTCGGGGTCTGGTTGCGCAAAGAAGGCCCCCAGCCCGAACGCTTCGTGCGACGTGAGCTGGCAGCAATACTTAGTGCGCTCGACATTCTCCACCGCGGTCAGGCAATGCACCGCGATCTCACGCCATTCAACGTCTTTGTCTGCGCGGACGAGCAGTTAAAGCTCGGAGATTTCGGAATCGCGGCACATCAACGCAACGCGCGCGGCGTCACCGCGGACGCATTCAACGTATTCAACGCCCCCGCCGAGATCGCCTGGGGCAGAGTCCGCCGCTGGCAGCAGCGTGACGACGTCTACCAGCTTGGGCTCATTGCAACGATGCTGCTGCGTGGTGATATCGACAGCCCGATCAGATCGAAAGACGTTCGCCGCCTTCCCTGCAGCGATCATCTGAAAGAAGTCATCTACCGCTGTCTCGGCGCGCGCGGCAAACGCTACCAGGCGGCGGGCGAGCTTATCAGAGCGCTTCGACATCGTCCGAAGCAACCCAGGCTCGGCCGCATGGTAAGTCTCAAGGGAAAACGTGTCTCGTTCACGGGTTTTCTGACGCGGCCCCGCAGCGATGCAATTACCGCGGCGAAGAAGGCGGGAGCAATCGTAGTCTCGAAGCCAGGCCTCATGTCCGACGTGCTCGTGCGCGGGCGACCCAATGCGCTACAGATCGCCGGCGACGACGGGGGCACAAAATTGCTGGAGATCCGACGTCTGGCCGCCAAAGGTCACAACATCAAGGTGATCGGCGAGCGTCAGTTCTGGACGCTCGTCGAGAAGGCATCACCACGCCGTAAACCGGGGCGACGGAGCGGCGCTACTCGTCGCACTTAACAGCTGGAGGTAAGATTCACCGCATGAAACCAAACGAGCTTACGATACGCGGCCTGGTACTCGGCGCGCTTATCACGACCGTCTTCACAGCGGCAAACGTCTACCTCGGGCTCAAGGTCGGCCTGACCTTCGCCTCGTCGATTCCAGCAGCGGTGATATCGATGGCGATTCTCAGCGCGGTGAAGGACTCGACGATCCTCGAGAACAACATCGTGCAGACCGTCGCCTCAGCCGCGGGCACGCTCTCGGCGATCATCTTCGTCCTCCCCGGACTCGTGATCATCGGCTGGTGGACAGGATTCCCGTTTTGGGAATCCTTTTTCATTTGCCTGAGCGGCGGTGTGCTCGGCGTGCTGTTCACGATCCCGCTGCGTCGCGCGCTCGTCACCACATCGGATCTCCCATATCCTGAAGGCGTCGCGGCTGCAGAAGTCCTCATCGTCGGCGCCGGTACCCGCGGCGAAACCAAGGATGACACCGGCGAAGCTCGCGAAGGCCTGATCGCCGTCATACTCGGCTCGGTTGGATCCGCCGGTTTCGCGATCGTCAGCGCCACACGCATTGCGGCCGCAGAGCTCAATGGTTTCACGCGTGTCGGCTCGGGGTCGACTGGATGGAATCTCGGATGGTCGCTTGCGCTGCTCGGCGCCGGACACCTCGTCGGATTGTCGGTCGGTATGGCGATGCTCGTCGGACAAATAATCTCGTGGGTGCTGGCAGTTCCTATTCTCACTGCGATGCAACCCGCGACCGGCACCGAGACACTCGCTGCGCACACCATTGCGATCTGGCGCACCCAGGTACGATTCATCGGCGCCGGTGTGATCGCAGTCGCCGCTATTTACTCGCTCGGTCGACTCGCCCGTCCGGTGTTTGGCGGACTCGTCACAACTTTGCGCGCGTCTCGCGCTGAAGCGACAGCCGACGATCGGGATCGCGACATTCCTGCATCATGGATCTACATCCTCACCGCGGCCTGTCTGATTGTGGCCGCGTGGCTCGCCTATAGCTTCGCCAAATCGACGGTACTCGCGCCCGACGCACTGAAGCTGACGCTGATCTCCGTGCCGTTCGTGCTGATCGTCGGCTTCATCATCGCCGGCGTCTGCGGCTACATGGCCGGCCTCATCGGCGCGTCGAACAGCCCGATCTCGGGTGTCGGCATTCTGTCGATTGTGGTCTGCGCATCGGTGTTCGCGCTCGCTGTGACGCCGACCGCGCAAACCAGTCAGGCACTGGTTGCGATCGCTTTGTTCGTGACGGCAATCGTATTTGCCTGCGCCACTATCTCGAATGACAACCTGCAGGATTTGAAGACCGGTCAGCTCGTTGGCGCGTCGCCCATGCGGCAGCAAATCGCGCTCATCGTCGGCGTGGCAGCGGGTGCATCAGTAATCCCATCCGTGCTCAACCTGCTCGCGCGCGCGTACGGATTCGCTGGAGCGCCGAACGTCAACGTAATCGCCGCCAATCCGCTGCCCGCTCCACAAGCGACGTTGATCTCCGCGCTTGCCCAGGGCGTCATCGGCGGCAAGCTCGAATGGAAGATGCTTGGCATTGGCGCCCTGATCGGCGTCGGCATCGTCATCCTCGATGAAGTCCTTCGCCTGCTCAAGAAGCTGCGCATTCCGCCACTCGCCGTTGGTATCGGTATTTACCTGCCGATGTCGGCGACTTTTGCGGTGATTGTCGGCGCCATCCTCGCCCACTGGTACGAAGGCCGAGTGAAGAACACGCCGAACCCGGAGCGCGCCTCGAGATTGGGAACGCTGGTGGCTTCGGGCCTGATCGTCGGCGAGAGCATCTGGGGCGTGATCAACGCCGGACTCATCGTCGGATTCTCCAAGGATGCGCCGATTGCGCTGGTGCCCGAGGATTTCAAGTTGTCGCCGTGGCTTGGCGTGCTCGGGTTCGTCGGAGTGATCGTGTGGCTCTATGGATGGATGCTGAAGAAGGCGCGCAGCGCACCGCCGGGAACGGTCTGATGCGTTTGGCGGCACTCGCATTTGCCTTTGTAATCCTGGCAGCCGCGCCGAGCACCGGTAATGCGCAAACTGATTCGTCCGCCCGCGCGCGCGAAGATTCCGCGGTGCGGACTGTCGTCCAGCGCTACCTGCACGGACTCAAGTTCAACGACACTACCGGACTTCACGACGCGTTCTGGCCTGAGGCCAGGTTGTTTGCGATTCGCCCCAACGGTCAGATCAACGAGCTGACCCAGGCGAAGTGGTACTCGATGTTCAAAGCAAGCGCCGGCAAGGAAGAACAGGGCGATCTGCGCATCGCCAGCGTCGACATCACCGGGAATGCCGCGGCGGTGAAGGTAGTCGAGGATTATCCCGGCTCGCGCTACACCGACTACCTGAACCTGCTTCGCATTGACGGTCGCTGGTGGATCGTGAACAAGATCTACACGATGGAGCGCCGCTGAGCGCACCGACCAGCTAGGGCGATACGAGCTCGGCGGGAAGCGGCGCGACGGCGCCGGCTTGCGAGCACACGAACGATGCGACCGCGTTCGCGTGTCGATTGATCTCGCCGAGCGGGACACCCTGCAGGAAGTCCATCACCAACGCGGCAGTGAATGCGTCACCTGCTCCGACGGTGTCCACGACGTCCGTCGGAAACGCCACACACTCCGACACCTGCTCGGACGTCACCAGCAATGCGCCATCCGGGCCGCAGGTCAGTGCAGCGATACGCAGCTCGTAGCGATTGAGCAATGCGCGCAGCTGCTCCAGCTGATCGCCCCCCTGGACATCGCAGAGTCGCGCAACGACCGGCAGCTCCTCGACGTTGAGCTTCACCGCTGTCGCCAGTCGCATTGACGTATCGATGACTTCTTTATCGAAGAAATTGTGGCGCAGGTTGACGTCGAACATGCGCAGAGTCCCCGGCGGAGTCGCGCCGACAAAACGGCGAACCGTCTCACGGGTCTCGCTCGATCGCTGCGCCAGGCTTCCAAAGCAGACCGCGTCCACTTGCTGCGCGAGCAACGAGAGAACGTCGGCCCAACCGACATGATCCCACGCTACATCATCCGCAAACCGGTAGCTCGCGCGGCCCGAGGCATCGAGCGTCACGTCTACATAGCCCGTTGAGTGAGTCTGATCCCGCACGATTGACGTGATATCCACATTATGGCTCGACAATGTGGCAAGCGCGCGATATCCAAAGTCGTCTTCACCAACCGCGCTGACGAGGGGAGTGTCTGCGCCGAGCGCCGCAGCGTGACATACGAAGTTGGCCGGCGCACCTCCGAATCGCGCAGCGTCCGGATAGACGTCCCACAGCACTTCGCCGATCGCGGCGACCACCGGACGCTCCCTCATGCCGCGACGCCGAGCTGCCTTTGAATCTCCTCGAGCGGTACTCCCTTCGTCTCAGGCACCATGGTACGCACCCAAATCAGCTGCAGCACCATCATAAAGCAGAAGAAAAGGAAGATGTCGCCCGGTGGAATCCTGCTAACCGCGGCGGGGAAGATCGTCGTTAACAGCGCAGCAAAAATCCAATGCGTGGCACTGCCGAGGGATTGTCCAGCCGCACGATACCGGTTTGGAAATACCTCGGAGATCAGAACCCAGATCACGGTGCCCTGACCGACGGCGTGCGCCGCGATGAACGCGAAGATGCAGGCGGGCACGATCGCGTAGTGGTGCGTGAAGAACGCCCACGCACAAAGACCGAGCGAGGCGATGTATCCGAACGATCCGATGGTGAGCAAGGTGCGACGCCCGAGCCGATCGATCAGCCACAATCCGACGAAAGTGAAAATCAGATTGGTGATACCGATGCCGACCGATTGCAACAGCGCCGCCTGCGCACCAAGCCCGGTCAGCTCAAAGATCCTCGGCGCGAAGTAAAGGATGGCGTTGATACCCGAAAGCTGGTTGAAGAACGCAACCAGAAACGCGAGCATGATCGGCACCCGCAGCTTCATCGACCAGAAACCACGCGAGCTCGTTTGCTGCGTTGAGGCAGCGATGATCTCCGCGGCCTTGCGATTGAGCTCCGCCTCGTTCGCCTCTGGCTCCGCCTGCGCAAGCACCGCTAATGCCTTCGACCGATCACCGCGGCGCGTGAGAAGCCAGCGCGGACTCTCCGGAATGGCCAGGCACATCACCGTATAAATGAACGAGGGAATCGCGGCGACGCCGAGCATCCATCGCCACGCGTTGTCACCGATTCCCGCGAGCAGCGCGTTCGAGAGAAACGCGATGACGATGCCGAACACGATGTTGAACTGGAACATGCCGGCGAGCCTGCCGCGATACGCCGCGGGCGCAATCTCCGAGATGTACATGGGCGCGACGACAGTCGATACGCCGATCCCGACGCCGCCAACGAACCGCGCGAAGATGAAGACCTCGACGTTCCACGCGATCGCCGAGCCGACTGCAGAGACGATGTAGAGGATCCCGATCCAAAGCAGTGTCGGCTTGCGGCCGAAGCGATCAGCCGGGAACCCGCCGGTGAGCGAGCCGAGCACGGTGCCATAGAGTGCTGCACCGAGCGCCACGCCGTGCACCGCCGGCGACAGCGACCACAGCGCCTGGATTCTCTGCTCGGCACCAGAGATCACGACGGTGTCGAAGCCAAACAGAAACCCAGCCAGCGCCGATGTAATAGACCAGAAGAAAAGCCGCTTGCTCATGGCGGGAAGGCGGGAAGGCGGGAAGGCGAGAGGCGAGAGGCGGTTGAGGTTAGAGGCTATGGTAAGCGAAAAGAAAATACCGATTTAATCCGCCTCTCGCCTCCCGCTCCCGCCTCCCGCCTCCCGCCTCCCGCCTCTCGCCTACCGCCTACCGCCTACCGCCTACCGTTTCTTCTTTTTCAGCAGTTCCCGCATCCGCGCGAGCTCTTTGTCCGGAATCCGCTTCTGCTCCATCAGATGTGCGAGCAATTTGATCGGCGATCCGCCGTACACCTTGTCCAGCACTCGCTTGAGGACCGATTCGCCCGCCTTCTCAGCCTCGATCACCGGGAAATAGACGTGCGTTTTCCCCTCGCCGCGGCGGTGTGAGACGTAGCCCTTGAGCTCGAGCGTCCGAATCATGCTCGATATGCTCGTGTAGGAAAGATCCGGATCGATCTCGTCGCGGACTTCGGTGACGGTTGCTTCGCCGCGCTCCCAGAGAACGCCCATTATGTCCAGCTCGCGCTGTGTCAGATGGAGATCGGCCATTATCTGGTGGTGCTCGCTGTCGACGTCACCTGGTGTGACGTGCTGCAATTGGGTCCGAGTATCGGGTGCGGCATCCAGACAACAATAAACAGCAACGCCAGCGTCAGCACCGGCAACAGGAATTTCTGAGCTCGGCGCAGGGGAGTCGGGGAGACGAGCGCGCGCAATCTGCGCTCGAGAGATCCGGCGCCGCCGAGGAATGCGGGCTGGAGCCGCGGGGCCTTGCTGGCGACCTCTGCGACGGTGAGCAGCAGCTCGCCATACGCGGGTGCGTCGCCCAACGCGCTTACGACGCGGTTGTCGCAATCGAGCTCGACGGCCAGGGACAGTCGCCGCAAATGCCACCACATCGCCAGGTTCCACGGCATCAACAACAGCGGCAGCGAGGTGAACAACAGGAGGTGCGCATCGTGCGCGCGGCGGTGCTCCTCTTCGTGCCGCAGCACGTATCGCCGCTGCACGCCCGGCAGCGCGAGTACCCAGCGCGGCACCAGTACCTGCGAACGCATCAACCCGACAGTTGCCGGTCCGAGCTGGTCGGTCACGACGACCGGGACTCCGTCGACGACTGACGCATTGCTGGATCCGGCCGCGCGCCGCGATAACGCAATGAGCAGCGCTACGCGCAGCGCGTTAGCGACGCCCCAGACGACGAGGATCAGAGAGATCGTCCACCACACTTTATTGATCGTCAAGTCATAGGATTCAGTGCGCGCCCACCAGTCGCGATCGAAAGGCGTCATGCCGAAGCCGAGGCCCGTCGACGAACCACCCGCGTCGGATGCGGTGTCGGTGACGACCCAGTTGTGGTGCATCCGATAGAACCCGGGCACGAACATCGAGAGCGGGATGATCAGGCACCACAGCCAGCGCCGCGGTGCGGTCGTCGGCAACAGCCGCTCGATCGATAGACCGACCATCCCCAACAGAGCCCCGACGGCATTCACGTAGAGAATGCAAAGCATGGTGTTCTTACGGGTTAGGGGTGGTACCGGTTTCCCGGTGGACCTTGAGGGCTGACCGGCCGGCTGAAACCCACGATAGCCTCTGGCCGTTAGATAACTGAAAACTTAGTTATTGTCCAACCCACCCGGAGCTCCTATGGCTACCGCAGTCCAACCGTCGCCGCTGGTCACCGCCAGAATGGCCGGCGCACTCTGGCTCGCCGTCATCATCGTCAGCTCGCTCGCCGTCGCCGCGCCAACCATCGTCGTCCCCGGCGACACCGCCGCCACCGCCCACAACATCCTCGGCTCCGAATTGGCATTCCGACTCGGCGTCGTCGAGGAGTTCGTCGGCGGCGCGTTCTATGTCGGCGTTACAGTGCTGCTCTACACCCTGCTCAAGCCGGTGAGCAGAAACCTCGCCCTCTTCGCTGCCGCCTGTGGCGTCATCGGTATCACCGTCGGTGCGGGCCTGACCGTCCGCGACCTCGGCCTCGTCGCAATTCTGAGGTTCGCCGAGTCCGCGCCGGCCCAAGCCCCGGCGATGCAGGCGATCGCACAGTCAGCGATCATGGCGTTCGGCTTGGGCTTCAAGGTGTCGATGGTGTACTTCGGTCTGCAGTGCGCGACAGTCGGCTATCTGATCGCCCGCTCGGGCTTCATGCCGCGCGCAGTCGGCATTCTGCTCGGCATCGGCGGATCATTTTACGTCATCAGCTCGCTCACCTATCTGGTTTCACCGACACTGGGTAGCGTGCTGTCGCCCGTCGTAATCCCGATCGCGTTCCTCGGAGAAGGCACCACTACGCTTTGGCTCCTGTTCAAAGGAGTCAACGTCGAGAAGTGGAGACAGCGCGCGGGTTCTAGCACACTTGGCCTGGCGGCCGCATGACACGAAACACCAATGCCCGCATTGCCGGGGTCGCCTACCTGCTCTACATCGGTGTCGCCTTTCCGTCGATGCTGATCTTCGGCAAAGCGACCGCGGGCGACAACGTGTCGGCTCGACTGGCGAACGTCGCTCGCCACCTCGGCGACATGCGACTGATGCTGCTGCTCGATCTGATCAGCGTGTTCTGCGCGCTGACCCTGGCAGTCACGCTCTATGGGATCACCCGGGACGAAGACAACGAGCTCGCGATGTTTGGTCTCGTCTGCCGCTCGGGCGAAGGAATACTCGGCGCGATCCTGACCGCGACCAACGGATTGCTATGGCTGGTGACGGCAACGGGACCCGCCGCGCCCGATCCCGCCAGCGTCAACACTATCGCTACGTTCCTGTTCAAGCTTGGATCGTGGCAAACGAGCTCGGCCGCGACGCTCTTCGCAGTCGGGAGTACGGTGTTCTGCTATTTGCTGTTGCGCGGTCGGATGATTCCGGCTGCCCTCGCCTGGATCGGTGTCGTCGGCTCCGCGATTGCGGCAGTCGGTGTGCCATTGCAGCTGGTCGACATTCTGCGCGGTGCGCCGACGCAGTTGATGTGGATCCCGATCGCTGTCTTCGAGATAACGGTCGCGTTCTGGTTCATCATCAAAGGCGTCGCTCCGGCAAGACGGCCGGGAATTGCATAAGATCAACGACGATGACACCGCCGGCGACTTACCGATCGACTGAGTCCGCCTACAACCCAAAGGTGGCGGATCAGTACGCGCTTCCCGTGCGCGAGCGCGTCACTGCGCTCGATGTTCTGCGCGGCATCGCCGTCGGTGGAATTCTGTTGGCGAACGTCATCGTCTTCTTCGGAATGACGTTTCTCTCGCGAGAACAGCTCACGGCACTCGCGACTACCACCGCCGACAATGCAGCGCTGTGGTTCGAGCACATCTTCATCGATCAGAAGTTCTACTCGATCTTTTCGCTGCTGTTTGGCATCGGTTTCGGAATCCAGCTCTCGCGCGGTGGCGACGCGGCGTTGCCGAGATTCAGGCGACGACTCCGAATTCTGCTGGCAATCGGCGCGATCCACGCCTTCTTCATCTGGGCCGGCGACATCCTGATGCTCTACGCGCTGCTCGGCTTCACGCTCCCGTGGTTTGCGCGAAAGTCCAATCGCGACCTGCTGAAGTGGACCGCGATATTGCTTGCGACGCCGACGGTGCTTTACGCAATCGTCTACTCCGCGTGGTTGCTGACTGGACCCCATGCACCCGCCGCGAGCTCCGGAGTGCCTGCGCAGATCTATCGCTTCTTCGAGAACATTGGCCGCGGCGGGATCAGGGACGCGTTCATCGGCAATCTCGTCTTTCTCGGCGGTCGCTGGGCCGATCTGTTCGCGACGGTGCGCTTTCCGAAAGTCTTGGGGATGTTCGTGCTCGGCCTTTGGACAGTTCGCACTGGGATCGCAGTGTCACCCGCAGACCATCGCGAAACCCTCAAACGTTGGCGCGCGATTGGGTGGGCGATCGGCCTTCCTGCAAACATCGCCGCGGCGTGGATCTTCGCGCGCGCGTCGTATCTCCCGCCGTCAGGCGGCGG
This sequence comes from Gemmatimonadaceae bacterium, assembly GCA_035718845.1. Classification (GTDB taxonomy): domain Bacteria; phylum Gemmatimonadota; class Gemmatimonadetes; order Gemmatimonadales; family Gemmatimonadaceae; genus UBA4720. Next base: position 25,837 of record DASTGU010000183.1, on the reverse strand, counting down.
CATGATAGGAACTGCGCTCCAGGGAATCGGCGTGCCCCTGCTGGCGATCGGCTACGCTGCCACGGTCGGATTGCTCGTGGTCGATGGTCGCAGACTGATCACGATGTTCGCGCCGGTTGGTCGGATGGCGCTGACCAACTATCTGATGCACTCGCTGATCTGCGTCACACTCTCCTACGGATTCGGTTTCGGCATGTGGTGGCACACGGGACCGGCCAAAGCGATGGCGATCGGGGTCGCGATCATCGCGGTACAGATCCCGCTCAGCGCGTGGTGGCTGTCGCGTTACCGCTATGGCCCAATCGAATGGATCTGGCGTCGTCTCACCTATCGCCGCCCGATAGCGATGGTGATTGACCCGGTTCCTTCGCGATAATCTTGTCGATCCGGGCCTGAATGCGTTTGTCGTCCATCTTCTCAGGCCACCCCGCGAACGCCGGCGTCGCGCCTTTCCATTCCAGCTGATCGACGTCGGTGAACAGCGGGGCATCGGTGCGCAGCGTCGCCAGATTCTTGAACAGCAAAGCGTTGTCTCGATTCTCGCCAAGTACTGATTCGGGGAATGACTCGATCGGACCGTGCTTGTTGAGCAGGGAGGCGGCAGTACTCGCACCGATACCGCGAATTCCCGGATATCCGTCCTGCGCATCGCCGACGAGGGCGAGGTAGTCCGCGACCAACTCCGGCGGCACGCCGAACTTGGTGCGCACACCTTCAGCGTTCCTGATCTGCATTCCTTTGCGGATGATCTGCACGACGCGGTCGCCGCGGACGCACTGGGCGAGATCCTTGTCGTTGGCCCAGATGCAAACCTTCTCGACACGCTCGTCCTCGGAGGCGATGCGCGCTGCTGAAGCGAGTCCATCGTCCGCCTCGAGCTCCACCATCGGCCACACCGCAACTCCCATCGCGTCGAGCGCATCTTCGAGCGGCTGAAACTGTGCCCACAGATTCCGCTCGATTCCTTCGCCGGTCTTGTAGTCGGGCCACAGCTCGTTGCGGAACGACTCGATCACGTGATCGGTGGCGACACCAACGTGGGTCGCGCCTGTCTCGATCATCTCCAGCACTGAGTGGAGCACGCCAGCGACCGCGCCAAAGGGTTTGTCCTTACCCTTGTTCCAGCTTCGCTGTCCGTAGAAGTGACGGAACAACTCGTAGGTACCGTCGATGAGGTGAACGATCATGCCTCGCCTTTATTCACGAATGGTCTTCTGCTTGCACCCAGCATTTTGCGCCACTACAAGAGAGATGACATGCCACGGACGACAGCCAAAGGCAGAATCAAGAACAAAAAGAAATACGAAGCACTCAAACGCAAAGGCATGAGCAAAACGCGAGCAGCGAAGATCGCAAACAGCGGCAAGAACGGCTCACGCAAGGGCGGCAAGAATAGCCACAAGGGCAAGAAGAAATCCTAGCGCTGGAGCATTAACGCGGCGATGGGCCGGCTAACTTCGCGACCGATCATTTATCGTCACAAAAACAATTGGCTGCCCGGTACGCCTCTTGAACTCTGAGTCATGCTAACCCTGCAAGCTCATCAGGAGGACCAATGCGAAAAACATTTCTACCCAACTGGCGGCGAGCAACTTACGGAGCCGCCATCGCTGTCTTCGCAGTATCAAGCGCTGCCGTTGCTCAGTCTCGTGTTCTGCCTGCGGGCACGGTGATCTTCGTCCGTACTACGACACCACTCCAATCCGCCACCGCAAAAACGGGTCAGACCTTTGACGCCAACGTCGAAGAAAGTATCGGTGTAGACGAGTACACCGTCATTCCGAGCGGTAGCAAGATCCGCGGACTCGTCACCCTGGTGACGCCGGCCAACCGGCAACAATCAGGCGTGATCGATGTCGTATTCGATCGGCTCACGCTTCCAAACGGAACGACCTACAGCATTCGCGGCAAGCTGACCAGCACGGACTCCGCGGAGCGGCGTCAAATCGCCAATGACCCGAACGGTCACGTCGTCCTGGTTGGCGGACGTGGCGGCATCGGTGCAGCCATCGCCGCGGCCGGCTCTTCTCAGAATTCCAACAACATCTTCGCCGCGCTTGGCAATCTGCTCTCCGAGGGCCGCGACGTGAACGTCCCCGCGGGCACGCAGCTGGCCGTCGAGCTCGAGAATGCGGTAACGCTGAGAGGTGGCAGACGGCTCAACGGCGTCGAAGCATCGACGATTTATACCGCTGCTGAACGAGTATCCGCGGCACAGCGCGCCTTGTCGCAGCTTGGATACTTCCGCGGCTCGGTCAACGGTCAGCTGGACGACGCGACCCGCAACGCGCTGTTCCAGTTCCAGGTCGATCGCGGCTTGAGCGCGAGCGGCAATCTTGATGGCCGCACCGCGCGCGCGCTTGGCATCGATCTGGGTGGTGGCGTCAGCGGAACTCTGTCAGGCGCTGTTCTTTCAGCGTCGCAGGCGGCTGCGGTTCGGCGTGATGCTCAGACCTTCCTCACCCGCGTGCGTAATCAGCTGTCGACGACAGGCCTGGGTCGGCTGAATACCAATCGCGCGTACTCGCAGGCGGATTTGGATCTTTGGTTCGCCGCCTCGGCCTTTGCAGACAACGCGGTCATCTACGAGCAGATCGTGAACAACGGCACCAATCAGGACGCGGCAGTGCTTGCCGGAAGATCACTCGCCGATGCTGCTCGTCGGCTCGACAGCGCTGTCCAGAATGCTCGGCCAGCGACGACGCTGCAGAACTCCTGGTACAACCTGCGTCAGGAACTCAGCGTGCTCAACAACGCTTCCATGTAACAGCGTGAAAAAGCGCGTGGAGACATCTCCACGCGCTTTTTTTTTCGCCTTGTCAGTCGCTGGTCATGATGAACAGCGGTGCGCCGTCGAAATCATAGATCGGACGCAGCCGGTCGGTGTTGTAATACTTCGGCACGTCGACGACTTTCTTCTCTGACGTCACGCTGGTGATCGGCACACTGTCGTAGAATCCTTTGTGCACGCTCACCAGTCGACCGTACTCTTTCTTCAGAATTAAATCGAGCGCGAGGTTGCCGAACGCCATCGGCACGATCGAGTCCAGACCGTCTGGATCTCCGGAACGGACCAGGTAGCCAAGCCGCTGATTGACGACGTCAATGCGGCGGCCGTTATTGTACTTCGGCGACAATTCCTTGAGCGCCTCCGCGACCTTGTCACCGATGCCGCCGAGCTTGCGGTGACCGAACATGTCGGCCTCTTCTCCCTCGAAGCTCATTCCCTGCGATGAAGCGAGCGTCGCTCCCTCTGATACGAGGCACACGGAATACTTGCTCGGATTCCGATTGTGGTCGTAGACCATCAGCTCGGTGAGGTGCTCGACATCAGCTGGATATTCGGGAATGAGACAGCGATCCGCCGCGCCGGCCATTGTCGGTAGGAGCGCGGTGAAGCCGGCGTAGCGGCCAAACACCTCGATCACCAGAAAGCGCTCGTGCGATCCTGCCGATGTGCGCAGCCGATGCGTGAGCTCCAGAGTCCGCGTCACGCAAGTGCTGAAGCCGATGCAGTAATCGGTGCCGTACACGTCGTTGTCCATCGTTTTCGGAATTGCGACGACGTGCAGACCTTCGTCGTGCAGCCGCTTTCCGTAGCTGAGCGTATCATCACCGCCAATGGGTACCAGTACATCGATGCCAATGTGCTCGAGATTCTTGAGCACGTCCTTGGTGATGTCGTTGGTCTTCTGGTCGTAGCCGCTGTAGTGTCTCGGTACTCTGCCAAGCGGCAGGTGACTCGGTCGAGTACGTGAAGTGTGCAGGAAGGTTCCCCCGCTGCGTCCGGCGCGATTGACGTCGGCTTCCGAGAGCTCCTGCACGTTGTCGCTGTTGTCGGCGCCTTTGTCGCGATTGTAATCGACGATGCCTGCCCAACCGCGGCGGATGCCGACGACTCTGTAACCTTCGCGCAGTGCGCGAATCGTGATTGCCCTGATCGCCGGGTTGAGGCCGGGGACGTCGCCGCCGCCTGTCAGGATTCCGATTGTTTTCTGATTGCTCGCCATGCAGAAAAATTAGTGGCGCCTTTTCCTTCCCACCACCAGCCTGACGCGTCGAGCGCTAGTGATTCGCCAGTGCCTTTTGCCGGGCCGATAGCTCGCTGATCCGTGGCAACTTTCCGGTCGTGTAGAGCTGCGATAGACGGATGATGTCGACACGGCTCTCACCGATAAACGGACCATGCTGAACGATCGGAACGTTCTGTTTCTCACCCGCATAAAGGATTGCGTGAGCCCCATCGGTTCCGGCCGCGATTCGCAATGAAGTGACCTCATGTGCATTTGCACTGGTATCGCCAAGCCAGCCTACCTGCTCTTTACAGATTCGCGTCCGATCAGTGCCGGCTGAGACATCTCCATCGAGAACGTAGACGAAACCGTTGTAAGAGCTCGGCAATTCCTGGTCAAATGACGCGTTCGGCCGCAGTCGAATGTCGAGCAGCGTTACTGGCACGAAGTTGTGCGTCTCTGACCGGGCATCGCCTGAGCTGCCGCTGTAGACGCGGATTTCCGCTCCGGGCTCGGTGCGCACCGGTGCCGAGTCGCGCGGGACGTACTCGAACCTTGGCGCAGCCCAGCGCGAGCTGCGTGGGAGAGTGAGCCATAATTGGAGAATCCTGCTCTTGCCCAGCGGAACCACGTCTTCGCCGTGAATGACTCCACTCCCCGCAGTCATCCAGAGAACATCGCCTTCACGGAGTGTTCCTTCGTCGCGATCGCGGACTTCGCCCTCGACGACGAAGGTCACCGTCTCGAATCCGCCGTGCGGGTGCGGTCCGCCGGCAGTGCGGCCCGGCTCGAGATCGAGCCGGTCATCCATCAACACGATGAAAGGATCGTTGTTGCGGAAGTCCTGTGGGTCCAGCACCGGCACCGCGGTGTGGCCCTCGCCGATGAATCCGGGCTCGGGTGGCGGCGGCGTGACTACACGCCCGATGTTGCGCTGGCTGACTGGCACGTGATTACCTCCTGCGTGATGCTCTCTTAATTGTAAGTTAGTAGCCGTGAACGTACTGCTGTTCGGCGCAACGGGGATGGTGGGCGGTGGCGTGCTTCACGAATGCCTCGCCGATTCGCGCGTCGCCAGCGTTCTAGCGGTGACGCGCTCACCGGTGTCGGTAACTCATCCCAAGCTGCGAGAGATCCGGCGTAAGGACTTCTTCGATTACCGCGATCTCGCGCGCGACCTCGAGGACATCGACGCCTGCTTCTTCTGCCTCGGCGTTTCGTCGATCGGGATGAAGGAGCAGGACTACTATCACCTGACTTACGATCTCACGCTGTCCGCGGCCAAGGCGCTAGCCGACGCGCATCCCAACGCGACGTTCTGCTACGTCTCGGGCGAAGGCACCGATTCGAGCGAGCGTGGAAAGCGCATGTGGGCACGCGTGAAAGGCAAAACCGAAAACGCGTTGCTCGCTCTCCCACTGGACGCATACATGTTCCGGCCGGGCTTCATCCGGCCTCGTCCTGGAGCTCGCTCAAAAACGCTGTGGATTCGGCTTGCGTACGCGGTGCTCAACCCACTTTACCCGGTGCTGAGCAAGCTGGCACCAACACACATGACAACTTTGGACAACGTCGCGCATGCGATGCTCGCGGTAGCGGATGTCGGCTACGAAAAACGCGTGCTCGAGAACGCGGACATCAATGCCGTTGGAAGCGCGGACCGCGCTCGGAGCACTCGGTGAATCGGCACCTCCACTGTATCGGCTCGGCGGCGATCCTCATCGCGTTCAACGGTCTGACCGCGCAAACGTCGCAACGCACCTACACGAATCCCATCGACATCGATTACCGATACAACTTCGAACAGCACAACGAAGGCATCTCGTATCGCAGCGGCGCGGATCCGGTGATCGTTACGCAAGGCGGCAGCTACTACCTGTTCGAGACGATCGGCGACGGTTACTGGCGCTCGAAGGATCTCGGAACGTGGCAGCACATCACGCCCTCACGCTGGCCACTCAACGACGTAGTCGCGCCGGCGGTGCTATCGGTGCGCGACACGATTTATCTGCTGCCAAGCACGACGACGCCGCTGCCAATTTTGATGTTGACGCAGCCGGAAACGGGACAGGTCGAGTTTTACAATCGCCTGCTGCCATGGCTGCCGATGGCGCGATCGTACGAGCCGCGCGGCGCGTTCGCGAAACCTGATTCCGTGCAGCCCGGCCCGTGGGATCCGCAGTTCTTCTACGATCCGGACACCGACCGCTGGTTCCTGTACTGGAACTCGTCGAACGTTTACCCACTGAACGTCATCGAGCTGGATAAATCGAAACAGCTCGCGTACAAGGGCACGCCGAAGTGGTTGTTCGGTCTCGATCCCGTGCATCACGGCTGGGAGCGATTTGGTCAGGACCATCGCGATTCCACGGTGACCCCGTTCATCGAAGGCTCGTGGATGACCAACTACAACGGGCGGTACTATCTGCAGTACGGCGCGCCCGGCACCGAGTACAACGTCTATTCCACTGGCGTCTACGTCGCCGACAACCCACTCGGCCCGTTCACCTACGCGCCCTACAATCCCGTCGCTTATAAGCCGGGTGGATTCGTGCAGGGCGCGGGGCACGGCAACACCTTTCAGGATCTCTACGGCAACTGGTGGAACACCGGCACGCCGTGGATCGCCGTGAACTGGAATTTCGAGCGTCGCATCGCGATGCATCCTGCTGGTTTCGACAAGGACGGCCAGATGTATGTCGATACTCGCTTCGGAGATTTTCCACACTGGCTGCCGACGAAAGCGAGACTCAACACCGGCGAAACATTCACGGGTTGGATGCTGCTCTCATATCGCAAACACGCGAGCGCGACTTCTGCCCTCGACTCTTTCCCCGCGCGCAACGTTACCGACGAGAATCCGCGCACGTTCTGGGTGGCGGCGCGCAACCGGCCCCGCGAACTCGTCACCATCGACCTCGGGCGCCCGTACGAAGTCAGAGCAGTGCAAGTGAACTACGCCGACTACAAATCCGGCTTGTACGGAACGGATTCGACGGTGTACACCACTTTCCGCCTGAGCGGCTCGCTCGACGGGCTGAACTGGACCCCTCTGTATGAAGTGCCGCGGATCCCCCGGGTCGACCACCCGAATGCATACGTCGAGCTTCCATCACCGACGCGTGCGCGCTTCGTTCGGTACGAGCACGGTCACGTCGGCGCGGCAAATCTGGCGATCAGCGATATCCGAGTCTTTGGAAATGGCGGTGGGTCGCCGCCCGCAACGCCGGCCGGCCTCACTGCGACACGTGATCGCGACGAGCGAAATGCAACTATTAGCTGGCAGGCAGTGCCCAACGTCGTTGGTTACAACGTTCGCTGGGGAATCGCTCCAACCAAGTTGTACGAGACCTATCAGCGTTTCGCCGATCAGGGAACGACCTTGGAGCTCCGTGCATTGACCGTTGGACAATCGTATTGGGTCGCGATCGAGAGCTTCGATGAGAACGGTGTCTCGCGTCTCAGCGCGCCAGTTTCCATTCGCTAGGATTCTCGTGCAAACCGGGCTGAATCGGGACACCGTGAAACCGCAGCACGAAGGCCGGTACACCAAGGAGTTTCTCGCCGGCTGGGGCACCATGGACTTCAACGGTCACATGGGCAACACCGCCTATCTCAACCTCGCCGCTGATGTGCGCATGGCGTTCTTCGCCGAGCACGGATTTCCGCCGACCGAGTTCCGCCGACTAGCGATTGGACCCGTCGTGAAGAAGGAAGAGATCGAATACTTCCGCGAGATTGGATTGCACGAAAAGGCAACCGTGACCTACGCAGTTCTCGCGATGAGCCCCGACGGCTCTCGATTCATAATCGAGAATGAGATCTGGACCGCGAGTGGCGAGCGCGCCGCCGTCGTACGGTCTACAGGTGGCTGGCTGGATTTGCGCGCGCGCAAGTTGATTGCACCGCCCGCCGAGCTGCGCGCCGTATTCGAGCGTGTGCCCAAAGCCCCAGACTTCGTCGAGCTGCCGAACCCCACGAAGCGGCATGACTGACGCGAACGGTCGCCATTTGAGCGCAATTCTCAACGCCGACATGAAGCGGCTGATCGAGGAGCAGCGGCTCGGCTTCTTCGCCACCGTCTGCGCCGACGGCTCACCCAATCTCTCGCCGAAAGGAACGATCGCCGTCTGGGACGACAATCATCTCAGCTTCGGCAATATCAGATCGCCGGGAACCCTCGACAACCTGCGCCGAAACCCGCGCATCGACGTCAACGTAGTCGACCCATTCACGCGCAAAGGCTATCGGTTCAAAGGCGTGGCGGCGATCCTGGAGTCGGGCGCAGAGTATGACCGGGCAATCGAGTTTTACCGAGCGCGCGGATCCAAGGTCAGCGCATTCAGGGAAATCGTGCTGATCGAGATTACGGACGCACAGTTCATCGATTCGCCCGCCTACGATTTCGGCATGAGCGAATCGGAGATCCGTGATCGCTGGCAAAAGCATTATCAATCGCTGGCCGCGGGCAAGCGCAGCCTGCCCGATCCGGAGATTCCCGAAGTCGCGGCGACAACATCAGCCACTCGGCCCTAGTAATGGCCCGCCTACGCGTCGGCATCGCTCGATACCTCTCTGTGGCAAACCGGATCGCTGCATCTCTCGCCGTTGATCAGGCGCCCGAAGTCGTCGTTGGCGCTCGAACCAGAATCGTTTTCAGAAGCATCGGCGCATCTCGTTGGCCGGAATCGCAGCAGGTCGATTATGCGCTGCAAGTCGCCTCTGTCGCACGGCAGGCGATGGCGGCCGACACTCGTCGTACCGTTCGTAAGCGCGCCGAGGGCAGTGCGATTGTCGTCGTGTTCGAGGACGCGACATTACGTCGCGGCTGCTCGATCGTGGCGCGGTGGGAATGCGTAGTCCCCGTGTCAGGCAGCAATCCTTAATTTCGTCAGCCAATTCTCGCGGAGTCGCAATGCCAACAGGGAAAAACGGGAAAATCTGTTATATCGAGCTGCCCACCTCGGATGTGAAAAAGTCTGCCGCGTTCTACTCCAGGGTTTTCGGGTGGAACGTCCGCGTCCGCGGCGATGGCGCGCAGGCGTTCGATGACACGACGGGCGAAGTCAGCGGCTCCTTTGTCACGAACAGAAAGCCGTGGGACAATCCGGGGCTGCTGTTCTACATCATGTGTGACAGCGTCGCCGACACCTGCAAGACCATCGAGAACAACGGCGGCAAGATCGTGCAGAAGATCGGCGCCGACGCGCCTGAAATCACCGCGCGCTTCCGCGATCCTGGCGGCAACATCGTCGGGCTCTATCAGGAGCCGGCCCAGCGCGCATGATCGAAATGAAGTCTCGCGCGCGTGCCTCTGCTTGCTTACTCGTGCTCGCGATCGGCGCGTGCGCTCCGACAGCCGGCAAATCTGAGCCGGCTCAAACCTCAGTCGCGACCGACAGCCTCGTACTCGAGCGCACGGTGTGCTTCGGGTTCTGCCCCGCTTATCGGCTCCGTATCAACAGCGCCGAGCAAATCCGCTTTGAGTCGCGGAATCGCGGCGACTCGTCCAACGTCGCAATCGATACCGCGCCGCGCGGCACCTTCGCGTCGCTGATCTCAAAGGCGCGCGCCGCTGGATTTTACGAGCTGCCGCCGGAGATCAGAAAAGACTCCGTCCTCTGCCACAACTTTGCGACCGATCATCCGAGCGCAATTACCACGATCTTCAGCAGTCAATCGACCAGGCAAGTCATTGATTACCATGGTTGCTTCGAGACTGTCGAACACGAAGTTCTCGCTCCAATTCAGAAACTTCGCGCTTTCGAGAATGAGATCGACTCGACGCTTCGCTCCTCCCGCTGGGTCAGACCCAACAGACCTGCGAAATAACAGAGCGCCCGACGCTGCGAGTCGCCGGACGCCCTGTTCTACAACGAAATCTCAAATCGAATTACGACGCGGCCACCGCCATCAGACCCATCTCCGCCGTCGCCGGATCGATGATCGTCGCCACTTCCAGCACGCGATCCGCGGGGAAGCCACCAAGCCTCGCGTGCTCGCGAATGATCTCCGGATTGGGCGCGATATAGACGCAGGTGATCTTGTCCTCCGTCACGTAACTCTGAACCCACTGAATACTCTGCCCCAGCTGTTGCAACACGCCGCACGATTTCTGCGCGATCGCCTTCAGCTCGGCTGGCGAAAGCGCTCCCGCATTCGGGATCTCCCGCTCGATCAGGTATTTCGGCATCGCTCACTCCCTCCCCTAAAGGTTGAATTCGATTAGTGCGACATTGAGACGCTGGCGGTCGCATTGACGCAGTCGACTTGCGGATTCCAGGGGGCGAAAATGCCGCTCGGATTTTCCCTCCAGACCCACGCGTGCAGTCCCCAGAGTTGGAACGCATCGACCTGCTGAAAATCCTGATTGAAGAGCCGCGGCGGAGTCGCGCTGCGCGGAACGAAGGTGTACGGGATGATGTACTCGACGGCCACCAGTCGCAGCCTGCCGTTCGATTCGGGCTCGTAAAGCAGGAGCTGCGGCTTGTCGACGCTGGCGGTGCCGTCGATCAGATCGGTGTTCCCGTAGTGGAAGCCCATTCCGCCCGCGCCGCCCGGATCTGTCATGCACGGCGTGATTTGTGTCTTCCAACCCGCGTGCGACGCGACGTTGAAATCCTGGAACGGAGCCGTCGCCCGCCTCAATGACGCCAGATCCTGATTGACGCTCGACCCGAACGACTGACTTGCCGCCACCTGCAAATCGCTGCTGTCTTTCGTGATGGATTCGCTGCTGCAAGCGCTCAGCAATGCGATACCCAGGACGAGTGTGGTTGCCTGCCTCATCGTGCCCCCGCGTGAATTGTGAGTTATGTTCAACGCGCGGAAGATGATTTGACCCGCTTAACTCCTCCTTCCGCTCGGAATTAGCTGCGAATTAGCTGGCGATCTTGCATGGTTACGGTCCAACTTCTCGGCGGTCCCTGCCTCCGATCTGACGACACCACCCTCACGGGTCCGCCCGCTCAACGCCACCGCATCGCACTCCTGGCGCTGATCGCGTCTTCGTGGCCGCAGCCGATCTCGCGCGACAAGGCGATGGCGATGCTGTGGCCGGAAAAGGATCTCCCCAGCGCGCGCCGCCTGCTCAACCTCGCCGTCCACGTCCTGCGCACCGCACTCGGTGAAGAGGCAATTACATCGACCGGTGATGGCTTGCTATTCAATCCGTCGAAGGCAAGCTGCGATTTGCTCGAGCTGCGCGCTGCGATCGACGACGATGCATCCGAGCGCGTCGCCCGACTCTACACTGCGCCACTGCTCGACGGATTTCATCTCGACGATTCCGCCGAGTTCGGGTATTGGCTCGACGAGCGCCGCAACGAGCTTTCGCACGCCTACGTGAGTGCACTACTCACTCTCGCACAACGCCAGGAGCAGTCAGGCGATGTCCATGGCCGCGTGCGCACGTGTCTGCGACTGGTCGCAGCTGATCCGCATTCCGGTTTGTACGCGCAACAATTAATGAAAGCGCTCTACGATGCCGGCGACTGGCTCGGTGCGGTTCACCATGCAACAGAGCACGCGCGCCGCCGGCGAGCTGACCTCGATCTGGATCCGGACCCGGCCGTCGCCGCACTCGCTGAGCGGCTGCGTGCCGCACCACCAGCGCGAATGGCCCCCGCGGAGAACGCCCGGTCATCGTCAGTCGCCGTTCTGCCGTTCATCAACCTCAGCTCCGATCCGGAAAACGAGTACTTCGCCGATGGAATCACCGACGATGTGATCGCCCATCTCTCCAAGGTTCGCGCGCTCAAGGTCATCTCGCGCACTTCGGTGATGCGCTTCAAGCAGCGGCAGCAAAGCCTCAAGGAGATTGGCAGCGCACTCGGCGTTACCACCATCCTCGATGCCAGCGTGCGGCGAGTCGGTGAGCGAGTGCGCATCGTAGCCAAGCTCGTCGACGTTCACACCGATCAGCACTTGTGGGTTGAGACGTACGACCGCGATCTCACCGATATCTTCGCGATCCAAACCGACGTCGCGCTGCAGATTGCCGCGGCGATGAAAGCGGAGCTGTCACGCGAAGAACGGACACGCGTTCGCCGCAGTCCGACTCATGACGTACCCGCCTATCAGCTATTTCAGCGCGGGCGTGAGTTCTACATCAAGTACACGCCTGAGGGATTGCTGCGCTCGATCGAGTTTTTCGACAAGGCGATCGCACGCGATCCGTCGTTCGCGCTCGCACACGCCAACAAGTCCATCGCCTATACCGAGCTGGCCGAAGTTGGCGCTGTGAGTCCCGACCTGGCGTACGAGCGCGCGGCCGAGGCTTCCCGCGAAGCACTCAGGCTCGATCCCGAGCTCGGCGTTGCGCACTGCACGCTCGCCTATCTCAAGAGCGCACACGAGTTCGACTGGAAGGCCGCCGAGGAGGGATTCAAGAAGGCGATCGAGCTGAACCCGAGCGGTGCTGATGCCTACGTGCTCTACGGTCGGATGCTCGCCGGCCTCGGTCGCTTCGACGAAGCAATCGCGGCGCAGGAGCGAGCGCACGAGCTCGACCCGCTGGCGCATCGCATGGATCGCATCACGACGCGGTTGCGTGCGGGCAGATTCGAGGAAGCAATCAAACCAGCGGAAGACGCGGTGGAGTTCGAGCCGGCGTACGACCGCGCGCGGTCTACACTGGGTTGGGCCTATTTTCTCAACGGCGACCAGAGCGCCGGCATCGCCGAGCTGGAGCGAGCCGTAGCGTGCTCGCCAGGCAATACGCTCTGGCTTGGTCAGCTCGGTCAGGCGTATGCGCTGGCCGGCGATGAGGCGAAGGCCCGCTCAATTGTCGAAAAACTCGAGGAATACGCGCGCGACAAGTTCGTCTCGCCGTACCACTTCGCGTACGTGTACACGGGGTTGGGCGATTCTGAGCGCGCTCTCGATTATCTCGAGCAGGCAGTCATCGCGCGCACTGGACCGACGTACGCGATCAAGAGCTCATTCCTACTGACATCGCTGCACAACCATCCGCGGTTCCAGGCACTGTTGAAGGAAATGAACCTCGGCTAGCGATGGGGTGAGGGTCTGACGCGCTCTATTTGAGCGCGCGGATCTCGAACACACGCGTGAGCGCGACGTTCCTCGCGTAGCGCACATGTTTGCTCTCGTGTTCGTCGGTGCCGGTGTGCCGCGCTGTCTCGGGTTCCAACTTGACGCATGTACATGCGCGACGCCGCAACGCCAGCGTCGTATATCCCGTACCCATTTGTTCTCCGTAAACTCTGTTCAGCACTTTGTTGTCTGACTGCGCAGATTACCTGTGTGCGGACAGGCGGCAAATGACAGATCGTCCGCGTCTCTTGATTGTGAGTTCTGATATGCCCGAGCAACTGCGCGAGCGCATGCCTTCATTCACCGCCAACGCGGTGAACGCGCAGGAATCGCATGTCTCGAGCCTTGGCCCCCTCTCCGATGTGTTGCGCGCAGTACGCTTGAACGGCGCGCATTTCTACTACGTCGAGGCCGGCCATCCATGGTCGGTCAACACCGTACCAGCCGTGCAGCTGGTGCCGAGAATATTGCCGAACGCCGAGCATCTCATTTCGTATCACATCATCGTGAGCGGCAGTTGTTGGGGTGGCCCTTACGGCGCTCAGGTTCAGCTCAACGCTGGCGACGTGATCCTGCTTGCTCACGGCGACGCGCATCTGATGTCGAGTGCGAAGGATTACGTCGACCGCTCCGGCGCCAACGGCACCCAGGCGAGCCGGTTCTTTAGTACAGTGCAGCTGGGTCCTGCTGATCAGCCGCGCGACACGAGGCTCGTTTGCGGATTCCTTGGCTGTGACGCGCGTCCGTTCAATCCATTGTTGGGCGCGTTGCCACCAGTGATCGTGATTCCGGGTGCGGCCGGCGGGTTTCTTTCGCAGTTTCCGAAACAGGTCGTCGCCGAGACACGGGCGGGTCGCGTTGGCAGCGAGACAATGCTGACCCGTATGGCCGAGCTGATGTTCATCGAGGTGCTGCGCCGTTACGTCGAAACACTGCCTCCGCAGCAGGCCGGTTGGCTCGGCGCGCTGCGCGACGCGGTTGTTGGTCCGGCACTCTCGAAGCTGCACGAGGAGCCGACGCGCTCGTGGACCCTCGCCGAGCTGGCAAAGGAAATCGCATCGTCACGCACAGTGCTGGTGGAGAGATTCTCACAGCTCGTCGGCGTGCCGCCAATGCTTTATCTCACGCGTTGGCGTCTGCAGCTGGCCGCGGAGCAATTGGCGCGCGGATCGGCGAAGGTTGCGGCGATCGGCGCGCAGGTCGGCTACGAATCGGAAGCAGCGTTCAGTCGCGCGTTCAAACGCGAGACGGGATTCTCCCCGGCGGCGTGGCGACGCGCGCGCGAGTAGAATTGTCGCATGTGCGGGCGCGCGACGGTCGTCAATCCTGACGGCATCACCGAGAAGCTTTACGGCTACACCAAGAAGTTCACCCCTTCCGACTGGAAGCCGCGCTACAACCTGAATCCGCGCGAAGAGATTCCGGCGGTCTATTTCGATCCGTTTCTGAAGCAGCGTGTGTTGCGGCCGATGCACTGGAACTTCATCCCATCCAAACTCGCCAACCGCGAGCGCGTCAGGGAATTCGACTCGTCGTATTCTGCGTTCAACGCGCGCATCGAGACGGTCGCGACCGCGCCGACTTTTCAGGAAGCGTGGCGCAGCCAGCGCTGCCTGGTCGTGATCGACGGGATCATCGAATGGGTGGGCTCGCGTCGCAACAAGATCCCGCACCTGCTCCGCCATCCCGATGGAATTCCGTTCGCAATGGCCGGCCTCTGGAATCGCTGGCACGATCGGAAGTCCAACGAGGAGCTGTGGTCGTGCACTGTGATCGTGAAAGATGCCGACGACTGGTACGCCCGCTTTCACGATCGCATGGCTGTGCTGCTCGAGCCGTCGCGCTACGACGAATGGCTCGATGGATCGCGCGACGCCGATCAACTCCAGCTTTTGACTACCTCGGCCTACCACTCAGACGGCGGTCTCGAATCTTTCCCGATTTCGACGCTGGTGAACAATCCCGCCAACGACTCGCCCGATTGTCTACAGCCGATGAGCGAAGGCGAGCTGGCCTCTCTCACCTGGCGCGAGAGGGAGAGTCGGGCGCAGATGGATCTCTTTTGATGTGGTGTGATCGCGCACTGAGGACTGGACAGCACGCGCTGGTAGCTGTTGGCAGCTGGCTCATGGCTGATAGCTGCAGACGACGGGACAGATCGCGACCTCCTAGAGGAAACGCGATCTGTTCGCGTTCATGCCATGAGATCTGTCCCTTTGCAGGCAGCCAATAGCCAATAGCTAGCTGCCATCAGCTACCAGCGCGAGCCGCCCTTCAGTCCGCAATCGCTATTTCGAGACCCGCGCGTACTCATCCCACAGCCCCGCCATCGCCTTGGCACCGCGTCTGAAGTTGTCGACGCTCATCCACTCATCGGGTGCGTGCGCATTTTCGCCGGGCAGGCCGAAACCCACCAACAAAACCGGCGCTCCCAAAATCCGCTCGAAGTCTCCGACGACCGGGATCGAGCCGCCTTCGCCGGTGATCACCGGCTCCTTACCGAACGCCGCGCGCAGCGCGACCTTGGCCGCCTCGAAAATTGGCCCGTCGAGCTCGGCGCGCCACGGCCGGCCGCCGTGCAGAGTGCGCACCTCGGCTTTGACGCCCTTCGGCGTCACTTTCGCCACGTGCGCTTTCATCAGCTTCTCGATCTCGGCGGGGTCCTGATCGGGAACCAGTCGGCAGCTCACCTTCGCCATCGCCTTCGCCGGTAGAACCGTCTTGGCGCCTTCACCGGTGTAGCCACTCAGCAATCCATTCACTTCGCACGTCGGGCGCGTCCACAGTCTCTCGAGGGTTGTGAATCCTTCTTCGCCCGCGAGTGCATCGACGCCGGTCTCCTCGATCATTGTCTTGTCTTCGAACGGCAGCGAGCGCATCTGCTCACGGATCTTGGCTGGCCACTCGCGCACCCTGTCGTAGAATCCCTGGATCGCGATGTGGCCCTTGACATCGTGGAACGTCGCCAGAATTCGCGCCAGCGCCATCGCTGGATTCGCGACCGCGCCGCCGTAGCTGCCGGAGTGCAAATCACCTTTCGCGCCCTGCACGTTGATCTCGAAGTAGGCGAGCCCGCGCAACGACGACAGAATCGATGGCAGCCCCGGCGCAAACATCGCCGAGTCCGAGATCACGACAGCGTCAGCAGCAAGAAGTTTTTTCTGATCCTCGACGAACTGCGCGAGGTGCTCGCTGCCGACTTCCTCTTCGCCTTCGGCGATTACCACAACGTTGACTGGCAGCTTCTTGCGCGTTGCGAGGTGCGCCTCGAGTGCCTTGATGTGCAGGAACAGCTGCCCCTTGTCGTCCACCGATCCGCGCGCGTAAAGGTTTCCATCGCGAATCGTCGGCTCGAACGCCGGCGAGGTCCAGAGATCGAGCGGCTCCGGTGGCTGCACATCATAGTGGCCGTAGATGAGAACAGTCGGCGCACCGGGCGCGTTTCTCCATTCGCCGACGACGATCGGATGACCCGCCGTCGGATAGATTCTCGCCGGCACACCAATTTTGTCGAGCGAGCTCTTCACCCAATCCGCCGCTCGCTTGGTGTCGGCGTTGTGATCTGATTTTGCGCTGACGCTGGGAATCCGCAGAAACTCGAACAGCTCCTGCATGATGCGCGCGTCGTTCTTCGACAGAAAATCAGTCAGGTCGCGCGCGATCTGTCCGTCACGCGCCTCTACCGGAGCCGTTGTAGTCATTTTCGGGTTGCCATCGTCGTCGTAGAAGAGATGCGACCAGCAGGCAGGATCACCCATGTCTGGTCCCGTTTACCAATTGAATTGCAGTCATGCCGGCAAGTGTCGCCAGCAGACACAGACTCACACTCAGCAAGACATATGCAGTCGCTCGCGCGTATTCGCCGCCCTCGATCAGAGCCAGCGTTTCCGCAGAGAAAGTCGAGAAGGTCGTGAATCCGCCGCAGAAGCCGACCACCAGCAGCGCGCGTAAATCATTCGACAGCTGCATGTTGAGAAATTGCCGCACCAGAATGCCGATCAGGAAACAGCCTGACACGTTCACAACCATCGTTCCGATCGGAAATCCGCTGCTGCTGCTCCGCTGAATGAAGCCACCGAGCAGATACCGCAAGACCGATCCGCCGGCGCCACCGAGTGCGATAAGGAGGTAGATCATGTACCTTGATTATATCTACAAAGGATAGCGAGAGCGTAAGCATCTGGGCCAACCGGATGCGTTCCTCTCGGGGGAGGAAAAATGCACGGTCTCAAGGGTGAGCGCGTTCTGATGCGGGTCCACATCGGCGAGCGCGACAAGTACAATGGCGAGCCGTTGTATTGGGCAATCGTGAACCTGCTGCGCCGACGACACCTTGCCGGCGCCACCGTCACCCGCGGCATCATGAGCTACGGCGCCAGCAGTCACATCCACGCCGCCAAGTTCGTGGATTTCTCGCTCGATATGCCGATCGTGGTCGAATGCGTCGATACCGAAGAGAAAATCGACAGTGTCCTGCCCGAGCTCGACCAGATGGTCACCGGTGGACTTATCACCCTCGAGCGCGTCGAGGTGATCGTCTATCGCCCACACGAGACCGAGCAGGAACGGGCCGACGATCTGGCAATGCGGATGACGGGCACCAATCCAATTACCTAGACGCGTGGCCAATCGACTCGCTGGCGAGACCAGTCCTTATCTCCTGCAGCACGCCAATAATCCCGTCGATTGGTACCCGTGGGGTTCGGAGGCGCTGGAAAAAGCGAAACGCGAAGGCAAGCCGATCCTCCTGAGTATCGGTTACGCCGCGTGTCACTGGTGCCACGTGATGGCGCACGAGTCATTTGAAGACGAAGACACCGCAAGGTTGATGAACGAAAAGTTCGTCAACATCAAAGTCGATCGCGAAGAGCGGCCCGACATCGACAACATCTACATGCAGGCGGTGCAGGCGATGACCGGCCACGGCGGCTGGCCGATGACGATGTTCCTCCTGCCCGACGGCAGTCCATTCTACGGTGGAACCTATTTCCCGCCTGATGACCGTCACGGCATTCCATCGTTCCGCAAAGTTCTGAGCGCCGTCAGCGACGCCTACGAGCACCGTCGCGAAGGAGTAGCGCAAAGCGCCGAGCAGCTCAAACAGATCTACGAAGGGAACACGGTCGCGGGGCGTAGCGCTTCGACCTCCACCGGGCTCTCGCCGCAAATGCTGGAGATCGCATTTCGCACCCTCCAGCAACGCTACGACGAGACCAACGGCGGATTCGGCGCCGCACCGAAGTTTCCGCCCACAATGACCCTCGATTGCGTTCTCCGCTACGCCGCGCGCACCGGCACCACCCACGCGCTCGAGATGGCGGTCAACTCGTTCCGCAAAATGGCGCGCGGCGGGATATACGACCACATCGGCGGCGGGCTCGCACGGTACTCCGTCGACGCGACCTGGCTCGTCCCGCATTTCGAGAAAATGCTCTACGACAACGCGCTGCTCACCCGCTTCGGCGCGCACCTCTGGCAGGCCACCAAAGACGACGAGGTCGGCCGCGTCACCATCGAGACGGTCGAATGGGTCGCGCGAGAGATGACCGACGCTGAAGGTGGTTTCTATTCTTCACTGGACGCGGACAGCGAGGGACACGAAGGCAGGTTCTATGTCTGGAGTGAAGAGGAGCTCGACTCCCTGCTCGGCGCCGACGCGCGCGCATTCAAGACCTACTACGGCGTCGTGCGCGGCGGCAATTTCGAGGGAAAGAGCATTCTTTACGTTCCCGCCGGTCGCGACGTCGCCGCCCGCCGCGCCGCTGTCGACGTCGACGTCCTCGACCAGATTCTCGCCCGCGCGCGACGGATTCTCCTCGAGGCCCGCTCTCGGCGCGCCTGGCCCGCGCGCGACGAGAAGATCCTCGCCTCCTGGAACGGCCTGATGTTGCGCGGTCTCGCCACCGCCGCGCGAATCTTTGATCGCGATGACTTCCGCAAGCTCGCGCTGCGCAACGCGGACTTTCTCGCCCGCGAGATGGTGCGCGGCGGACGCGTGATGCGCTCCCACAAGGAAGGCGTCACCCGCATCCCTGGTTTTCTCGAGGATCAGGCTTCGGTCGCACTCGGCTTCATCGCGGTCTACGAGCTAACCTTCGACGAGAAGTGGGTGAAGCTCGCGCGGCAAATCTCCGACGAGATGATCAACTGGTTCTGGGACGATCAGGTCGGAGCTTTCTTCGATACCGCCCGCGACGCCGAAGAGCTGATCACTCGACCCCGCGACGTCACGGACAACGCGATGCCGTCCGGCACCTCACTCGCCGTCGATCTGCTGCTCACTCTCGCGGAGCTGCAGCACGAGTCGGATTATCGCCGCCGCGCCGTCTTTACCCTCGAGAGCCTCGCCGAGCCGATGCTGCGATTCCCCACCGCATTCGGACACCTGCTCGGCTGCGCCGACATGGAGCTCAATGGCGCCGTCGAAGTCGCCTTGGTCGGCGATACCAAAGGCAAGGGATTCCGTGCCCTGGAGCGCACCGTCGCTTCGCAGTACGTTCCCTCGCTCGTGCTGGCCGGTGGAGATGATCGCTCGCCGCATGTCGTCAAGCTGCTCGAGAATCGGACGACGATCGACCGGCAGGCAACAGCGTACGTGTGCCGGGGCTATGTCTGCGACAGACCGGTCAGTGATGCCAGTGCTCTCGCAGAGCAGCTCGACAACGCAACACGGATACGCGCAACCGCAACTGCTTAACGGAGACTGGTGATGGACAGAATGAACAGTCGCATCGCGCAGGTATACGGTTATGCGGTTTGCTTCATTACCGTGATCGTGATGCTCATCTCGATCAAGTCGCTGGTGGATGCCGTGATTGATTTGACTGATCCGATTGCCGCGGAGTCCGGTGGTTACGGCAGATCTGGCCGTTCGCTCTCCAGCTTTGAGCTTTACAAGCTCGACTCTCGGCGGGACCCACGTGTGCCAGTCTCCGAGCCAATCAAGCCTGTCAATGCACAGAGTGACACGCTGTCCGATGCCGAGCTGCGCCGCCTGTACGAGGCCGAGCGTGAGCAGGCTATTCGCAACGTCCACTTCCGCGCGGTGCGCACTTTGATCGGCAACGGACTGCTTATCATCGTCGCCGTGATTCTGTTTCTGGTGCACTGGCGATGGTTGCGAGAGCGCGATGCTTTGCCCGCGACTACTGCTTGACGTTGTATCGGATTCACCTGAGTGCCTGAACAGCAGTCATCATTCACGCGCGGGATCTTTGCGGGCGTAGTACTCGACTCGCTCCTCTTTCCGTATCCACAGCCGCTCGAGCAGCACAACGCCGACGAGGCGCGCACTGTTCGTCGCCTGATTAAAGGCCTGCGCGAGATGGAAGGCTCACTCATCGACTCGGCGAAGTTCGACGAGCAGGAGACGATTCCTGAAGAAGTAATTCGCGCGCTCGCCGAGCTGGGGATGCTCGGCCTCACCATTCCGAAAAAGTACGGTGGGCTGGAGCTCTCGTCGGCGGCGTATGCACGGGTGTTCGAGACCCTGTCGACAGTCGACGCCTCGGTTGCCGTGCTGGTTGGCGTGCACTGCGGCCTCGGCTCGAAGGCGATCGTGCTTCATGGGAATGAGCAGCAGAAGGAGCGATACCTTCCTGCGCTCGCGCGTGGAGACTTCCTCGCTGCGTATGCGCTCACTGAGCCCGACGTCGGCTCCGACGCGCAGAACATCAAGACCACCGCGACGCCCGCGAAGGACGGATCATGGCGACTTAATGGCCGCAAGATCTGGATCGGCAACGGCCATCGCGCGGGCGTCATCGCGACGTTCGCGCAGGCGACGGTCCAACGTCGGGGCGAGAATGTGCAGCGCATGACTGCGTTCCTGATTCGCCCTGACATGCCCGGATTCCGTGTCGTCGGCACCGTGCGCAAGCTCGGGATTCGTGGCTCAACGCAGGCCGAGCTCGAGTACAAGAATCTGGAAGTACCGGCTGACCACCTGCTCGGCGCGGTTGGCCGCGGATTTGGCGTCGCGGTGCACGTGTTGAACGCGGGCAGACTCACCCTCGCAGCAGGCTGCACTGGCGCGACGAAGGCAACGTTGAAGCGCATGACGACCTACGCTGAAGAGCGCGTGCAGTTCGGGCGTCCCCTCGCCGACTTCGAGATCACCCAGCGCAAGCTCGCGCAGCTGGCCAGCGAGACGTACGCTGCTGATGCGATGCTGGGGATTCTGGCGTCGCTCGTCGATCGCGGCGAAGCGGACTTTTCGTTAGAGGCGGCGTGCGCCAAGGTTTTCGCCAGCGATCTGGTTTGGCGCGCGGCGGACGACATGGTGCAGCTCGCCGGCGGCCGCGGTTATGTGAAACCCTATCCTTATGAGCGGGCACTGCGCGACTCGCGCATCAATCGCATCTTCGAGGGGGCGAATGAAGTATTGCGCCTGTTCATCGCGCTCAACGGAGTGCAGGCGCCCGCGCAGGCGCTGAAGGAAGTTGGATCCGCGCTTCGCCGCCCACTCCGCAACCTCGGCATGCTCGGTGGCTATGCGACATCACGCGTGCGTCTGCGACTCGGCCAGACCTCGACGCTCGACATCGACGTCCACGAGCGTCTGAAGAGCAACAAGGAGTATTTCGAGAAGCACGTCGCCGAGCTCGGCGCGGCGACCGATCGGGTGATCATCAGGCACAGGGAGAAGATCGTCGAGAGTCAGTTCGTCCTCGAGCGACTGGCCAACATGGCGATCGACCTGTTCGCGACCGCCGCGGTGATCGCGCGCACTCAAAGCCTCATCGACACCCGCGGGGTCGAGATGTGCGATCGCGAGATCGCGCTCTGTGATTTGTTCTGCGTCGAGGCCGGCCGCCGGTTCCGCACCAATCGCGGCATGCTGGACTCACGCGAGGAGGAGGTCGATGACACCCGCCGCTCCATCGCCGAGTCTGTGCGCGCGGGAAAGGGGTACTTCGTTACGGACTCGATCCTTGAGGAGTGAACTGTTCCGAACTGCGGACTAACAAAAGGTAGGCGGTCAACAGAGAGGCTCAGAAACCGAGTTCGCAGCGTTGCTACACGCATTCGAAGCGTGTTGCGCCTCAAAGGCCACGAACGTAGCTGCCAACTCCTTTTCTGAGCCTCTCTGTCCCCTGCCTACCTTTGGTTAGTTCTCAGTTCGCAGTTTAGGGATTCGGCGGCGCCTGCCCCGGTTGCCCGGTGATCGCGTTGACCCCGGTATCGACAGTCTTCAGCACCTGAATCAGAATCTGCGGATTCCTATCCAGCGTCTGCACCACGCGATTGACGATCTTGGCGACGTTGTCGAGATCGACGTAGAGATATGCCTCCGCCATCACGCCGACGATGCCGAGCTGAACTTTCTTGATGCCGACGTCGACGCCGGCGGTCAGCTGAACGAGGTTCATCGCATTCGCGTCGAGGGCGACGTGGGCCCGGACGTCTGACACGGTGAGACCAATCGAATCGACTGAGAGCTCTGGAATCTCCAGAATCACATCGCGATTCGGAGTAGTCTGAGCGTTGCTGGTGAATGTGCGCTGACCCGTCGGTTGTTGAGCGAGCACCGGCACCGCAGCGGCACAGAGAGCGAGTCCGGCAATCAGAATTCCAGCACGCATCGTCACCATCTCCAAGTTTGAAGGCTCATCGCCCCGGACCTAACCGAAGGGCATCGCTCAACGGTTTGAGTGATGCCGCGAAATGCACTCGACCACGCGCGCCTTGCAGTGTCAGCGTCGCATTCGGAATCAGCGCATTCACTCCCGCGCAGATCGCGTAGCGGCCTCGCGTTTCATCGGCCAACCCAACGCTGATCGCAGCCGCAAGATTGGTGCGCGTCCATGTTCGCTGCGAGATATTGAATACCCAGGTCGTGTCGACTGACTGACCGAGGCCAATGAACTGATTCGTCCCCGACGCCGAGTCGCTGGCGGTTCCGCCTGTCGCCGAGATGTGGATTCCGTTGCCGCCAGGACACCCTGCGATTGTCCCGACGCCTAAGCCGCTGGCAGAAAGTCCGGTGATCGGCCCTGACGACGGAGCGCTGGCTGCAGTTTGTGCTGGAGACTGGATGGGATTTGGCGCCTGCGCTGTCGGCGAGTGCGCGCAGGCAATCGCCGCCGACAGCGATAAGACGGATCCGAGAATCG
This sequence comes from Gemmatimonadaceae bacterium, assembly GCA_035718845.1. Lineage (GTDB taxonomy): Bacteria > Gemmatimonadota > Gemmatimonadetes > Gemmatimonadales > Gemmatimonadaceae > UBA4720. The sequence goes on along the minus strand of DASTGU010000183.1, from coordinate 2,655 downwards.
GTCGAAAGCGCATCATGGATTCGGCGGCCGCGGGCTAGCTTGCTCCGCTCCTGCAGTTCCGCCGAGGAACGCGCAGTTGCTCGCTGACCGCTGAGTCGAAACTGATTGCCCCGCAGCTGCGCGCGGAGTCTGTTGAGGCCCGACTCCGATCGCGTTTGCCAGGCACTCTCCATTGAGTCGCCCGATCAATTCGACGGCGACATACACATTTCTATAGGTAGTGCCCGCCACCACCGGCGACGGAAGGTTGGTCCGCTGCACGACCCGCAGCGTGTCACCGCCCCAACACAGTCGCACGCGCACATTCGGCTGCTTCGCGAATCGGACCTCGTCCGCGTGGACACCAACGAATAGATAGACGTTCGGCTTGCCACTGCGCGCACCGCCGATGCCGAATGAGGCGCTGTCCGCCCGGACACGCGCTGTTGTATCGCGCGCAGTGGAATCGCTCAGTCCCGGGCCAAGTCGAGTGCCGACGGAGCTGTCGTTGGACAACAGCGCTGCGCACGTCTGCTGATTCGCATCCGTCGCAGCAGTCTGCGCACCGAGTACGATCGGCGACGCCGTGAGGATGAAAGCTCCGCACACCAGCGCTGTGTACGTTTTTGACGTTTCGCGCAATGCTGCTCCAGGTAGTCGATGCAGCGAGGTTCAACATTCATGCCCTGAGCAGTCGGGCGAGCTTTTTGCAATTCGCTTCGATGTTGTCGGCCTTGTGATGCGAGACGGTTCCGTCCTCGCTCCATCTCTGAGGAAATGCTTATGCGCAACACGAAGCAGCGTGTCGTCACATCAATGCTGGCAGTTGCCGCATTGATTCCATCGATCACCAGTGCGCAGCAGCGCACCACGACGACGCGTCTTGGAGCCGGACAACCCTGGCAGTGTCAGCCGACCGATTCAGCGCGCGCGTTCAATCGCGCTCTGCGCGCTGATAGTCTCGCCAGACAGCGCACCGCTACTGGCGCGCCCGCCGGAACGCAACAAGTGACCGGCGGCACTGGACGCTCGCACGAGTTTCCAGAGTACGATGTCGTGCTCGACATACCGAACCTCTGCGTAAATCGCATCTTTCTCAAAGTCGATAGCGTTACTGCGAAGCTCAATCTCAACGCGCGAGTTGCCAATCTCGTGCGAGTCGATGCGGGTGCTGATGTTCTCATCGGCAATGTCGATCTGACAATTCAGGGTGTACGCGCGCAGGCTCTACTGCTCGTCGATCTGGACGATGTCTACTACATCGTTGATAACACCCTGACCTTCATCGACAACCATCCTGAGATCGTGCAGCAGCTTGGAAGCACGCTGCAGAACACGGTCGGCGCGGTCGGTGGATTAGTGAACCGACTGCTGCTCGGTACGGTGAACGGAGTACAGCGTCTGATCGACACCGGCACCGGCAACATTCTCGAGAAAGCGGTGACCGCCGCCGGCCAGAACGCCGCCGAGAAAGTCGTCGGCAACATCACTCAGCTGCCGGTGCTCAGTCAGACCACCGACGCCGCCGGCAACCTCGTGAAGCGCGCTCGTGATGCGGCAACTAACGCGATCGTGCAGTACACGCTGTCCAAGGCCGGAAAGCTCCTTGCGGCTAGTATAGTTCAGGGAGCGACAAGGTAACCGCGAAAGGAAAACTACCAGCTTGCGGCTGGCGGCTCTCAGCCGGCTGCTCCGGGCTTAGAAAAAACGGCCAGCGAAAAACGCTGGCCGTTTGTGGTTGAAAGGCTCGAAGCCGCTGGCTGAAAGCAGCAAGCCGCAAGCTGGTAGTTTTCAGTTGCCGTTCACACTCCGAGGGTCGGAATAAACTTCGGCGCCCGCCGATGCTTGGTGGCCTGTTCAAAAGCATAGGCGATCCGAATCAGCGTCGGCTCGCTCCACGCGCGCCCGAAGAACGATATCCCGATCGGCAGCTCGTGTGAGAAGCCCGCCGGCACATTGATGTTCGGGTACCCAGCCACCGCGGCCGGTGTCGAGCTCGCGCCGCTGAAGTGATCGCCGTTGAGCAGGTCCGTCACCCACGCCGGCCCCCCGGTCGGCGCCACGATCGCGTCGAGATTGTACTTCGTCATCGTCGCATCGATGCCGTCGGTGCGCGACATCTTGAGGTTCTGCGCCAGCTCGTCGATGTACTTCTGCTCGGTGAGCGGCCCCTTCGCCTGCGCGGCGAGCATGTGCTCCTGGCCGAAATAAGGCATCTCTTGCTCGCGGTGCGCCTCGTTGAAGGCGATCACGTCCTCCAGGCTATGCGCCGCCTCCGGGTTCAGTCCCGCAAGGTAGGCGTCCAGGTCTGCCTTGAACTCGTAGTGCAGCACCTCCAGCTCGGCGTGGGATTCGCCCATCTGCTTCGCTGTTGGGATATCCGCCGGGTCTATGATCACCGCGCCGGCCGCCTCCATCGCGGCAATGGCCGCCTCGGCAATCACATCCGTCTTCTCGCTGTAGCCGAAGTACACCTCTCGTGCGATGCCCAGCCGCGCGCCGCGCAGACCGTCTTTGTCGAGGAATCGCGTATAGTCGGCTGCGAACCGCCCCGCGCTTGCGCTCGTCGCGGCGTCGCGCGGGTCTACACCGGTGAGCGCGCCGAGCAGGGCGGCCACGTCCGCCACCGTGCGGCCGAAGGGGCCGACGGTATCCTGGCTGTGGGCGATGGGGATG
>DASTGU010000182.1:0-2918 GCA_035718845.1 Gemmatimonadaceae bacterium | reverse complement strand
TCGCGATCACGCAGCGTCGTTCGCGAACGAGCGGCGTATTGTCCGACGACGCGCAGGAAAATCGGCGGACTCACCTGATACTCGACCTTGAGGCGCGGGATGGTCTCGGAAGAGAAGCGCGAGCCGTCACTGCTGCGGTTGATCGTCAACCGCGAGAATTGGAGCGTGCTGCGAACCGCGGTTGTCGGCCGGAACGCCAGCACTGCGTCGATGCGTGAGCTCCGGCCTGGCGCAGCTTCACGGAAGACGGGCACCTGTCCCACCGTCATTGCGGCAGTACCGGAAAAAGTGCGAAACGTTGGCGTCGTCAGACTCAACGAACCGCCCCACTCGTCTTTCTGCGGTCCCGGGACCGTGAACGCCACTGTATCGCCTATCGGATTCGCGCCGACTGGCCTGGCAACGGTGAGGCCCGAGTACAGCAACGGATCGAACGCGAAATAACTGTGGGTGACCGCGCCGCTCACCAGCCAGCCGCCACGAAGCGTCGCACTCGGCGTGATCGACTCAGTGCTTTCTTCGAGGCCGTGGCTCGATCCCACGTTGTTCCAGATCCGATCGACACCGAAGAAGCTGCCATACGTCTGCACGACGGCGTTGGGCGCTCCATAAAAGGTGATGCGATTGAACGCGCGCGTCTCGATGATGCCGGTTCGATTCACGAAACCCGACGCTGCTTTGAATCCTGGATCCAGCGAGCGCAGCGTGTAGTGAAATCCCCACGCCCGACCGGTGCGATCCCAATCGCCCTGCAGGATGGATCCCGCCGTGTGAGCGCCGAGGCTGTCCGTCCAGGAATGAGCTGCCTGAAATTGGGCCCAGTAAAGTTTCGAGTGGTAAAACCGGAAGTCGGCGTCGGCGACGCGCGAGTAATCGCTGCCGTCCTCACGTGCGGTAAGCACCGCACCGAGCGTGTTGGCCGATCCGAAGTCATACCTGAGACGCGACACGCCGAAGAGCGGTGAGTGCGCTCCGCTCCACGAGTAGAGGTTGTCGTCGCTGGCGACGATGGAAGCGATGTTCAGTCCGCCGATTTTGCCGGTGAGCTTTGCACCAGCTTTCGGCGCCACGATTTGTCGCGTGTAAATGAGCTGATTCGGCGAGTCGAACAGCTCGAGTCCGTCGAGGAAGAACGGCCGCTTCTCCGGATAAAACAGTGCAAACCGCTCGTTGAGCAAAACCTGTCCGACGTCTGCTTCGACTTGTGAGAAATCCGGATTGACCGTGCCGTTGAGCGTGAGATTCTGCCGAATCCCCCAGCGCAGATCGCCGCCGAACTCTCCTTTCTGTTGATAGTCTCGACCGTTGCCGACATTCGGCGCACGATCGGCGTGTGCTGTCATCGTCGGAGTTGCCTCGAGCACCAGACCGCGCTTGAGATCGTGCAGACCTTCCAGCGTTCCCGATTGCGCGAGGAAGTTCGCGTTGGCTCGAATCGCCGGTGCCCAGGTGTCCTGAAATCCGGAGTGTTGCACCCGACGCAGGATGTGCAGTCCCCAGCTCTGGGTGCGGGCATCCTGATAGCGCAGGCTCTTGAATGGAATCCGGATCTCGACTTCGTAGCCGCCGTCGACCAGTCTGCCTTTCGACTCGAAGTAGTAATCCGGATTGAGATCGACACTTCCTTCGAGCGGATTGATGTTCTTGAATCCGCCCCCGCTCGCCTGCGGTCCGCCGGCACCGCCGGCGAATTGCGCGCTGCGTGTTCCGTCCTGCTGCACGCCGTACGGATTCACCCCGAACAAGAAGGCAATCTGTCGGGCGTTGTCGGTGTCGAGCAGAATCTGAATCTGATCTTCGCTGTCGATGTTGTCGCGGTTGGCGTGCGTCGCGCGCACGACGTTGCCGTGGATCTCTCGCGCTTTGACGCCGAAATAGATCGCATCCGATGAGTACCAGGTCAGAACTTCAGTCGGCTCGACGGCCGGCAGTCCGTCGACCGGTTGGTACTGTGAGAAGCCGGTTAGCCGCGCGGCTCTCTTCCATACAGGCTCATCGAGCACGCCGTCGATGGTTACAACGGTATCGATGCGCGGTATCTCGACGTTGACGTGCTTCGCACGACCGTCGTAGGTCGTCGAATCCTGGAAAAGCGCAACGGCCGCCAACAGCAATAGCATCTGCATATGCTGTGGCGGCCGCCTCGACTCGGCAAGAAGAGAAGAGAGTTAGGCTCTGACCAGCCTCTTGTAAGCAATCCGATGCGGTTGATCGGCGTCGGGGCCTTTGCGCCGCTTCAGATCCTCGATGTACGACTGATAATTTCCTTCGAACCACACCGTTTCCGAGTTACCCTCGAAGGCCAGGATGTGGGTCGCGATGCGATCGAGGAACCAGCGGTCGTGCGAGATGACCACGGCGCAGCCCGGGAAATCGACCAGCGCTTCTTCCAATGCGCGCAGAGTATCGACGTCGAGATCGTTGGTCGGCTCGTCGAGCAGCAGCAGGTTTCCGCCGGATTTCAACAGCTTCGCCAGGTGAAGCCGGTTTCTCTCTCCACCCGAGAGATCTTTCACCTTCTTCTGCTGATCGGCTCCCTTGAAGTTGAATTGCGCCAGATACGCTCTCGCCTGCATCTCGCGCTTGCCGACCATGATGACATCGTTCCCTTCGCTGACTTCCTTATAGACTGTGTTGGCATCGTTGAGCTCACGCGTCTGATCGACGTATGCGAACTGCACAGTGTCGCCGACAGTAAGATCACCACCATCCGGCTGTTCCCTGCCGGTGATCATCCGAAACAAAGTCGTCTTGCCGGCTCCGTTCGGGCCGATGATGCCCACGATTCCGCCGCGTGGCAGCGAGAACGATAGATCGTCGAACAGAACTTTGTCGCCGTACGCTTTCTTCAAACCTTTGGCGATTACGACGTCGTTCCCCAGTCGCGCCGGTGGCGGAATCACGATCTCGTTCTGCAT
>DASTGU010000181.1:0-2684 GCA_035718845.1 Gemmatimonadaceae bacterium | reverse complement strand
TCTCGTTGGTCTTGTCGACAATCAGCGCTTCGCGCTGTGCGGCGAGAACCGCGGTCGCGACGGGCGAAACCTTGTCCCCACGAAACGCTTCGCGCGTGAGCCGCGAGCTGCGCAACAGACTTCCAAGCACCAGCAGATCGGACGCGGACAGCGCGGCGCCGCCCACGCGCAGCCTCGTTAGCGCGGCGCGAGCGTCGGGCACGCCGTGAAGTGTCCACGGCTCCTCCGCGCTGAGCAGCGCGCGTACCGCGGCAACCCGCGCATGCTCTTTTTCGATTTCCTCGCGCCCCGTCATCGGCGCCAACTCACGCACCCGATCCGCGCCGAGCGACGATATCGCGCGCTCGGCGATTAACGCGAGGGTGCGCGGGAATTCGATGACGTTAAGGGCGTGGCGATTCACTATTGGAGTTTATGGAGGCGGGAGGCGGGAGGAGAGAGGCGAGAGGCGGGAGGAGAGAGGCGGGAGGAGAGAGGCGAGAGGCGGGATGAAAAAAACCCGAGCGCGATGTCGTCGCGGCTCGGGTTTGGTGTTTCGGGAGGAAAGCTGTCACCCCTGCTTAGCGAGCTCCTCGCGGGCGATGGCGTTGATGGTGCTGCCTTCCGCTCTGCCTTTGAACTGCGGGAGCACTTTACCCATCACCGCACCGATCTGCTTTGCACCGCCGGCAATTGCTGCTTTCACCGCGGTCCGAATCTCGTCGTCGCTCACCTGCGCCGGCAGATACTTCTCCAGCGCAACTGCTTCTGCCGATTCCTTTTGTGCGAGCTCGGGCCGATTGCCCTTCTCGTACATTTCGATCGATTCGCGACGCTTCTTGATCGACTTGCGCAGAACGTCGATGACGTCCGCGTCGGTCGGATCGCGTCTCAGCTCGATCTTCTTGTTCTTGATCTCGGAGAGGACGGTGCCAAGGAGCAGCGTACCGGCCTTGTCCTGGGATTTGCGAGCGGAATTGAGATCGCCCTGAAGTCGGGCGAGCAGCTCAGACATTCACTAGGTGTGGCGCGTGCGACGGTTCTTACGCATTGCCGTGTTCAGCTTGCGCTTCCTGCGCTCGCTCGGCTTTTCGTAATGACGGTGCTTGCGGAGATCGGAGAGGATGCCCGCCTTCTCGCACTTCTTTTTGAAGCGCTTCAGCGCACGCTCAAAGTTCTCGTCGTCATGGATTATGACTTCCGACAAAATCTGCTTCCCCCCTTCTTGGCGATCGTCATCGCCGGCTTAGGCCCAGACTGCTAAACTTAGGCCGCGCAGCGGGTTGGGTCAACTACGGACTGCGGACGTTGCGCTCATCTCCGGTCAGTCGGCGACGTATGGGGTTGGCGGAGCTTCTCGCCCCGCTACCTCGGCGAAATCCGTGTGAGTGCCGATCTGAGACGAGGCGGGGCTGCGCGACCTCCGCCAACCCCACACGTCGCCTCCTTCCCTGGATTTGCGCGCAGATCCGCTTTGCGAGGTACCACCCCTCTGCGCGCCGCGATTAGCGAGCGGAGCGAAGCCCGGCGCGCCCGCCAAGAAGTGGGGCAGCAGGAGCGGGAGACGCTGGCCGCTTACACATCGCGACCGGAGGCGAGGGGCGTTCTCTGAAAAAATTCGCAGACCCGCCCGTCTCCGAGCGCCACTCATACGGCTTTGTCATCGTAGCGGGTCGAGTTTTTTTCAGGGAATGCCCCTCGCCGACCCCAACCGCGATGTCAGTCGAAGCGACCACGCGTCAGCCGGGCGGCCATGTCATCCGCCGCCCGCCGAGCAGATGAATGTGCAGATGATCGACCGACTGACCACCGTCGGCTCCCGTGTTGATGACGGTCCGGTAGCCGGTTTTGGAGATGTGCTCCTGGCGAGCCAGGGCAGCGGCGAGGCCCATCATGCGGCCCAGCAGATCGATGTCGGTCATGTCATCGAGCGACGCGACGTGCTTCTTCGGGACGATCAGGATGTGGGTCGGAGCCTGCGGGGCGATGTCGCGGAACGCGATCATCTCCTTGTTGTTGACCAGGGTCTTCGACGGGATTTCACCGCGAATGATCTTGCAGAAAATGCAATTGTCGGAAGCCGCCATCTACTTGTCCCCCTCGAGCCCGCTTCCCGCCTCTCGCCTCCCCCCTCCCGCCTTTGCCATTCCCGCTGCCGCGATCGCTACCGCGGCGACGCCGGCGGTCTCAAAACGTAGTGTGCTCTGCGCCAGCTTCACAGGGAGGAATGCGGCGCCAATAAATGCATCACGCTCGGCGTCTTCCATCCCGCCCTCGGGACCGAGCGCGATGACTACCGGAGGGTGCATTGGCACACCGGCGACCGGCTCGCCTTCCTGATTGAGCAACAGTCGGGTGCCCAGCGGAGCCGCAGCGATCGCTCGCTCGATATTCGCCTCGGGAAAAATCTCCGGCAGCCAGCCGCCGCCACTTTGCACGAGCGCGGATGTCATGCGCGCGCGGACCTTACCCTGAAATGTCGAGCCTTCGCCGCGCGGTGAGACGCTCTTCGATCGCCTCCATACCACCGGCCGCCAGGTCGTGATGCCGAACTCGGTCGCCTTCTCCGCCAGCCAAAGCATCCGCTCCCGATCGGCGACGGGCGTGAGGAGATGAATCGGCGCGGGCCGCTGGATCTCGCTGATCTCGGTGATGTCGACGAGCGCTGATGACCTCGAAGATTTAACGAGAACGCCAACTGCGGC
>DASTGU010000180.1:0-28594 GCA_035718845.1 Gemmatimonadaceae bacterium | reverse complement strand
CCGCCGCGGACCTACATAAATAACGCGCGGGGCGTTGTTGTGATCGGCGCGGGCATCAGCGAAATCAAGCTGCTGCGGCACCATCGCGCCCCAGTTGTCGAGGAAATCGGCGCCGATCGAAACAACCAGCCGCGCGGCGCGGAAATCATACCGCGGCCACGCAACGCCGTAGCTCTGTCGATTGGCAGCGATCACCGCCTGATCTGCTTCTGCGTCGTAACTGATGTGGGCCGGCATGCCGTAGTTCGCCAGCCACGCGTCGAGGAATCCTGTGAAGCTTCCCGCCTCGTGCTGGTTGATGAACACAGCATTTCCTGCCTGACCGCGGCTGCGCACCGCACCCAGCTGTTGGGCGAAGATTGTCAGCGCTTCATCCCACGTCACGTTCTGGAGGGCGCCATTCTTTCGCGCCATCGGTCCGCGGAAACGATCCGGATTGTAGAGACCCTGAAGCGCCGCCTGACCCCGCGCGCAGAGTGCGCCGCGATTTACGGGATGATCGGGATTTCCCTCGAGCTTGATCGTGCGCCCATCGCGCGTCTCGGCGATGATGCCACAACCGGCTGCGCACTCGCGGCAGGTCGTAGCGTAATAGTCGCTGACGCCCGGTACTGTCTGATCGGGCGAGACGAAATACGGAATGAGCTTTTCAACTTTCTCCGAAGCGCAGCCGAGCATCGTGGTGGCTGCGGCACCGCCGCCGAGCACTTTGAGGAACTCGCGGCGTTTTACACCCTGCGGCGCAGTCGTCGTGGTCGAATCGGATTCCTTGCTCATTCGATCAGTAGTGACAGACCGCGCAATCGTACCGCGCGCGGAAAGGTGGGTTCGACTGGCCGATGTGACAGTTCACGCACCAGCCCATGTTCAACGAGTTGGCCTGGTAAACCTGCTTCATCGTCTGGATTTGTCCGTGACACGTCTGGCAGGTGACGCCGGCGTTGACGTGACGCATGTGCGGGAAGTGGACGTACTCAGGCAGCTTGTGGATGCGAATCCACGGCACCGGCTGACTCTTCCCCGCGAAGGAGGCGAGCTTCTTGATCTCGGCTTTGTTATCGTCGGTCGTTCCCTGCACTACTGTATGACAGCCCATGCAGGTGCTCATCGCGGGTAAACCCGGATCGAACGATTTGTTGGCGGCGAAGTGGCAGTAAAGGCAATTCATCTTGAGGGTGTCGACGTGCACGGTGTGTCGGAACTTCACCGGTTGCACGGGACTGTTTCCCTCTGACGAAGACGCGCCGCTGTAGGCTGAAAGCATGGTGGCGAGTGCCGCAATGCACACGAAGCCCGGCACTGCAAACCATCTGCTTCGCAAGTTCATCCGCGAGAGTTGGTGTAAAGGCGAGTTAATAGGTCGGCTTTGTGAAGAATTTCACAAGCGATCGAGTGGCGGAAAAATGTCCGGACAGGTATTGCAGCGCAAGGTGCGCAGTCACTGCTGCAAGCCTTTTGCCTTTCTGTTGGTGATGCGGTCGATTGTTCGTACGATCTCTATGAAAATGGCGCGCAGGAGCGCGAGCTCGCGCGAGTCCGGAGCCGCTCGATAAAAAAGGGTTCGCACCGTTCGCATGATATGCTCGTGGTAGCGAGTCTTGAAAAAGTCGATGGCGTGAAGGCCGCGCTCGGTGTCGGCAAAGAGCTGCTCATACTCTTCTGCTGAGGCAGGAGGCGCGTCTTTGCGTGGTGGCGCCAGCGTCCGCGTGGCATCGGCGGCGGCGAGGTGCAGCTCATACAGAGCCACCATCACCGCCTGCGCCAGATTCAGCGATGCGTGCTCGGTGGTGGGAATAGTCACCAGCAGGTGCGCGCGATCGAGGATCTCGTTGGGAAGTCCTTTGTCCTCGCGGCCAAACAGCAGCGCGACGGGGCCCGAGCGCGCAAACTCCAGCAGCTCGCCGCTCGCTTCGCGTGGCGTGACGACGTCGCGTTTTGCCGCCCTGCGTCGAGCCGTGAAGCCAGCGACGCGCACGACTCCCGAAAGCGCTTCCTCGATGGTGTCGCAGCTGCGAATGCGGTCGATGACGTCGTTCGTATCATGCGCAATTCCCTCAAGCCGCCACGGATCGTATTCGACCGACCGCACCAAATACAGATCGCGACACCCCATGTTCTTCATCGCGCGGATTGTCGCCGCGATGTTGACCGGGTCCTGCGGTTCGTAGAGAACCACTCGGACCGCAGACAGGATGGATTGCGGACCAGCCGATGCTTCTACCGGCATTCTCGGTTAACGCGGTGAGAGGTGAGAGTAGCACAGGTGCCAGTTGCCAGGTAGCTGTGAGCTAACCTGGTGCCCGGGCCCTACGCTACTCGAACCTTTCACCGCGTTAAGCCTGAGTGAGTAGTAACCAGTTCACAGTTATCAAAACAAAGTGCTGCACTCACTTTCTTGATCGAAGTGAGTGCAGCACTTTGTTTTCTTAGACCGATCGGCTAGACGACGGGTCTGCCGGTGATCAGGCGATAAATGACGACGATGACCGCGATGACGAGCAGCAGGTGAATCAAGCCGCCGCCCACGTGCACCACGAAGAATCCAAGAATCCAAAGGATGAACAAGATTACCGCGATCGTCCAAAGCATGATGGCATCCTCGCAAGAAGTGAATTACACCCGGCGCGACAGACTGTGTCCCCCGCTTGGCGCGCGGCCACTCGGCCCGGCGTTATCGTACCGCACGCCCGAGATGATGGCAACAGGCATGCCTGTAATGTGCGAGAGGCGGAAGGAGGGAGGCGAGAAGGGGAGCTGACACGCACCTAAACAGATTCACACTCCGCCTCTCTCCTCTCGGCTCTCGCCTCCCGCTAACACATCTGCGCCAAACAGCTCGCTTTGCGGCGCGGCGTCGTAGTGTATGCGCCCGTGCTCGTCGACCCGAGCGAACGATGTGAGACGGTGCGGGTCCGCGCCGGCATCCATGATGTGGAAGACCTGGGCGCCTCTCCCAACGGCAGCGTCTGATATTAACGACCGATGACAGCGCCACGGGACAGCCTCGGCGCACATGATCGCAACTCGCTCGCGAGCGGCGAGGGCCAGCAGGTCGTCGAGCGCTTCCTCGAACTCCCGGGTTTCCATGTAATCGGCATAGCCGCGGAACCCGGCGTTTCGCCACAACGTGTTGTGCGAATCTCGACGGACTTTTCGCCGTCCACCCAGCGCTGGAAAATGAGTGTAGCGAATTCCCGCCAGTGCCAGACTCTCTGCCAGCTTTTCCTGATTGAAATGCGGATAGCGCGCAGATGTAGGAAAGGCGCGCACATCGACCAGATGTGACACGCCTTCCCGCTTCAAAAGCCCAATGAAATCGTCGAGCGTTCTCGTCGAATGCCCGATGGTGTACAGCCTAGCGGGGTCCACGCTCCACGAAGCTGCCACCCTCGACCCGCGGTGTTCCCGATGGCGGAGTGATTCCAGTCGAACCCGTCTGATGTAGCGCCTGGCGGCCGAGCAGAATGCGGGTCGCCCGCACATCGTGACCCATGTCGATCAGCAACAGGGCCAGGTCGCCGCTCCCCCACAGCAGCCCCGCCAGTACCACCAGCCGGCTCATTTCGCCGAGCAAGGTGGGAATCGAGGTCGTCCCCTGCGTCACCAGGCCGGTGATGATCTCCGACACGAGCAGCAGCAGCAGAATGACCGCCATCAGTTTGAAGAGCTTGGACAGATAGCCTAGTCCTACATACGGCTCGAGATCGGCCAGCCGCACCGGCATCGCCGGATCCCGCTTTGGGTTGGCCGGTGTTTGTCTGTGCTCCTCAACTGTTGCTGCGGTAGTTGTTTTGTCCGCCATTAGCCATCTCCTGTTCCAATCCAGCGAGCGGGGTAGCCTCGCGTGTCGATATGGGTGAACGGCCCGTGCGCTGACGTGCCGGAATATATGCCGCACCCTCCTATCAGCGAAGGGTGTGCCCGCTCGACGCGATTTACCGCGTCCTGAATGACTTTGGCATCTGCAATATTCACGCGCCCGTCATGATTGAGGTCGTCCATTTGACCATCGCCGTCGTTGTCGATGAAGATGTCGTTGGCGTCCCCATACATATGTCGGCTCAGGGCAGCGCGGCCCCGCGGATCGCCGCCACCCGCGTTGTACTGCGGTGTGCGGAAGCCACTCATCACGCGAACGCCGTTGGGATTGATGCCGTGCTGCCGCAGATCCTCCAGCACCAGCTCGTCTTTGTCGATCAGTTTCATGTCGAGCACAATGTATTTCGGCCAGACGTTCGCCTGATCGTGAGGGAGAAAATCCTTGATCTTGAAGTGCTCCGATAGCTGCGTGTTCTGATTCTGTTGCGTTACCTCGATGAACCCGCTTGGCGGCTCGTACGTCACGCCCGGCCGCCCTCGGCGCGCGGCCGGCCAGTTACCGATGTAGTACAACCCAAGCTTGGGTCCAACTTTCTCCGAAGCCGGTCGCAGCGTGATGACGCTGAAATCACCGAGCGGTTTGATGGCGTTGCCGATCTTGAGCGCGATGTTCCAGATGCCGGGATGCTTCGGGGCGGTGAGTGTCGATGTCGATTCAGCAGCGGCCCCCGAGGAAAACGTCGCTGTCGCTCCTGGTGGCAGCGTGTCCGCAAGTATCGGATTGATCGGGGAGCCTTCCGGCTGAATTCGCACCCGCAGCTTGCCGCTTTCGCCGCGCGCGGGAGCAGCGAGTGCCGACAGTGCAGCATTGGTGAGGTACGCAACCGATGGCGCTGAGCCATCGGTGAGCGCCGCGGCGATGGTCGCTGTCGCCGGTGTTACGGTTCCACTGTCACCGCTCGCGCGCGCTCTGGCGATCGACCACGACCAGCCAATGGTGAAGAGCACCAGCAACACCACCGCGATTGCTGTGAAAATCCGCTGAGCTCTACCGATACGACGAAAGCGTAGCCGCCGCTCGGGAAACGCGAGCAGAAACTCTCTAGTTGATTTGCGTCGTGGTGGCGGTGAACTTGAACGTCTCTCTTCCATTCGAATTCTCTAGTACGACTGGATGCAACCGCTCGTCGATTTTTTCCACCGACTTTCCAATCTGCCGGATCTGGTGCAGTGGGCCGGATTGTTCGGTCTCACTGCGATCATCTTTTCGGAAACCGGACTCCTCGTCGGTGTGTTTCTACCCGGCGACTCGCTGCTTGTTACCGCCGGACTATTTGCCGCCAAAGGCTATCTGAACATCCTGGCGCTCGCTCCCACTCTCGCACTCGCCGCGATCTGCGGCAACACACTCGGGTATTTCATCGGCCGTGCAACGGGGCCGCGAGTCTTCCGCCGCGAAAACAGCCTGTTCTTCAACAAAAAGCATGCTATCCGCGCGCACGAGTTCTATGAGAAATACGGTCGAAAGACAATTGTGCTAGCCCAGTTCATGCCCGTCATCCGCACCTTCGCGCCGGTGACTGCCGGTGTCGCGGGCATGCCGTTTCAGACGTTCATAGTCACCAACGTCTTCGGTGCGTTCCTCTGGATCTGGAGTATGCTCGGCATTGGGTATTTTCTCGGTAACTATATTCCGGGCATTGATCAGCACATCGAGATCGTCGTAATCGTCGTCGTGTTCATTTCGATTCTTCCTGGAATCATCGGCGGTATCCGCGCGCGCAGAGCACGGCGATACCGCGCCGCCCAAGCAGTTGAAGGTTGATTGACAGGAACCAACAGGAGACAAAATGGCATTCACACTTCCTCCGCTTCCCTACGACTTCGCCGCACTCGAGCCCCATATAGATGCCAAGACCATGGAGATTCACCATGGCAAGCATCATCAGACTTACGTCAACAATCTGAACGCGGCGATCGAGAAAGCGCCGGAGCTGGCGAGCAAATCCCTCGATGATCTGATGCGCAATGTGAACACCCTGCCCGAGTCCGTGCGGACCGCCGTGCGCAACAACGGTGGCGGTCACTGGAACCACTCGATGTTCTGGCAGATCATGGGACCAAAGGCTGGTGGTGAGCCCGGTGGTAATCTCGGCAACGCGATTCGCGGCGCATTTGGCGACTTCGCAAAATTTCGCGAGCAATTCAGCGCCGCCGGCGTGGGCCGCTTCGGCTCGGGTTGGGCGTGGCTCGTCAACAACGGCGGCAAGCTCTCCATCACCAGCACACCGAACCAGGACAATCCGTTGATGGAAGGCCAGCGCGCGATCATGGGCCTCGACGTCTGGGAGCACGCGTACTATCTCAAGTACCAAAACCGCCGGCCCGACTACATCACCGCGTGGTGGAATGTCGTCAACTGGAAGGAAGTCGAGAAACGGTTTTCTCAGGCCTGACGACTGCTGCGGACGTTCGGGTCCGGACTGGCCGTGCGGCCGCCCTATTACTGGCGGTCTGAAGTAACTGGATCCGAGTTGCCGGTAGCACGGTTCCCTGTTGTCCGTTAACAACGGTGCGAAACCGTTCGAAGTGGCCTCCAGGCAAAAGAAAAAAAGAAGGCAACGGCACCTAGCCGTTGCCTTTTCTTTAATCCGGGTAGAAGGGTTAAATGCGCAGTTTACGGAGAACAGGCAACCATGCTACCGGCCACCCGCAACCAGTTACTTCAGATCGCCAGTTGTAGGGTGGATGCACGGCCAGTCCGGACTCGGCCAGTCCGCAGCCTTTATTTGGCGGCTTCACCCTCGAGGTACGTGTATCCCTCGAGCCCCGCAACGTAGTCCGCGATGAAGGTGTTCGCCTCTTGTCGGGTGATGCTCCTGGCGTTGGCGACCTTGCGGCGGAAAGTTGCTAATAGATCCGACGCGCGGAACTGCACGTAGTCGAGCACTTCGGTGACCGTGTCGCCGTGCACGAGGTCGGTCACCTCGTAGCCGTTCGACTCCGACAGGCGGATGTGAACGGCGTTGGTGTCGCCGAAGAGATTGTGCAGATCGCCGAGAATCTCCTGATAGGCGCCCGTCAGAAAAATTCCGATGATGTACGGATCGCCATCGTTGAACGGATGGAGCTCGAGACTCTTGCGCGCCTGACGATCGCCGATGAAGCACTCGATCTTGCCGTCCGAGTCGCAGGTGACGTCCTGAATCGTCCCGCGTCGCGTCGGCTCCTCGTCGAGGCGATGGATCGGCATGATCGGGAAGATCTGATCGATCGCCCAGCTGTCGGGCAGGGACTGGAACAGCGAGAAGTTGCAGAAGTAGCGATCGACCATCGTCGCTTCGAGATCGTCGATGATGTCGCTGTACTCGTCGCGCTCGCGCTGGGCGATCTTCACCACCGTTGCAATCGTCGACAGGTAAATCTGCTCCGCGCGCGCGCGGTCCCGCAGCGAGAACACTCCGCTGTTGAAGAGCTCCTGCGCGCGTTCCTTGTCGAATGTTGCGTCGTGATAAACCTCGCGCACGCGTTTCCGCGACAGCCGCGGCTTACTCAGCGAGTTGTGATCGGCCAGCATCTCGTGCAACAGCGTGTGGTCGTCCTCCGTCAGCTCCGGCACCGAGACTTCCGATTGCGACTCGACATCGATCACACTGAGCAGGAGCAGCGCGTGATGCGCCGTCAGCGCGCGACCTGATTCACTGATGATGTGCGGCATCGGCAGCTCGTGCTGACGACAGGCTTCCGCGATGGTGTACATGACGTCGTCCGCGTACTCCTGCAGCGTGTAGTTCACGCTCGCCTGCGACGTCGAGCCACTCCCGTCGTAATCGACTCCCAGCCCACCACCGACGTCGACGTGGGTGATATCCACGCCCAGACCGCGCAGCTCGGCGTAGTAGCGCGAGACTTCCTGCAAACCCGCCTTGATGTAGCGGATGTCGGTGATCTGCGAGCCGAGGTGGAAGTGAATGAGCTTGAGGATGTCGAGGCGGTTCGCGGCTTTCAGTTTGTCGACCAGCTTTACCAGCTGCGCGGTGCTAAGACCGAATTTCGATTTCTCGCCGCCGCTCTTCGCCCACCGGCCCGATCCTTCGGAGTAAAGCTTGATGCGCACCCCTGCTGTCGGAGTCACGCCCAGCTCGTCGGCCACCTGCAACAGTACGTCGACTTCGCTCAGCTGCTCGAGCACGATGAAGACCTGGTGACCCAACTTCTGGCCCATCATCGCCAGGCGCATGAACTCCTCGTCCTTGTAGCCATTGCACACGATCAGGTGATCGGTGTGCTCGGCGAGACCGAGGATCGCCTGCAGCTCCGGCTTGCTGCCGCACTCGAGGCCGACGCCGGCGCCCTTGCCGAACTCGACGATCTCCTCGACGACGTGACGCTGCTGATTGACCTTGATCGGATACACAGTGGTGTAGCCACCCTCGTATCCGTACTCCTCGCGCGCTTTGACGAACTTCTCGTGCAGCGACTCGATGCGCGAGCGGAGAATGTCGGAAAAGCGAAGCAGCAGGGGCAGACCTACACCCTGCTCCTCAAGATCGTTGGCGAGCTCGAAGAGATCGAGCTCTCGCTCGGGCCGGTCGCGATCCGGCCTCACGACGACGTGGCCGGCTTCATTGACGTCGAAGAAGCCGATGCCCCAGCCCTCTATGTTGTAGACGGCTTTCGCCTTCGCAATCGTCCACGGTTCTGCGGGCGCCGGGGCCGGCGCGATCGCGTGACCATTTCTGTGGGCGGTAGGAATTCGGGTGCTCGTCATCTCACCATTTTAGGGCAAAGCCGCTTTCAGTTGTAGCATCGAATCAGGGATAGAGCGTCTCGATCCGCCAACCATCGCCGTCTCTCGTATAGAGATGTCGTTCATGTAGACGATTGGGTCTGGCTTTCCAGAACTCGATCGTATCCGGTACAACGCGAAAACCCGACCAGAAGCGTGGGCGAGGAACCGGTTTGCCTTCGAATTTTTTCTCGTACTCGGCGACACGATCGTCGAGCGCGGTGGGAGATTCCAGCCGGCGGCTCTGTTTGGACGCCCACGCCCCGATCTGACTGAGCCGCTCCCTGCTTGCGAAATATTCGTCGGCCTCGTCGTCGGAGACTTTCGTCACCTCACCCTCGATGCGCACCTGGGTATCGAGCGGTGGCCAGTAGAAGCAGAGCGCGGCGCGCGGATGCGCGAGGAGCTGTTTCCCTTTGCGCCCCTCATAGTTGGTGTAGAAGACGAAACCCCGCTCGTCGAAAGCCTTGAGCAGGACGATCCGCACCGACGGCTGGTTGCGATCTTCGAGAGTCCCCAGCGCCATCGCGTTTGGCTCAGGGATGATCGACCGATCGATTTTTTCCGCGCGTGCGAACACCTCGCGAAATCGCTCGATCGGATCCGGTGGAATCAACTAATACCTCGTCATCGTTGGATCGACTTCATCGATCCAACGCAGAATACCGCCGGTGAGGTTGCGCACTTCCGATAGCCCCGCGTCCGCGAGCTGCTCGGCGGCGAAGCGACTCCTTGCTCCGACTTTACAGTACAGAATCGTCTCTCTGCGCTTGTCGAGCCGCGGGATCTCGTCGGCAATGCGATTGAGCGGAACCAGCCGCGCCCCCGGAATGTGTCCGAGCTCCCACTCGAAGGGCTCCCGCACGTCAATGATCTCCAGCTCTTCTCCGCTGGCGAGCCGCTCAGCGAGCTGCATTGGCTGGATTTCCCTTACACCCATACGATTTTCCTCACGCGGCCTGCGACCGTTGCAGAACTCCTCGTAGTCGATCAGCTCAGCGATCTCACGAGTGCCGCAGGCAGGGCATTCGGGATCACGCTGGATCTCGATGGTGCGAAAACCCATTGTCAGCGCATCAATCGTCAGCAAACGGCCGACGAGGGTGTCGCCGAGTCCAAGCAACATCTTGATTGCTTCCGTCGCCTGGATTGTCCCGACGAGACCGGGTACTACGCCGAGTACTCCGGCCTCGGCGCAGTTCGGGACGAGCTCCGGCGGCGGCGGCTCGCGGAAGAGACAGCGATAGCACGGACCGTCGGGGGCGCCGAACACCGACGCCTGGCCCTCGAAGCGATGCACCGCGCCATAGATGTTGGGGATGCCGAGCAGCATCGACGCGTCGTTCACCAGATATCGCGTGGCAAAGTTGTCGGTGCCGTCGACGATGAGGTCGTAGCCGCGTGCGATCTCCAGCGCGTTCGCCGAAGTGAGCCGCGTATCGTAAGCCTCGACACGAACGTTTGGGTTGATGTCGCGTAGCCGTTCGCCCGCTGAATCGAGCTTCGATCTCCCGATCGCCTCCGATCCGTGAAGAATCTGCCGGTGCAGATTGGAGAGATCGACGTCGTCGTATTCGACGAGACCGAGCGTACCAACTCCTGCGGCCGCGAGGTATAGCGCAACCGGGGAGCCCAATCCGCCCGCGCCGACCAGTAGGACGCGCGACGACTTCAGGCGGCGCTGGCCGTCCTCCCCGACTTGCGGCAGTAGGATATGGCGGCTGTAGCGCACCTGTTCTTCGCGGCTAAGCTCGCTGGTCGATTCGGCGCGTCTCGTATTCACGGCGTGGTATATTGCGCGGAGATGCTGGGTGCTACAACTAGGACGCTAATTACCGGCGCTTCTTCCAGCAACGCTATCGGAGCTTACCCGGCGAATGATCTTCAAGCGCTTTTACGACGACAATCTTGCGCAAGCGAGTTATCTGATCGCTTCCGAGCGTACGCGCGAGGCGATCGTCGTCGATCCGAATGCGGACATCGGCATCTACACGCGCGCGGCCGGCGCGGACCGCTTGCGGATAGCGCACGTGACAGAAACGCACATCCACGCCGATTTCCTGTCCGGTGCGCGTGAGCTCGCCGAAGCGACCGGTGCGACGCTCCACCTGTCCGGGGAGGGCGGCGAGTTCGGCTACACCTCGCAGGCGCTCAGAGGCGCCAAGGCTTTGCGCAACGGATCGCACATCGACATCGGCGACCTGCGCATCACCGCTCGTCACACTCCGGGGCACACCCCGGAGCATTTGGCTTTCCTCGTCAGTGATCTCGCCCGCGGTGAGGAGCCAGTGGGCGCACTCACCGGTGATTTCATTTTCGTCGGGGACGTCGGGCGGCCCGACCTTCTGGAAAAGGCGGCTGGTGTAAGCGGGACCATGGAGAACTCGGCGCGCCAGCTTTTCAAATCGATCGCGCGCTTCAAGGAGATGCCGGATCATCTTCAGCTCTGGCCAGGCCACGGCGCCGGCTCAGCGTGTGGCAAGTCGCTCGGCGCGATGCCTCAGTCGACACTTGGGTACGAGAAGCTGTTCAACTGGGCGCTCGCGGAAATGCCGGAAGATGTTTTCGTCGAGAAAGTGCTCGAGGATCAGCCCGTGCCGCCCCGCTACTTCGCGACGATGAAGCGACTCAATCGGACGATGGAGAAGCCGCCAAAAGGACGCCAGCCCAAACGACTGACATTCGCCGACCTCGAGACTGCACTCGCGCAAAAGCACGTAGTAGTCGATACGCGTGCCGATGAAAAGTTTGCAGCAGGCCACATCCCCGGAACGCTCAACATCCCGCTGGGCAAATCGTTCCTGAACTGGACCGGTGCGCTCGTGCATGCGGACCGCAATCTCTATCTGATCATCGAGTCGGAGAGTGACGATGCCATCGGAACGGTGCTGGGAGACCTGTGCAAGATCGGGATGATGAACGTGGCCGGATACTTCGGCAGCGACGTAGTACACGAGTGGCAATCCCACCACGGCGAGGTCGAGCAGGTTGCGCAGATGGATGTGACGGCGCTGAAGTCGAAGAAAAACGGCGACGTTCAGATCATTGACGTCCGCAGTCCGGAGGAATGGAGCCACGGACATCTTCCCGGCGCGCAGCATATTCCACTCGCTGCCCTGCCCGACCGGTTGAATGAAATCGACCCTTCTCGTCCAGTTGTCGTGCAGTGTCGGGGGGGCGGGCGCTCCGCGATTGCGTCCAGTCTGCTGATGGCGCGCGGTATCACCAATGTCTCCAATCTGAACGGCGGGTACGACGAGTGGGTCGCCCAACGGCTCCCGACTGAGACTGTCTCGCGGCCCGAAAACGCGAAGCGATAGCTCGCAGAGCGGCAGGAAATGAGTCACCCACCAGTTCTACTTCCCGCGGGGTTCGGCCGGCGTCGCGGAACGGAAGCGGCTCCGGCTACCTGGAAAGAGCGCCTCGAAGCGCTGCGTTATGTGCCAGCGCTCTTCCGCCTGATCTGGCGGACCCACCGCGGCTACACGGTCTCGATGATGGTGCTGCGCGTCATTCGCGCCGGAGTGCCGGTCGCCACCTTCTGGGTGGGCAAGCTCATACTCGACGCGGTGATTGCGGCGAAAGCGGGAACGGGCCCGCTGTCCAACGTCTGGCGGTATCTCGCCCTGGAGCTGGCGATCGTTCTTGGCGCGGAGATTCTTGCTCGCGCGTCTTCCCTCATCGAGAGCCTGCTCGGCGATCTCTTCTCCAACGAGATGAGTGTCGAGCTGATGGAGCACGCCGCCAAACTGGATCTCGCGCAATTCGAGGATCCGGATTTCTACGATCACCTCGAGCGCGCGCGTCGTCAGACGGTGGGACGCATTGCGCTGCTGACACTCCTGCTGTCGATGTCGCAGGATGCGCTGACACTGTTGACGCTCGCCGGCGCGCTGATCGCGTACAACCCCTGGCTGCTCTTGCTGCTCGCGCTGGCGGTGATCCCGAGCTTCCTCGGCGAAACGCACTACGCCTCGCTGGGCTATTCACTTCTCTTCCGCTGGACGCCCGAGCGCCGCCAGCTCGACTACCTCCGTTACGTCGGCGCCAGCGACAAGACGGCGAAAGAGGTCCAGATGTTCGGACTCGCGCCGTGGCTGACCGAACGCTATCGGGTGCTGTCGCAGCGCTTCTACGAAGAGAATCGAGATCTCTCGGTGCGACGCGGTATCGTCAGTGCCCTGCTCTCGATCATCGGCACGATCGGGTACTACTCTGCGTACGTAGTGATTCTGATTCGCGCGGTTCGCGGCGACATCACTATCGGCACGCTCACCTTTCTGGCCGCGTCGTTTGGTCGAGGCCGCGACGTCATCCAGAATATCCTGCTGTCGGCGAGCAATGTATTCGAGCAGGCGCTCTACCTCCGCGATCTGTTCGTGTTTCTCGACATGAAGCCGACGATCGAGTCGCCGCCGAATGCGCGCACCGTGCCAACTCCGATTCGTGACGGATTCGTCTTCGACGACGTGGGGTTTCAATATCCGGGCAGCGAACGCTGGGCGATTCGCAACGTCAGTCTCACGCTGCGGCCAGGCGAGCGCATTGCACTCGTCGGCGAGAACGGCGCCGGGAAGACTACCATCACCAAGTTGCTCGCCCGACTCTACGATCCAACTGAGGGTCGGATCACTCTCGATGGTATCGATCTTCGCGAGTACGACCTCGCCAGTCTACGACGTGCGATCGGGGTGATCTTCCAGGATTTCGTGCGATATGACATGCGCTTCGACGAGAACATCGGCGTCGGTGAGATTAACTCGGTGCGTGATGAGCTCGACAGGCAAAACGGAACGCCGACCTCCATCACGTCAGCAGCGGAGAATTCCCTGGCGGCTTCGTTGCTCCCGCGTTTCCCGAAGGGTTACCAGCAGATGCTTGGCCGGCGCTTCGAGGAGGGCGTGGATCTTTCCGGGGGAGAATGGCAAAAGATCGCGTTGGCGCGCGCCTACATCCGCGATGCGCAGGTGCTCATTCTCGACGAGCCAACCGCGGCGCTCGATGCGCGCGCGGAGTATGAAGTCTTCCTTCGCTTCTCAGAGCTCGTCGCAGGAAGAATGGCGGTGCTGATTTCTCACCGCTTCTCGACCGTGCGCATGGCCGACCGCATCATCGTGCTCCGGCATGGCCGAGTCGAGGAAGAAGGCTCGCATGAGGAACTGCTCGCGAAAGGCGGACTCTACGAAGAGCTCTTCACCATGCAAGCGGCCGGCTATCGATGACCGAGGCCCCAAGACTAAATGCGTTGCTGATTGCTGATTAAGTGAGGATTACTGACAGCCGAGAATTACGGACAGCCGAGGACCGTCTCCTCCGTCATCGATGAATCAGCAATCGGCAATGCCGTTAGTCCTCGGGCCTCGGTCCTTTCTACGGGTTCAAGTATTTTGTAAACCACCCAAGGACTTCCGACCACCAAAGCCGCTGATTTTGCGGTTTGCCGATCCAGTGCCCTTCGTCCGGGAAGTCGATCAGCCGGCTCGGCACTCCCTGCCGCTGCAGCGCGGTGAAGAGCGATAGGCCTTCGGTGTAGGGCACGCGATAATCGAGCTCGCCGACGACGACGAGATGAGGCGTGTGGAAGTTCGCTGCGAAGAGGTGTGGCGACCAGCGACGGTAGACTGAATCCATCGCGGTCTTGTTCCAGTATGGCCCACCGTATTCCCATTCGCTGAACCAGACTTCCTCGGTGGCGCCGTACATGTTCTCGAGATTGTAGACGCCCGCGTGGGTGAACAGTGCCTTGAATCGATTCGAGTGTCCGGCGATCCAGTTGGTCATGTAACCACCGTAGGATCCCCCGCCAGCGCCCATCCGCGTCGAATCGAGCCACGAGTTGCGCGCGAGCGCCGCATCGAGCCCGTTCATGAGATCGGTGTAGACCTTTCCACCCCAATCACGCGAGATCTGATCTACGAACCTCTGGCCGTAGCCGAATGATCCACGCGGATTGATGGCGACGATGCCGAACCCAGGCGATGCGAATAGCTCGAAGTTCCAGCGCCCGTGCCACTGGTCGAGCCACTCACCCTGCGGTCCGCCGTGAATGAGAAACAGCACGGGGAATTTCTTCCCTGGCTGATACTGTGGTGGCTTGACCAACAAACCCTGGACGCTGTCGCCGTCGGCACCCTTGAACCAGAAGTCCTCGGCGGGATACAGCCTGAGCTGGGCGAGCAACGCGTCGTTCTGGTGAGTAAGCTGGCGCGTGTTGGTGAGTCCATTCGCGCCAACGGTCGCGACATAAACCTCGGCCGGACGCTCCGTGGCATCCTGGAGCCACGCGATCGTCTTCCCGTCACCGCCGATGCTGAACGAGAAATTATTGGCGCGGGACGTCAGCAGTTGCGGAGTCGTCGACCAACCGCCTTGGCCGCGAGTGATGCGATAGATCTTGGTGCGACTCGCGTCTACCGCGTTGATGTAAATCACGTCGCCACCAGGCGAGAACGCATATGCGTCCGCGTTGCGGTCCCAGGTGGGCAACAGCTCGCGCGAGGTGCGTGTAGCGCGATCGTACGCCATCAGACGCCAACGGTCTGACTCGAATCCTGCACGCGCCTGCGAAGCGTAGAGAATCGTGCGACCGTCGGGCGAATAAACGGGATTCTGGTCGCCGCCCCGGTTGGCAGCAGTGATCACCGTCGGCGCGCCACCGCTCACGGGTACGGTGTAGAGATTCACATCGGTCGACCACGCGTCCGCGCGGCCCTGATCCTTGGCGCTGTAGGCCAGTTCCTTCCCGTCTGGCGAGAAAGCATAGGCTTCGCTGCCACCGAATGGACCCGGCGGGACGTCGTACTTCACTCCGGTGGTCACGTCGCGCAAACCCGTCCCATCACTCGACACGATGAATAGATGCGAGCGAGTCTGCGGGGTCCACTCGGTCCAGTGGCGGTACAGCAGGTTGTCGGCGATGTGCGCTTTCACCTTTCCGGTATCCGCGGCTTTCGCGCGCTCGATGTTGCACGCGTCGCTGTCGCAGTCCGGATACACACCGGTGACAAAAGCGATGCGGTCTCCAGTCGGCGCCCACACCGGCCCGCTCGCGCCACCGCTGACGTTGGTGATCTGGCGCGCGCTCGCTCCGGATGCGTCGGCGATCCACAACTGGCCGTTCGCCGTGTACGCGATGCGTTTTCCATCGGGCGACCAACGTGCCTCGGTCGCCTGAGTGTTTGCGTTCGGGAACTGGCGCGTCGCGCCAGGCGCCGCAATCGGCACAAGCAACGTCACCGTCATGCGACGGTTTGCGGGAACGTTGGTGACGCGCAGCGAATACAGTACTGACTTGCCGTCGGGAGATAGCTGAGGATCGCCGACGTTGCGCACCGCGGCGAAGTCATCGAAGGTCATCGGCCTCTGCGTGCTCGTTTGAGCGCCGAGGCTGGTTGCGGCAAGGCCGGCCGCGGTCAATAAGACCGCGGCTCTCGTCTGCGTGGAGCTCATATCAACCTTTTGGAATCGGGATGTCGTTCCAGCGCGCCTGATCGAAGGTGCCCGCTGGGAACTCTTCGTTGATGCGGACGTCGGCGTACTCCTCGCGCCAAACGGGACGTCCATTGCGAAGCACCAGGAATTCGGTTGGAATGTCGAACCCTTCGATCTCCTTGTAACTCTTGACCCGCATGTCGCTCACGATGGTGCGGTCGCCCGCTTTAGCGCGCTGGATGAATCGCACCAGTCGCAGATTGTCCTTGTCGACCCAGAACTGATTCGAGGTCGAGTCACCAGCCTTTGCGCCCACTACGTACACGGGCTGCCCTTCCCACTCGTCGCTGCGAATGATCTCGGTATCGACGTGCAGCGAATCGAGACCTTTCATGACGTTCGCCATCGGCGACACGTAGACGTCCGCCGTTAGCAGCAGCAGCGGATTCACGGACGGCCGAAAATCAACGCGAACCCCGTTGTCGAAGGTCGCCACGCGGTCATCGACCTGCACCAACCCGCTCTTCTGAGTCGCCGGCAAGAATGCGATTCGCAGCTTGCCCGGAACCTCCAGGTGCTCGTACCACTGCGATTTGCGCTCCTGGCCCGTCGGCGTGTACGACGTGTTGTTCTGCAGGAAGCTGATGGTGCGCACGTACTTGCCGTCGTAGCGATCGTGCATCGCCTTCAGCAGCCCCGATGCACTGGTGACGCTGGCGGCCGACGCCGACCTGGATTTGGTCGGCTTACTCTCCGGTGCTGGCGCAGTGTCCGTCGACGGGTGCGACTGAAAGTACGAGCAACCAGACAGGACGAGAGCAGCGAGTAGAATTCGAGCGCGCATTAGTTAATCCCCGAGGGTGTTTCTATACAGAAGTCCATTGAACAGCAGCTTGAATGTTCCGTGCGGCTGCGATCGGAAATATGGATCGGCGCCGTAAAGAACCAGCATTCCCTTCCCGACAGACGCCTGCAGCACCTCTGTTACACCGTTGAGATACCGTTGGCCCCACGCCCAACCACTCCGCAGCGGGCTTGGATTGTCGATCCACACGATGCGTTTGACGCCACGCGCCTCAGCAGCCGGAAGCAGTCTGAACGCTTCGGCGTTGTCATAATAGAAATCCGTTACAGGTCGCATGCCTTGCGCCAGCGCCGCAGTCGTATCGACCCGCATGCTGAGAATCGACCCCGGTACGTAGAACTTTGTGCGCGGCAATGCGCGCCCGGTGCTGTCCACAAGCGCGTTAGCGATCGGAAGCTGCAGCTGAATGCCGAGATCAGTCGCCGAGCCGATCGCGAGGATCGTCCCGCCGGCGTTGAGGAACTCCAGCAGCTTGGGAATAGTCGCGGCAACGGTTAGCGATCCCAAGCGGTCACGGTATTCCTCGGGAACGTCCTCAGGATTAATGCGCTGCGGCGCACGCGCACCGGGACGGAGGAAATTCACTCCGTCCGGCAGAATCAGAACATCGTATTTGCCAATGAGATTGCCGGCGTCGAGCTGCGACGGATACACGACCTCGTACGGGAATTCGAATTGCTCGAGGATGAAACGCGCCCATCCTGAAGTGATCAGACCGCCGTACTGATCGTACAATCCGATTCGCGGCGCCTTGAGCGGCTTCAGTATCGTCGGCGACAAGTCGGTATCGATCGGGTCGAATGCCACGCCTTTCTCGCTCGCCACGCGCGCAGCCACCGCACGCGTGCCGGATTTCGCGCGCACGAAGAACGTACCGACGTCGTAGATCTTGCCATTGATGTTGAGCGGAGACCGCAGCGAATAGACTTCTTCGCCGTGCGCGAGCAGCCGGTTCACCGCTGTGAATGCGTCGTTCTGTGAATGGCTCAGAACGTACCCGTCGGCTGCGGGTCCAACACGCGCAACCTGTGCGCGCGCGAAGCCGACTACCGGACTGAACGGCCCGTTGAACGGCTCGAGAATGCGATCGAACTGTACACCCATCTGATAGGCAAGCGTCCACCCGGCATTGTCGTACGGCGGAATCGGCGGGCCACCCGGATAGCTGAAATCGTTCGGGTGGTCCTGCGGCTCGAACATGTCGAGGATGTGCGGACGGAACGCCTGCGCCGTCTTTACGACGAACGATCCCGCCGGATAGGACTTGTCGCCGACGGTGAACGGCGCGCTCGCCCGCAAGACCGTGATCCCGGTTTTGATCAGCGTGTTGACAAACTTCGTGGCGGTCGGAAAATCGGGCTGATCGGCGGAGATGATGTATCCGCGGGGATCACGATCCGCTGGGTTGTGCATGATGGCGTTGTACGTCGCCATCTCCGCTGGCGTGTTCGTCAGCGGCCGGCCGCCACCTGTACCAGCAGCGTCGCCACCGGGCGGTCGGGCGCTGTCCTGCGGGAGCGCCGCCTGCAACGCCGCCACTCTCTTTGGCGTCGTCGTCCAACTGTCGGTGCTGCCACGCTGAATCGAGTTGCGACCCATCTGGTAGATGTTGTAGAGCAGCGTCTCTCTGTAGCGCGATGCGACGTCCAACACGGCGCGGTTCGCCGTCAGCTCGTACGCGATCGATTGCGCGAAGTGCCACTTCTGCGGCGCGATCGGCATCGGATAATCGCCCTTGGGCAACTGCTTCTCCGGCACCAGCGGAATCTCGATCGGTGTCGGATTGCCAATCGCTTCGGTGAGCAATCCAATCATGTTGTGGAAGTACACCGTCGTGCGCATTCCACCGTTCCACCACGTCGAGTACAACGATCCGCTGCGCATCGTCGCCCCCGCCTTGCCCTCGGCGACGAATCGCGAATGCATCGCCGCTCCGACGAGGTCGAGCTCCATCGGCACCAGCGGATCGTAGTTGTAGTTGAACGGATCGCGGAACGGCGGCGCGAAGATCACCGTGCCGATCGGTCCGGTCTGGTGATGGTTATACATGATCTGCGGATACCAGGCGCGGAACAGGATGCTGTCCATCGCCTGCGTCTCGGGCTGCGACGCCATGTACGCATCGCGATTGTTGTCGTGCCCGACGTACTTGTGATATAGCCGCGGCAATCGCGACGTCGTGCGCTGCAGCGTATCCGCCTCACGCATGTACCAGTCGGAGACGAGCTGCTGGCCATCCGGATTTGCCGGAACGAGCAGGATGATGTCGTCGCGCAGAAATCGAAGGGTCTCGGGATCCGAGCGGCTCACCAATTCGTAAGCGGTTTCGATCAGCTGTTGCGCACCAAGCACCTCGCTGGCGTGCAGCCCGCCATCGATCCAGACCACCGCCTTGCCTTCCGCCGCCAGCTTGTGCGCCTGGGCATCGGTGAGCCCTTCGGCGAGCGCGAGTCGACGTGATATGTCCTGGTACCGTGACAGTTTCTTCTGGTTTGCTGGCGAGCTGATGATCGCCATCACCATCGGCCGCCCTTCGGCAGTCGTCCCGATTCGCACCATGCGCATTCGATCGGACTCGCGATCGAGCTTGCGCCAGTAATCGAGCATTTGGGTGTAGTCGGCGAGGAAGTAGTCGTCGCCGATGTTGTGACCGAACTGCGCCAATGGGCTGGTGATGCGCTGCGCAAATAGCGGCGTTGCCGCTGCGACTGACAGAGCGATGGAGAGCGCTTGGAGTCTCAGGCTTCTCATGCTACGGGTATGAGTTGAAGCTCACCGATGTTCGTGCGAGCACGCGGAAATCTAAGTGTCAGTCGCGCCAGTGCGCGAAGCCGGGGCGGTGACGATGATTCCAGCCAGCACGATGGCACCGCCAACCAGAGTGGAAACACTGGGAATCTGGTGGATCGCCGGGATGACCGCCCCCAGGATGGTGCCGCCGACTGGCTCGCCGAGCACCGTAAGATTCACGACGTAGGCGGGCAGAAACTTCAGCGCCCAGTTCAGGCCGGTGTGCCCGAGCAGCATTGGACCGACCGCGAGTCCGGCGAAAATGGCTATTTCGCGCGGAGCTACAGGGGCGAGAGTCACGCCTCTCAGTAAACCGATTACGACCAGCGCAACGAGTGCCGCGGCGTACACCAGTCCGGCGTAGGACCACAGCCCGAGTACACGACGCAAACGACGCCCGATGGTGTAATAGATCGCGGCGTTAATCGCCGCTGAAACCGCCAGGAGATTGCCGAGTAGTGGTTCACTGCCGTGTTCGCCGCTCCGGAAGTCGGGCCCCGCGATGACGATCGCACCGAGGATGGCGATGGCAATTCCAAGTAGCTGTTTCGGCCGTGGACGCTCCTTGAGCGCGAACGCGGAAAGCGCAGCCACAAAAGCAGGCTGAGTATTGACGAGAGTTATCGAGGCCGCAATCGTCGTGAGATGAATCGACGCGTTCCACGCCCAGAAGTGGAGTGCCAGCGCGAGACCGGCGAGCAGGCCAATGAGGAGCTCGCCGAGGGTGAGTTTCTGCCAGTCGCGCCATTCGCGAGTGGAGAGCAGAAAGCCGCCGACGATCACCAATGAGAAGCCCAGTCGCCAGGCAGCAATGGTGATCGGATCGCTGTTCGATAGGCGCACGAGCGGGCCGCCGAACGAGAATCCGAGCACCGCCAGGGCGAGAACCCAATAGGCCTTGGTGCGCATACAAAAAAAAAGAGCCGGTGCATTCAAGCACCGGCTCTTTTTACGTTGAACCTTAGTCCGCCTTCTGGGTCTTCACCAGTCGCATCTCTGCTGCGGCGCGACCAGCGTGTCTCAGAACCTTGTCGTCGTAAAGGTGGCAGTTCGGCGTGTTCTTGCCGCGGACGCAGCCGTTGTAGCGAAGCAGCGCCACGCGCGTGTTCGGCGCGCTACGCATGGCTTCCTTCAGGATCTGCACACCGTGGCAGATGTTGCTCTCGATGTCGAACAGGTCCGACGAGCCGCAACCCCACTTACCACCATGGATCGGCATGACCTGCATCAGGCCGCGCGCTCCAACGGAGCTGCGGGCGTGCGGGTCGAGGGTGTTGTCCTCGGTGAGAAGAACGCCGACGAGAAGCGCGGGATCAATGTGCTCCTTGTCCGCCTGCTCGACGATGGCGTCGGCAATACGGAAGGCGAGACCGCGGTCGTTGGTGTACTGGTTCAGTACTTCACCGATGCGGAAGGCTTCCTCGGTCGGCTGTGAAGCGTCAACGACAGCCGCGGGCAGTCTCAGCAGGCGACCCGGATTGGCGTACAGCGGGTGCTGCTGGGAAATCGTCCAAACCGCGCCAGCAGCGAGCAGGCCGACCAGCGCAATCGCATGGCTAGCCGTCCGCATCGCCGACTTCATCGGCGACTCGAGCTTCGTTGGTGGTGCAGTTAAAGGCTTCAGTGACTTCTTCTTCACAGGTTCTCCTCGAATTAGCGTGTCGAGCAGACCTAGATGAGAGGGACTAGAACTCTCCCTTTGTCATCCCGGTAAGCCCGGCCCAACCGATCCGCAAAACCGTGCAGCACTTCCATATCCCGCTCACGAACGCGGTACTGAGCTGCTGTCGTCGGGAGCCGATAAGTCGCAATACTCTCGTTCGACGGCAGTTTCTTCACCTGCATTCTGCCCTTCACCAGCTCCGCTCCCCTGGGCTTGGCGAAGTCCCACATCCTTCTACCGATCTGCGAGTTCGTCAGCGGACAATCCGGATAACGCGCCCGGATGTACCGAATGAAGTACTCGTTATCAATCAACCGCTCATGATCACCGTTCGCGGAAGCGTCAGCGATATTGATCGCTGGCCGCGCCCCCGCTGGTGTTTGCCAGCGCTTCAGATCCTCGGCTTCCAAGGAAACCTGGATCTTGGCGCCCAGCACTGCTGCTATTTGCCGCAAAAGCTCAAGCGAGACGTTGTACTCCTCGTCATGCTCGATATTGCGGATCGTTGACGGCGAGACTGGCTTAGGCAGTCTGGCTGCAACGTCTTCACGACGGAGACCTCTGAGCTTTCGAATTCGCTCGAGTTCCCGTCCTATCCACTCGGACATACCACCCAATTCTATTTTGGTAATGCCACTACTGAGATACGTATAACGGTACCTATACTGACGGGTTGGGTCAAGAAAGAGTTTCCGAATAGAGGCCGAATCGATGGCCGAAATGTCATAATTGTGATGAGTAAAGCTAACTGAAAACTACCAGCTTGCTGCTGGCGGCTTTCAGCCGGCGGCTTCGAGCCTTGTTAAACCAAGAACGGCCAGCGTCTTTTCGCTGGCCGTTTTCTCAGCACGGAGCTGCTGGCCAAAAGCCGCCAGCCGCAAGCTGGTAGTTTTTCAGTTTGCTTTTGACCTACTCTGACGCCGAGAGATTGAACGTCAGCATCGCCGTGGCCGCCTGCTCGGCAAACTTCAATACCTTCCCTGAGTAGGTATGGCAGTTCGGCGTATTCGTCCCGCGCACGCACCCGTTATAGCGCTGCAGCGCAGTCGATACGCTGGGTGAGCGCTTGATCAGGTCGGCGAGGATGCTGACGCCGTGGCAGATGTTGGAATCGATCGCGAAGAGGTCCGCGTTGGGGCAGCCCGCCCACTTTCCGGCGTGAAACGGCATCACCTGCATCAGTCCGCGAGCACCGACAAAGCTCCTCGCCCTCGGATCGAGCTTGGCATCTTCGGTGAGCACGACGCCCACCAGTAGCGCAGGATCGATCTTTTTCTTGCCGCCCTCGACCACGATCGCCTGGGCAATGCGCCGCGCCAGCGTCGTATCGCTCGTGTATTTATGGAGCGAGTAGGCGACTTTCTGGACTTCGACACGCGCAGCGGAATCTGTCGGGGGCGGTTCTACCTCTTCCGTGCCGGGAGTGACGGCGGTCACCACGGCGGCTGGCAGGTGCAGCATCGAGCCCGGTTTCACGAACTGGGGATGCTGCTGGCGTATGGTCCAGATGGTGCCGGCGGCCAGCAGGACCGCGGCACCAGTGCCCTGAAGCGCAGCCTTGAGGATTCGTTTCCAGCGTGGTTGTGCAGGTCGGGGAGGCCGTCTTACCGGCACATTCGTGAACAGATCTCCCGTCCCCGGTTGCCGCTGGTCAAACTCGAGGTCGGCCATGCCCGTTTCGGTTGCACCCCACGTGCCATGCCCGGTATGGAGATTGCCCCCTCCTTCCCACTCCCCGCCTCGCACGACAGCCGCTACACTGCTACCGAATGAAAGAATCCGAACCACTCTACCGATTCACGCGCTTCATAAAACGCGCGGTGATCGGCTTGGGAGTTGTCCTGCTCGCCCTGCTCGCGTTCGGTTACTTCTTCTTCATGCGCCACGTCGATGCTCCCAACGCGTGGGCGACCGCAGACCGAGAGCTCCAGGGTGGAATGCTGGACTATGGTGAGAAGGTAGAACGGAGGGCGCGCGTTTTCGTGCGACGGCCAACCGATTACTACCGCGGTGCCAACGGAATGCTCTACGCCACCAACGAGCGCCTCATTTACATCGGCGTCGCGCCCGGCAGCAGGTCCGACAACGAGGACGCGCCGCCGGTAATCGTCTCGCAGGAATTTCCGAACGACACCCTGCTGCAAATGAACCCTGCTCGCCTTTATCTGCTGACCGCGCACGGCGTCCGCGTCAGCCGACCCGGCGTTCAGTCAGGACAGTTCGCCGCGATCAGCGGTCAGGAAGCCGCCTTGGACTCACTCGTCAATTACGTCAACACTGTCCACCAGACCCAGCGCCGCCAGGCTGCCGAAGAGCGGCGGTTGCGCCAGGCTGTCGCAGCATTGGTGAAGGAACCGATCTACTATACAGTGAAACGCGGCGACGCATTATTCAGCATCGCGCGCAAATTCGAGACGACGCCGGAGCAGATTCAGAAATGGAATCAGCTCGAAGGCGATCGTGTTAAGATCGGACAGCGATTGCTGGTGAAAAAGCCGTAGCGGGAAACCCCGCGAGCTGCATCGGCGTATTATCTGCGCAGCCGGGCGATCGACGCTCGCTGCACCAAAAGGAGCTTCCAATGGACGATCTCAAGCAGGCGCTGGAGAAACTGCGCGACGAGCTCACCAACGCCGGAAAGCGTCTCGCAGATCTGGCGGAAAAGGCAGAATCCGATCTGCCGCCGTGGGGCAAGAAAATCAACGAAGAATATCTGCGTCTGCAGTCGCTGCTCGACTCCGCCGTCGAGAAGCTGCGCAACAGATAACCACGCCGAGCTGGAATCGGCGCTAAGGGCGCTCTACAGATCTACGAGGTGCGGCCGCGATTCGTGGCCGGCGCGATACGCGGACAAAATCTGGATGTCGCCGACGGTGGGCGGCGCAATCGAGTAGACGATCCCCAGACGCCAGCTTTCGTGCGCGAGATGGTAACGCCGATAAATGATGTAGGGCGCGTCCTGAATCGCTCTGTGGATCGCGTCGTCCTCGATTTCCGCCAACGGCTTGTCAGGCAGACAAATCTCCGGCGGCGGTTCGTCACCGAACTCGAGTTGTCTGACTTCAGCGCGCGAAGTAATCAGCCAGCACTCCATCACGGGCAGCTGATATCCCAGATCGACGGTCCCGCAGTTGTAATCGAGCACGTCTTCGCTGTCTTGTTGTGCGTTGCAACCGCGTGCCAGGTCGGAGGCGGCCCGACATCGGCCGTAGCCGCTACCGTCACCTCGATCAAGGTGAATCCTTTCCTGAATTGTCGCATCGCGCCTCAACAAAAAAGGCTGGAGTCCGCAAATACTTGGACGCCCAGCCTGTTCGCACAAGCCCTCGCTTCGCTTCTGTCTATTTCGTCGCTTTATGCTCGGACTTAGCCTTGAATAGATAGGCGTACTGGCCGTATCCCTCAGCCTCCAGGCTGTCGGCGGGAATGAATCTGAGCGACGCCGAATTCATGCAGTAGCGAAGACCAGTCGGCCGCGGCCCGTCATCGAACACATGGCCAAGATGTGAATCGGCATGTGCGGAGCGAACCTCGGTGCGCTCATAACCCAGAAGCCGATCCGTTTTCGTGTGGATGTTCGCGGGCTCGAGCGGCCGAGTGAAACTGGGCCAACCTGTCCCTGAATCGAACTTGTCGATCGAGCTGAACAAAGGCTCGCCGGAAACCACGTCGACGTAGATCCCTGGCTCGTGGTTGTCCCAGTAGGTGTTGCGGAAAGGAGTTTCAGTTGCTTCGTGCTGCGTGACCTCGTACTGCAGCGGAGTGAGTTTTTTCTTGAGGTCTGAATCGCCGGGTTTCACAAAAGCTTTCCTCGCAATCGTTGCGGAAGAAGGATCTGACGCCGAGGCAGTACGTGCCTGTGCGTTCAGTTGTGATCCGCAAAGGATCAGGGATGAAATCACGGCCGCTGTCGCGCGAAAGGCCGAGGTGGTGGGGCTCATACTATTGTAGTGCATCTCCACTCCGTTGACTGCTCCAAAGCTATGCCACCTGATACCCAAATTGACCTCGCACGTTGCAAGGCGGCTTGCAGAATGCGGCCTTAAGTCGGCCTAGGGAAAACCATGACCACCAAGGCTAACTGTTTGATTTAGCTAAAGTTAAGTCTCCTGTCCAGAATGTGGTTTGCGCATTGCCAATATAGGGTTGCCGCCGCTCAGAACCCCGCGTCTTTACGGTGCTAAGGACCGGTCGGTCTGCGGCAACAATCCAACGCTTCAGGAGACATGATGCTTCGCAATAAGAAGGGTTTTACCCTCATTGAGCTTCTGATCGTGGTCGTAATTATCGGTATTCTTGCCGCGATCGCGATTCCGAAGTTCGCCAACACGAAGGACAAGGCTTACGTCGCTGCGATGAAGTCGGACCTTCGTAACGTTGCTACGTATGAAGAGCAGTATGCCGCTGACAACCAGGGTGCGTACTTCTCGGGAACCGCGACCTCCGCGGCTCCGCTGCAGGGCTTCACGCCTTCGCAGAACGTCACGATCGTCGTGACGTCGGTTGCTGGCCCGCCGCCGTCATGGAGCGCGACCGCGACGCACTCGCAGTCGGCTAAGACCTGCGATATGACCAACGGTGTTATTACCTGCACCTGATTTGGTCTAGCATCGAAAGAAAGCCCGGGACTTCGGTTCCGGGCTTTCTTTTTTGCGGACTACCAGCGCGGACTAACGGCACTGCTGACTGCTGACTGAGTGCGCATTGGGAGACTGATACGTACTGCGTCCTGCGGACAGGCGTAGGGTTCGCAAAGTGAACAGTGCGAACTCCGCACGGTTGCCCGCAGTCTCCAGCCCGCAGTACGTCAGCAGTCAGCAGTGCAGTTCCGTCCGCGCTGGTAGTCCAGTTGCCCGCGGCGGCAGTCAGCAGCTCACAGTTCGCATCCCTCCCTACCGGCGATAGTTTTCTAGCGCCTCCCCATACGACATAAATCACTCGCATGCTCTATCACGGTGTCCACGCCTCCGGGCCGTTTGTTGCGACAGCGTTTTTGCTCCTCGCAGCGTCAGTCAGTGCCCAAGAGCCGCAGCAGCCGCCCGTTCAGATCCCGACTGTCGAGATCGTCGCGACTCGCATCCCCGAGGCGCCGCACAATGTGCCGGCATCGATCGAGGTAATCAGCGGGAGTGATCTCCGCGCGCGCGGTGCCAGATCTCTGAGCGACGCGCTGTCGCTCGCGACCGGAGTGGCGATCGCTCCAGGCGGCGATGCCGGGCCGGCCAGCTCAGTGCCCGAGTTCTGGGGCTTGCGCGAGTTCGACGCATTTTTGCTCGTCGTCGACGGAGTGCCATGGGGCGGCGCCCTCAATCCTGCGATCAGCACCCTCAGCTTGCGCGACGTCGAGCGAATCGAAATCCTGCGTGGGCCCGCGCCGGTCACCTATGGCGCCACGTCATTCGTTGGCGTGATTCACGTCGTGCATTCACCGGCTGCCAACCGCTCGATTTACGCAGACATTCATGGCGGCAGTTATGGCACGGGCGGCGGTGGCGTCGACTTTGGCCTGCCCTCGCTCGGGTCGTGGACGAGCAGACTCAGCGCCGACGTCGATCGCATCGGTTTCCGGGATGATCATACGTCGATCACCCGTGGTCATGGATTGCTGCGCACCAGTCGCTCATTCGCCAGCGGCCAGCTGTGGGTCACCAGTGATTTCAATGTTCTGCGTCAGGATCCCGCAAGCCCACATCCGCGCGTCGGTACAGAGCTGACGTCCGCGGTGCCCGTCGATGCGAATCACAATCCAGCGGGCGCCTACATCAACGACAACAAGATCGCAGTCGCGGCGGGATTCGATCGCGGTCTTTTCAGCAGCGCCACCTGGGGGACCACCGCGTCGTTTGCGTTCACCGCGAACGATCAGTTCCGCGGCTTCCTCACCGACGTCTCCGACACGCCGAACAACGCCTCCGGCTACAAAGAGACAATCGACATCCACGATTTTTACGCCGACACTCACATCATCTGGCCGGCGTTGTCGCAGCTCCGTTTCATGGCCGGCGGTGACGCGTTGATCGCCGGCGGCGAAGCGCGTGGCGCGACCTTCACCTACACCGCACCGCTGAGTGGCGCGCAGCAGGCATCGGTCGCCGAGCCATCCAATCTCAACCTCGATGCCGGTAACGATCGCCGCTTCCTCGGCGCTTACACCTCCGCCGAGTGGCGACCGGGAGACCGGTTTTCTCTGAGTGGCGGACTACGCTTCAATTCTACAGCCGAGAGTCGTGGCGAGGGCGCCGAAGTCACTCACAACCGTGTCAGCGGCAGCGCTGGCGCGTTGCTCGGTCTGTACGAGCGCGACATCGATCACATACGGCTGTTCGCCAACTACCGGAACACTTTCAAGCCAGCCGCATTCGACTTCAGTCTCGCTGAAAACGAGGGGGTACTCGATCCGGAGACATCGCAGAGCTATGAGGCTGGATTGAAGGTCCGTGCGCTCGCCGGCCGTCTCGATTTCGAGGCAAGCGCGTTCCGCATGGATTTCGAGAATCTGGTCACCGCGACCATCGTCAACAATCTGCCGGCGTTGATCAACTCTGGAAAAACGCGCTTCAAAGGCATCGAGCTCGAGACTGAGTTGCGAATGCCCTTCTCTACTCTGGCGCGCGCAACATACAGCTTCCACGATGGAAGGTTCGTTGATTTTGTGCAGGATTTTGGCGGCGTTCCCACCCAGCTCGGTGGCAACCGAATCGAGATGTCAGCGCGTCACCTTGCCTCGGCAGGTTTCACTTATGCGCCCGAGAATGGACTGACTGCCTACACGACCGCCAACTATACTGGCGATCGCTACCTCGACAAACGAAATAACTCGCTGGCCAAGCCGTTCACCACCTTCGATGCGGGCATTGGCTTCCGCGAGAACAGATTCGAGCTGCGTCTCGATGGCCGCAATCTCACGAATCGACGTGATCCCGTGTCGGAGAGCGAGTTTGGGGATGCGCAGTACTACCGCGTGCCTGCCCGGACCATTCAGACGGGCGTTGCGGTGAGATACTAGTCGCTCACTTACGACCGGCGAGAATCAGCTCGACCCACGCCGAGTAGGCGTCCGCAAAATTCTTTAGAAACTGACGCGTCGAATCGTTGGTGAGCTTGCCCTGCTCGTCGAACAGCTTTGCGGCGCCACCGATGTACGCTTCCGGCTGCTGCATCGTCGGCACGTTGAGGAAGACGAGCATCTGACGCAGGTGATGGTTGGCGCCAAACCCGGATATGTTGCCGGGTGAGA
>DASTGU010000179.1:0-5540 GCA_035718845.1 Gemmatimonadaceae bacterium | reverse complement strand
AGGGCGCACTGCGAATCCCAGGGACTTCACGCCTGGATGTATCGCGCGGTGAGATACTGCATGTACTCCTCGTCACCCGGTCGAGTGCTGTGGCCGAGTCGCGCAAATAGCTCCTGGTAAGTCATCGTCCGAAAACGAATCTCTTCACCGATGCTCTTTCTGAACCGATCCAGCTCCTCGGCGTGTGCTTCGCGCTCGGGAGATGTCCAGTCGAAGTAGATGTAGTACAGCTCGTAGAGCCCGGTCTTCCTCGCCAGTCCGAGCGCGTGCTTGAGCAGCCGAGGAACGTCGAGGTGGAAGTAGGTGCTGCCATCGCGCATTGAATCCGCGAGCGCCTGACACCTGGGCAGACTTTGATCGGCCCAGAGATTTTGTCCGTCGGCAAAGTATTTCTGCTCGATGCTGCGTTCACGCCTGCTCAGCCACTCGGTGAACTTGCTCTCGATTGCTACGTACTGGTCGTTCTCGAGACGCAGCAGCACATCGACGTTGGGCGGATTGCCGCCGATGCCGGTCGCAAAGTGCTCCTCGAAGCTCACGCGTGTGATGCGTTCACGCAAACGCAGTGAGTACTGAAGCGGATATGGATCGCGCGAGCGCCAGTAATCGAAGACGTTGACGCTCAACGCGCTCGAGGAGCGGAGTGCCTGCATCCGCGGCGGTCTGATCCCGCGCTCGCGAAGCTCGCGGCCGTTGCCACGCTCGAAATCGGTAAGTGCGCCGCTCGACATTTCCTGTCGCAGGTTGTCGGCGATCGATGTGAGATACGCGTTGTGTGGCTCGAAGCCTTTGCTCCGTGCCCAGCGTGTCTGCTGCTCGATGACCGAAGGGATCGGCGAGCCGGAAGGAGAGGGGGACGTCATTTGGTCGTTACCTCAGGCCCGGAGATGCGCGTGCGCGCTATCAACAAGGGGAAACGACCTGCGTCCACGAACCGCGAGTGGCAGTTACAGCTTGCCGAAGAGGCTTGGCGGCGGTGGCCCAACCCGCGCTGCCTAATGGAATCTAGCCTATTACGCAGCTAATAGCGATCACATTCGCGCCAAGGATGCGATTCATGGTACGGTTCGAGCGGTGTATGAGTTGGCTATGAAACGACGGGATTAACGATGAGGAAGAGAGCGAAGAGCACTGACGTCGGGATGCATCCGACGAGCAGCCACCGCACACCGGATCAGCTCACGAAGGATTCGGTGGGGCCAATGAGTCAGCCCGATCTAGATGTCAAAGCGGGACAAGACAGAACTCCGCCAGGAGCGGACGTGCCGAAGGGAGACACCGACGTGTCCCCACTCGGCCGGCCGTCCGAGCCAGAGTGACGGGCTACTGAATCGAAGTTCCCTGGGTCGCCCAAACCTGCTCAACGCAAGTAAAGAATCGTAAAAACCACGATCGCCAGAACGCACGCGGCGACGAACTTGAAATTCCGATAGACGTAACTCTCAAACGCTCCTGATCTCTTCATTGCAAAACCTCGTTCATGTGATGCATGTCACGGAGT
The DNA here is from genome assembly GCA_035718845.1 of Gemmatimonadaceae bacterium. Lineage (GTDB taxonomy): Bacteria > Gemmatimonadota > Gemmatimonadetes > Gemmatimonadales > Gemmatimonadaceae > UBA4720. The sequence continues at coordinate 4,039 of DASTGU010000179.1, read as the reverse complement.
ACCAGCGATGCGCTTTTCGAGCTGCGCGGCAATCGTCTCGAGGAAATCCTTGTAGGAAAGCGGCTTGGCGATATAGCCGTCACAACCTGCGGCGCGGATGCGCGCCTCATCACCTTTCATCGCCAGTGCGGTAAGGGCGATTACCGGGATGTCACGCGTTGCAGCATCGCCTTTCAGGATGCCGGTCGCACGCAAGCCATCCATGCCGGGCAGCTGAATATCCATCAGAATGAGATCGGGCTGCTCCGCGCTCGCCAGCGCGATACCCGCTTCCGCGTCGACTGCCCGCAACGAAGTGTGACCGGCGGACTCCAGCAGAAATGTCGCCAGGGTCATGTTCGCTGGATTGTCTTCTACTACCAGGACTTTTGCCATCTCAGGCTGGGACCTGCCGGCGCGCGACGGCTCGCCTCACTTCGCTGGCGAGTCGGCTGCCGTCGAAATCTCCCTTCTCCAGAATCGTCGCCACCAATCCATTCAGCTTACCACGATCCTCGGCGGTTATCGTCTTCGACGTGACGATCAGTATCGGGATGTTGGCGGTGCCGGGCTGCTCATGCAGCGCCTGGACGACGTCGAAGCCGGTCACGTCCGGCATCATCAGATCGAGCACGATCAGATCCGGCAATTCGCGTCGAGCGATGTCGATGGCATCGCGGCCGCCATAGGCGCGCAAGATCTTGCTCGCCAGGCCATCGACGTGGAGCGCAACCAGATCGACCGCGCGTGGATCATCATCGACGATGAGTATCTGCAGCGTCCCGCCCGCGTTGAGCGGAATCAGTCCGAGCGCGACGAGCGAATCATATAACTCCTGCCGCGATAGCGGTTTTTGCATCACTGCCGCCGCGCCGAGTGCAAAGCCTTTGTTGCGGTCGGCGACGATGGAGACGATGACGATCGGTACGTGTCTGAGCGATTTCATCTGCTTCAGCCGGCCGAGCAGCTCCCAACCGTCCATCCCTGGGAGCATCAGGTCGAGCGTAATCAGCGCAAGGGTGTGCTGCTCGGCGAGAACGAGCGCTTGCTCGGCTGTCGGAGCATGGAGAATCTTGAAGCCCTCGGTTTCAAGCTGGACGCGAATGAGATCGGCAGACTTGTAATCGTCTTCAATGACGAGGGCGATCCGATCGCCCGCCGACAGGTCGACTTGGCCGACGACAGCGACCAGATCGTCCTGAGTTTTCTCGTCGCTGGGTCGCAGCGGAAGCCAGACGGTAAATCGCGAGCCGTTGCCAACCTCGCTCTCGACGGAAAGAGTACCGCCGTGGAGCTCGGAAAGAAGCTTGATCATCGCCAGACCGAGTCCGGTGCCCTGATACTTGCGTGCAAGTCCGCTGTCGATCTGACTGAACGGCTTGAACAGCGACTCCATCCCGCCCGGCGTGATGCCGATGCCGCTGTCGGTGACGGCGATCTCGAGGAACTCCTCGAACCCGTTCTCGACGAGTGGGAAGACGCGGCCGGTGACGTCGGGGCGTAGACGGCCCACCTGCTCTCTCGGTACGCGCCGCGCCTCGAGATTCACTTCACCGCCGTCGGTGCTGAACTTCACCGCGTTCGACAGCAGGTTGTAGACGATCTGCTTGACCTTGCGCGCGTCGGCGCGAATCGAGCCGAGCTCACGCGGCGCGTTCAAGGTGAGACTGATGTGCCGAGCGTGCGCTTTTTCCTTGACGATCGACAGACTGTTGGCGAACAGCGACGCGATCTGAACCGACTCCAGATCCAGCATCATCTTGCCTGCTTCGACCTTGGAGAGATCCAGGATGTCGTTGATCAACGACAGCAGGTGCTTACCGCTGCTGAAGATGTCGCCGATGAATTTTTTCTGTTGATCGGTGAGGTTGCCGATGAGGCCGTCGCCGAGCACCTCGGAGAAGCCGATGATCGCGTTGAGCGGCGTTCTCAGCTCGTGCGACATGTTGGCGAGAAACTCCGATTTCATTCTGCTCGCTTCCTCGAGCTCGGCGTTTTTCTGCTGCAGCCGCTGCTCGAGCTTCTTGCGCTCGTCCTCGATCTGCTTGCGGGCGGTGTTGTCCGTCCCGATGAGCAGATAGCCGATAATCATGTCGTGGGCATCACGCAACGCGGTGACTGATACCACGGCTGGAAAGCGGCTCTCGTCCTTGCGGACATAGGTGAGCTCGTAGATGTCCTCGATGCCGCGCGAGGCCTTGAACACCAGCGCCTCGAAGCCGGGGGCGATCTCGGTTCCTACTTCCTCACTCAGTGCCTGGGCGCGCGCGACGATTTCGTGCGCATCGGAGATGTCGGCCGGGGTGATCTTGTTGACCACTTCCGCGGCTTCGTAGCCTAGCATGCGCTCGGCGCCGACGTTGAAGATCTGGATCACTCCCTTCGCATCCGTCGCGATGCTGGAGAAGTTGGCGCTGTTGAAGATCGCGCTCTGTAGTGCCTCGGCGCTGAGGACTGCCGCCGTACGACGGCGGAACATGTCGAAGACGCCCTTGCCGTTGCTCGAATTTACCGGATGTGTTTTCACGGGACCCTACTCTTTTGCGGGTGTCGTATCGGCGCCCATGAATTTCTTCCAGGCTTTCGCGCTCATCATCCAGGATCCCTGATTTCGCGCACGAAGTCGCTGTTCAGTTATTCCGATAATGCGCGGAGCGCGTCGCTTGGGTGACGGGGTTCCGGTTTCGTTGACGACTGCAGCGGATGGTTGATGGCTAGCGGCCGCAGGGGTCGCTTTTCGTTTACCGAGAAAGCCGAATAGCTTCTCTCTAAGGCTTTTCTTCTTGGGTTTCATTTGAGCGCCTGGCGTGGAAGGCGTCGCCAGTAGCGCCGGGATGCTGCCTTAATCGAGGCAGATCGAAATGCGGGCTGGTGGGATCTTCCCGCACATGTTCTTCATGAGAACGTATGATGAATCTAATGCATTTCGCGCGCCGCCGGGCGCTTCGAGAGGAACGTCTGCACCGGATCGTGCACTCAACAGGTAACTCGTGTGCGCCACGCGACTTGTGAAAATAGTTGCCAACAATCGGTGATTCGGGCCCAAACGTGCAGTACTGGTTAATGCAATCTGAAAATGGGTTGGGCGCCGGAGTTGGGCCTCTGTCGTTGCCGTTCTGCGGTCATCCTCGCACGCAGGGGCCGGCGTATTCCGACGGGGTGTTTTGGAGATTCAAATGCAGAAGATCACTAACGAGCAGGTCGCACGCAGCGTTCGCTTCGACATCGCGACCGACAAGAGTGAAGAGTTCCATACGATTTTCAGAAACGACATTCTTCCAGTTCTGAAGAAGCAGGATGGCTTCAGGAACGAGCTGTTGCTGGTTGACAATGATCACGTGCTGACGATCAGCGTCTGGAGCAATCTGGATTCAGCGCGCAAGTACGAGTCGGCTACGTATCCACAAATCGACAAGGCGCTACGCCCGGTTATGTCCGGAAAGCCGACGGTCGAGACGTACCGATACGATTCGCTGTCGACGACCGCATAACGATTCGATCGCTTGCCAGGAAGGAGGGCTCAGCGAGCCCTCCTTCTTTTTTGTGTGCGCGTCAGCGCAGATCGTTAAGTTGGATCGACGAACATGGAATCACCGAATCCGCCTCCCGGCTCTCCCCTCCCGCCTCCCGCCACCATGCCCGCATCCGGAATCAAGCCAGTGAAGTCCCAAGGTCGCGCGCGTATTGGCGATCGGCTTCGCCACGATCTCGAGACACTCATGGTGAGGTACATAGACAGGCTGCGCAGCGATCCGTTGTTCTCCAAATCGCAGTCGCTGCCAAATGCGCTGCTGGAGGACCACGCGTCGAGCTTCCTCAGCGATCTGTTCCAGTCGCTGGTGGTGCTCGAGAACGCCGGCGAGCTTGATAACGCCGCCGAGTCGGAGCTGCTGTCCGACGGCATCAAGATTCAGCGGCTGGTCGCGGAGCTGCACGGGCGCCAGAGATATCGTCTTGGCTGGACCGAGCACGCACTCGAGCGTGAGTATCAAATCCTCAGAGAGGAAGTCGACTCACTCGTGCGACGACACGCGCCGGATCCGGACCGCGCTGGTGATTA
>DASTGU010000178.1:0-3555 GCA_035718845.1 Gemmatimonadaceae bacterium | reverse complement strand
GATGTTCGTCAACGACGAAGCCTTCCCTGACACCGTGTTCGCGCGCTTCGTCGTCGAGCACGAGATCGCGCACAGCTGGTTCCCGTTTTACATGGGCATCAACGAAACCCGCTACGCCTACATGGACGAAGGCTGGGCGACGGCGTTCGAATATTTGATCGGAGTCTCTGACCTTGGCGCCGAGCGCGCCGGCGGATTCTTCAAGCAGTTCCGGGTGAGCGGTTGGGCGGGGAATCCATCGGGACTCGAGGATCTGCCGACCATTACGCCGACCGACGCACTAACTGGCGCCGCGTACGGTGACAACTCGTACGGCAAGCCGGCACTCGGCTACCTCGCGCTCAAGGACATGCTGGGCGACACTCAATTCCGCGCTGCGTTGCATGGCTTCATGGATCGCTGGCACGGCAAGCATCCGATCCCGTGGGATTTCTTCAACTCGGTGAACAACATCACCGGCCAGAATCTCAACTGGTACTGGAATGCGTGGTTCTTCAATCCAGGCTACATCGATTTGAACCTGTTAACGGCTGAGAAGACCGGGAACGGCTACGACGTGCACATCGCCAACGTTGGTGGGATGCCCGTTCCGGTTGATATCGTCGCCAAGTTCGCCGATGGAACCACTCAGACGTTCCATCAGACCGCGGCTATCTGGGCGCGCGATCTGAAGCACACCATCGTTCCGATCGCCACGAACAAAACCCTTCAATCCACGACACTCGACACCGGCATCTGGATGGACGCGGACACCACCACCAACACCTGGCCGCGGAAATAGTTTCCGCGATCCTCACTTAATCAGCGATCAGCAATGCCGTTGGTCCGAACGCCTCAGTCCTACTTGGGAGCTCCGATATTGAGCTGAAACGGCCCTTGCCCGCTGATCTGCAGCACTGTCGTTCCCGTCGTCCGTCCGTAATGCGCCTGCCGCGCCGGAATGAACGCGAAATCTCCGGTGCGGAAACGCTGCGTCGAATTCATATCGACCGTGTTGCCCATCCCGAGCTGCGCCTCGCCGGAAATCACCGTCAGGTATTCACCAGTCGGATGCCAGTGCAGCGGAATCTGGTAGCCGTCGGGCAACTGCAGCCGCAACACGAATTGCCCCGGACTGAACGGATCGCCCTGTAGCACCGTGATCTTACCGCCGGCAGGGAATCCAGCCGGCGAAAAATCGCTCCACGTCAGCTGATCGTTCGAGCGCGACACCATCTGCGTTGTCTCGGCGGGCCACGCCGCCGGCATCGGCACCGTGCTGATCGGCGCATCGACCGCGACGCGCCATTGTCCGTTCACCTTGTGCCAGATGGTGATGTAGTTGCCACTCTCTCCGATCCGACCGCGAGCCGTCTCGTACGACTGGGTATACGTTCCGTATTCGGTGGCGACACGGGAGCTGGCGATGTCGATCTTGGTCGGCGTCCAGTAAAGCTTGAGGCCCGGCGTGTTGACGAGATCCGAGTACAGCGCGCGGATAGATCCGGCGCCCTTTGCCGCCGGATTGTTGGACGGCATCACCACAGCGTCGCTCGTGTGGAGCGCGACGATCTTGTCGACATTCTTGTCGGCGATGTACTTCTGCCATTCGCCGGATAGCGCTCTGATCGCTTTTTGATCGGTCGATTGCGCAACCTGGCCGGCCAATGGCGGTGCCGTGATGAGCGCGACTGCGGCAATGCTGAAAAAAGTCCTGCTGGTCATCCGACGAGTCCTCCCGATTCCCCTAATTTAGCGCCGTGTCTGTTGACACTTTAGCCGAAGAAGACCCGAGCGATCCTGATCGATCGCTCGGGATTCGGGAGAGTTTCAGGTCGGGCGTTCACGGAGGCGACACCGATGTCGCCTCGCGTGTCGCGTCTTCGATTACTTGGGTACGCCGAGGTTGATCGCGAACGGGCCGACGCCGTGCAGCTCGACGACCGTTTCGGTCTCGGCGCCGCCGAAGTGCGCGTGACGGGCGGGCGCGAAGATGTAATCACCAGGCCCGTAGGTCTTGACCTGGCTCCAGTCAGCCGTGTTTCCCGGCGCGAACAGGAACGAGCCGGACAGCACCGTCAGATTCTCGGCGCCTGGATGCCAATGCACCGGGAATCGATAGCCGGCGGGGAATTTCAGACGAAGGGTGTACTCGCCGGCTTTGGTCGGATCACCATTGATCACGGCGAGCTGAGTGCCCGGATCAAAACCAGGAACGTTGAGCGGGACCCAATTCACCGTGGCGTTCGGGGTGATCTGCACGTTCGCCATCGTCGCCGGCATTTCCGGCGGAGCAGGCAGCGGCGTGGTGGTGTTCGGCGCATCGAGCGCGACGAGCCACTTGCCATTCACCTTGTTCCAGATCGTGACGTAGTTGCCGCCGTCGGTGACGACTTTTCCGTCCGGCCCGTTGTAGGATTCCGTGTAAGTGCCGTACTCGGTGGCTACGCGCGGACTCGCAACGTCGATACGCGTCGGCGTCCAATGCACCTTGTAATTGGGGAGCTTGAGCGCCTCCGACCATCCGCTGCGAATCGCAACCGCGCCGCGAATCAGTGGCTGGTGCGACATCATGTAAATCGCGTCCGGCTTGTGCACGGCGACGATCCTGTCTAGCTCGCGCGCGTTGATTGCGTTCATCCATGCCTCGCCTTGGGCGCGGATCGCCCGTTCATCCTTAGTCTGCGCTGACGCGAGCTGGGAGATTGCTGCGATCGCCAGCAATGCGAGCGTTCGTTTCATCCTTCCTCCGGAAGTGCGGGTGAGATGCCGCGGCGAGATTGCACCACGCGATGCGTTGCGTCAAGATTGCCGGATGCCAGAGACGTCAGCGATCGTGGTTGGCGGCGGTGCTGCGGGCTTATCAGCCGCCGGTGCGCTCAAGCAGCAGGGAATCGACCCCGTTGTTCTCGAGCAGGATCAACAGGTCGGCGGGACCTGGGCGCGTCGCTACGATCGATTGCATCTGCACACAGTGCGCGGATTTTCGGGTCTCGCGCATTTCGCGATTCCGTCGCGCTACCCGAAGTATCTGTCGCGCGATCAATTCGTTGCCTACCTGCGCGAGTACGCGGACCACTTTGGCCTGAACGTCGTTACCGGCGCTCAGGCAAACGCGATCTGGTGGGATCCTGGCCATTCACGCTGGAAAGTGGCGACAGCTGACGGGCGGACGTGGAGTACGCGCGCGATCGTCGTCGCGACGGGTCAATACCGACGACCGATCGATCCGCACTGGCCGGGTACGGCGGACTTTCGTGGCGAGCTGACCCACTCACTGACCTATGCGAACCCGAAGCCGTTCGCCGGCAAGCGAGTGCTCGTCGTCGGAAGCGGAAACAGCGGCGCCGAGATCGCCGCGGATATCGCCGAGAACGGTGGTAAGTTCGTCGCGATCAGCATTCGCACGCCGCCGATGATCGTGCCGCGCGATCCGTTCGGGATGCCCGTCCAGCGCACCGGCATCATTCTCAGTTTACTCCCCCCTCCGGTCGCCGATCGACTGGGCCGTCTCACGGCCCGCATCACGCTCGGCGATCTCACTCAATACAAGATCCCACGACCGGCATGGGGCCC
>DASTGU010000177.1:0-15182 GCA_035718845.1 Gemmatimonadaceae bacterium | reverse complement strand
TTCAGGATCTGTCTTACTGCCTTTCTGCTTCGCTTTTTCGAGCGCGGGGCCATGGACAGCCTGAATCGCTGACTCACCTTCCATCACCGCCATCCTTCCGGTCGGCCAGCTCAGAATGAAATCGGGATCGAAGCCCTGGCCCGCCATCGCGTAATAGCCGGCGCCCGATGCGTGATTGACCGTGAGCACGATCTTGGGCACTCGCGCAGTGGCCATCGCTTCGACAAAGCGAGCGCCGGCCCGGATGATTCCTTCCTGCTCTTCTTCGGTTCCCACCATGAAGCCGGACACGTCCTGCACGAAGAGCAGCGGGATGCCGAGACGATCACAACGCTCGATGAAGTACGCGACCTTCTCGGCGCTTTCCGTATAGATGATGCCGCCGAAGCGAGGCTTGTCGCCTTTTCGGCCTTTGATCAGCCCGCGATGATTGGCGATTACGCCAACAGCGATGCCGTCAATGCGTGCGTCGCCGCAGATCATCTCCTTCGCGAGCTCTGCCTGGAATTCGTCGATCTTCCCGTCGTCGAGTATGGCGCGCAACACATCATACATGTCGTAAGACATGCGGTGATCAGCCGGCAAAACGTCGTACAGGCTTTCGGCGGAAGCGGCAGGTGGCGATGCCCGCCGCATCAACGCGACGTCGCGCGAGGTCGCTGGCAGACGCTCGATAAAGTCGCGGATCCTGGCGAGGCATTCCTGATCGTTGTCGACCTTGTAGTGGGCGACCCCGCTGATTTCGGTGTGCGTTGATGCACCACCCAACGTCTCTGCGTCGACGACCTGCCCCGTTGCTCCTTTCACCAGGTTCGGACCACCCAGTCCCATGAACGAGGTGCCCTTCACCATCAGGATCACATCGGACAGCGCGGGCAGATAAGCGCCGCCCGCGACGCACTGACCCATCACGGCCGCGATCTGCGGAATACGCAGATACCGCCGCATGATGGAGTTGTAGTAGAAGATTCGCGCCGCGCCGTACTGTCCCGGGAACACTCCGCCCTGGTAAGGCAGATTGACGCCGGCCGAATCGACGAGATAGACAATCGGGATCCGACAGCGCATGGCGATCTCCTGCGCGCGCAGAATCTTCTTGATGGTCTCCGGCCACCACGATCCCGCTTTGACGGTCGCGTCGTTGGCGACCACCACCGTCTCGCGGCCGTGAACTCTGATCACGGCTGTGACCACGCCGGCGGCCGGCGCCTGACCATCGTACTGATCGTATGCGACCAGCATCCCGATCTCGAGCATCGTCGAATCGGGGTCACGCAGCAGATCGACACGCTCACGCGCCGAAAGTTTTCCCTGCTGGTGAAGTTTTTCGAGGCGTTTGGCTCCGCCGGCCTCGCGGAGCTTGTCTTCGAGCGCCCTGACTTCGTCGCTCAGCTCGCGCAGGCGATTCGTCACTAGGCTTCCTGCTTTTCTCGCGTGGCGAACCAGTCTTTGATGTAGGCGACGAGCTCCGTGGTCGGCGTACCGGGTCCGAACAGCCGTCCAATGCCGAGTTTCTCTAACGCCTCGACATCTTCTTTGGGAATGATCCCGCCGCCGGTAATCAGGATGTCGTCGCGGCCATTCTCGCGCAGCAGGTCGTTCACGCGCGGAATCAGGGTCATGTGCGCGCCGCTGAGGATCGACAGGCCGACGACGTCGACATCTTCCTGCACCGCGGCAGTCGCGATCATCTCCGGCGTTTGATGCAGCCCGGTATAGATCACTTCCATTCCGGCGTCGCGAAGCGCTGCAGCCACTACCTTGGCACCGCGGTCGTGTCCGTCGAGGCCGGGCTTGGCGACAAGAACTCGAATTGGTCTCATAGGGATATCAAAAGTTAGCGGCTGAAATGCGCGAGCGGGACGGGCTACTCCTTGCGGGCGACCAGCATCATCTCCGAAGACGTCCGACGCAGCGGCTTGTCGGTGAACCCATCGTATGCACGTTCTACCACCAGACCGTTCTCGGCGAAAAGCTCGGCGAGCCGGTTGGCAGTGTAGAGTCTGATGCTATGCGCACGGGAGCCCTGGCGTTTTCCTCGGGTCCACGTTGACCGCACTGTAAGCAAGCCTGACAGCGGGTCGAACACGCGCTCCTGGGCAAATAGCGTGTTGTCGGAGGTCCACCAGTCGCGTGCAAGGAAGCGCGCCATCACGCCGTCGCGGCTGCCGCCTTCCCACACGAGGAATCCACCCGGTTTCAGCACTCGCGCAAACTCTCTGACCACGCGCGCATCCTCGGCAGGGTGTGTGAAGAAGCCAAATGACGTGAACAGATTCAGCACCGCGTCGAACCGGCCGGTCCAGCGCGCCGGCAGTCGGCGCATGTCGCCCTGAGTGTAGCGAAGATTCGGACCTGTTCCACGTTTTCTCGCCACGGCGAGGAGATGCCGCGAATAGTCGAGTCCGTCGACATCGTATCCGGTTTCCGCGAGCAGATGCGCGTGACGCCCTTGCCCGCATGGAACATCGAGGATGCGCGCGCCAACCGGGAGCGTGAGCACGTCCAGCAGTCGGGCTACTTCGCGCCTGTCACCTTCGGGAGTAAAGAGCGGCTTGTACTCGAGGAGATAGTGGGCGTCGAAGGCGGATTCCCACCACTCGTGATGCTTCGTCAGAAGAACACGGGCTCACGGTAGGCGCCGAACACTTTCTCCATCGCTGCGCGGATCTCGTACAACGTGCAATACGACCGCGCGCAATCGAGAATTAACGGCATCAGGTTCTGCGATGTGCCGGCCGCTTTGGTGAGTGCGTCGAGCTTCTGCTGCACCGCCTTGTTGTCGCGCCGCGCGCGCATCGCCGCCATCGCTCTCTTCTGCTCGCGCTCGGTCTCCTCAGCGATCTTGAGGGTCTCGATTTTGAGCTCGGGCTCGTCGGTGATGAAGTCGTTTACGCCGACTATAACGCGACGGTGCTGCTCGATCTCCCACTGCTGGCGCGCCGCCGATTCGTTGATCTTCCGTTGCAGCCAGCCTGTCTCGAGCCCGCGCACGACGCCACCTATATCCTCAATTTGCTTGAACAGACCCTCGGCTTCGCGCTCGAGCTCGGTCGTGAGCGTCTCGACGTAATAGGATCCACCCAACGGATCGATGACGTTCGGCACACCCGTCTCGTACGCGAGAATCTGCTGGGTGCGCAGCGCGAGGCGCACCGCGTCTTCGGTCGGCAGCGCCAGCGTCTCGTCCATCGAGTTGGTGTGAAGTGACTGTGTCCCGCCGAGTGCCGCCGCCATCGCCTGGTAAGCGACGCGGACGACGTTGTTCATCGGCTGCTGCGCGGTGAGGGTCACGCCGGCCGTCTGCGAATGGAACCGCATCATGAGTGAGCGCGGGTCCTTCGCACCGTAGCGCTCCTTCATGTGGCGCGCCCAGATGCGACGCGCGGCCCGCAGCTTGGCGATCTCCTCGAAAAAGTCGTTGTGGATGTCCCAGAAGAAAGACAAACGGGGCGCGAACGTGTCGACGTTCAGGCCCCGTGCAATTCCGCGCTCTACGTAAGTGAATCCATCGGCGAGCGTAAACGCGAGCTCCTGCGCTGCCGTGGCGCCCGCCTCGCGAATATGGTAGCCGCTGATCGAAATCGTATTCCACTGCGGCACGTGCTCGGCGGACCATTCAAAGCAATCCACGATAAGTCGAAGCGCGGGCTCGATCGGATACACCCACGCGTGCTGCGCCATGTACTCCTTCAGAATGTCGTTCTGAATGGTACCGCGCAGCTTGCGTGAATCGACTCCCTGCTTTTCCGCAGCGGCGATGTAGAAGCAGTAGAGAATGACCGCCGGCCCGTTGATGGTCATCGACGTCGAGACCTGATCGAGCGGAATGCCGTCGAACAGCACTTCCATGTCGGCGAGGCTGGAGATAGCGACGCCACACTTACCTACTTCACCCTCCGATCGCGGATGATCGGAGTCATATCCCATCAGCGTCGGAAAATCGAACGCGACCGAAAGGCCAGTTTGACCGTGATCGAGCAAGAACTTGTAGCGCTCGTTGGTATCGCGCGCCGAGCCGAACCCCGCGAATTGGCGCATCGTCCACAGCTTGCCGCGATAGCCCGTAGGGTGAACGCCACGCGTGTACGGATAGATGCCGGGCATGCCAAGCGCATCAGCACCCGTCTCGGCAGTATCCAGCGGAGTGTAGATCGGCTGGACTTCCTTTTCGGAGTTGGTGAATGCCAGATCGCGCAGCTCACCGCTCTCGTATTTGCGGCGCCATTCCGCGACTTCCTTGCGCAGCAGTCGCAGCTCGGCGCTCTGCTCCTCCAGAGCCGAGATCAGCTCGCTTTCAGTCGCCGGTTTCGAATTGGAGCTCTTGAGTTTGGTCATTTAGTTCTCTTCCCCACGTACGAGCTCGGCGCTCTGACGCAACAGTTGATCGGCAACTGAGAAAGGCGTGCTTCTGCCCTCCTCGACCGATGGCAGCTGCTGCTCGAGCCAGCTCATGGTTCCGGTGTCCTTCCACAACCGGCCGCGGACTTTCTGCTCGACGACGTCCATCACGCGCTCACGCATTCTCTCGCGTCTCCGCGCGTGCAACTGCCCACTCTCTTCAAGATAAGCGAAGTGGCGATCCAGCGCGGCCACCAGGTCGTCGATGCCTTCTTCCTTGGTCGCGACAGCCCGTAACACCGGTGGCGTCCAGTGGGTTGGAGCGGGATCCGCAGCCGCTTCGCGGGCCATCCGCGCCGGATTGAATTTCTTGAGATCGACGCCATGGTGCGCCGGCACTTTGTCGAAAGAAATGCCTTTGCGCAGTCCGAGCATCAGCTCCACGTCGTTGCGCAGCCGGTCGGCACCCGGGCGATCGGACTTGTTGACGACGAAGATGTCAGCCGCCTCCATGATGCCGGCCTTCAGCGTCTGAATGGCATCGCCTGATTCGGGGACCAGAATCAGCACCGTGGAATCCGCAGTGCGTGCGACGTCGAGCTCCGACTGACCAACACCAACCGTCTCGATCAGAATGCGATCGAAGCCGAAAGCATCGAAGACGTCGGCGACTTCGCGGGTTGCGGCAGCGAGTCCACCCAGCGACCCACGTGTGGCCATCGAGCGGATGAAGACGCCGCTGTCGAGCGCGACGTTCTCCATGCGCACGCGGTCACCAAGCAGAGCACCTCCGGTAAACGGTGACGTCGGATCGACGGCAATCACACCGACTTTCAGTCCTGCGTCGCGAAAACGCTTCACCAGCAGCGACGTTACGCTGCTCTTTCCCGCACCCGGCGGACCGGTCAAGCCGATGCGCCGTGCGTGGCCGACGCGAGGATGCAGCTCACCCAGGATGTCCTCGAAGTCGTCGCGATGATTCTCGACGATGCTGACTACGCGCGCCAACGCCGCGGTCTTACCGGCGTCGAAATCTCCGAGGATACGCTCAGACGACGCGCGCAAGAATCTTCTCCTGTTTCCGCCACATCTGCGATTTCACGCGGTCCAGAGTCTCCGGATGGTCGTAGCCAAGTACGTGGAGAGTACCGTGCACCACCAGACGCAGCAATTCCTCACTCACAGCGACGCGCTGAGAGCGAGCATTCACACGCGCGACATCGGGGCAGATGTAAATATCGCCGATCACCGCGCCGCGTTTGCCGCCGCCCGCGAACCCGAACGAAATGACATCAGTTGGACCGCGATGTCGCAGATATTTCTGATTCATCTTCGCGATGGCCGGCCGACTCACGAATGCAACCGAGATCAGTGCGTCGCGGACTTTTTCGGCCTTCAGGGTGGCCAGCACTGCTGACTTAACGCGCGTCAGCGGAACGCCGACGCGTTTTACGCTCGACGAGACCGCCACTCCCGGCTGGCGGCCAGAGCTCGCTGGAGTGCGACGAGCTGCCGTCAGGCTCCCGAGTCTTCCGCGTACGCCTTGATGATCTCGCGCACCAGGCGATGGCGCACGACGTCGGCGTCGTTGAGGTAGTGAAAACCGATACCGTCAATTCCCGGCAAAATCCGCTCGATCTGCACCAGCCCCGATTCTTCGCGCTTCGGCAGGTCGATCTGGGTCTTGTCGCCGGTGATGACGGCCTTCGAGTTAACACCGAGTCGCGTCAGGAACATCTTCATCTGCGCGGTCGTTGCATTCTGCGCTTCGTCGAGAATCACGAAGGCGTCGGCGAGGGTGCGTCCGCGCATGTAGGCAAGCGGCGCGATCTCGATGGTGCGCGTCTCGAGTGACTTCTGGACGCGCTCGTGCGGCATCATGTCCTCGAGCGCGTCGTATAACGGCCGCAGATACGGATCGACCTTCGCCTGCATGTCGCCAGGCAGGAAGCCGAGGCTCTCGCCTGCTTCCACGGCCGGACGCGCGAGCACGATTCGGCGCACACGCTTCCGTGACAGCGCGTCGACGGCAGCCGCGACCGCGAGGTATGTCTTGCCGGTTCCGGCGGGGCCGATTCCCACGACAATGTCGTTGTCGGCCATCAGTTTCATGTACTCGGCCTGTCCGCTGGTCTTCGGCTGGATGATTTTGCGGACACCGGGCAGAACAATACGCGCTTCGTCGCCGCCGTTGCCGTTGCCTTCGCCGCGCCCGCCTTCGATGGTCATGCGCAGCACGTCATCGGCGGTGAGTGGCATTTGTTGTTTGGCGGTGTCGATCATCCGCTGTGCGATTGGAACAGCGCGGGCTACGGCGTCGCTGCTTCCGCTTATCGCGAGGGTCTCGCCTCTGAGGGCGATCTTGGTGCCTGTCTGGCGCGCGAGCTCGACGAGGTTTTCGTCATTCACTCCGGCGAGGGTCAGCATGTCCGCTCCCTCGGTGTTCAGGCGCTGAATTGTTTGTTCTTCGCTCACGTCAACTCGTTGATCTTTGAAGATGAAGCTCCCTTAGGTCTTCGGGTGGCACGGTAGTCGGCGCGTCCTCAAACAGCGCACGCGCCGCGGTGGTCTTGGGAAATGCAATCACATCCCGCAAGGACGATGCTCCGGCGAGCATCATCGCGATGCGGTCGAAGCCGAGCGCAATGCCGCCGTGCGGGGGTGCGCCTGCTTTGAGCGCGTCGAGCAGGAAGCCGAATCGGTTCTGCGCCTGCTCCTCATTAATACCCAGCAGCCCCAAAACTCTTCGCTGCAGCGCCGGGTCGTTGATTCGAATGCTACCACCGCCGAGCTCGGTGCCGTTGAAGACGACGTCGTAGGCGAGCGCACGAACTTTCTCCGGCGCTGTGTCGAGCAGCCGCATGTCTTCCGGATTCGGCGCTGTGAACGGGTGATGAACCGACGTCAACGCGCCGTGCTCGTCCCGTATGAACAGTGGAAAATCAGTCACCCACAGGAATGATCTCTTCCCTTCGGACACCAGCGACAGTCTTTGCGCAACATCCTGACGGACGCGGTCGAGCGCGGTGCTGGTCACTGTCTCGGGTCCAGCAACGAGGAGTGCCAGGTCGCCTTCACCAATCGCGAGTCGCGACGCTCCCGCTTCGCTAATGAACTTGGCGGCGGGCCCTTCGAGCCCGCTCGCTCCGCGCTTGAGCCGAATCAATCCACCGGCGCCGCCCGACTTCGCAATTGCCTCGATCTCGTCGACCTGCTTGCGGGAGAGCGACGCGCCACCGGGTGCACGAATGCCGCGCACTCGCCCGCCAGCAGCGAGCGCCGATTTGGTGATGCTGAATTCGGAATCACGAAATGCGTCGCTGGCATCGAAGACCTCGAGCTCGTAGCGCATGTCCGGACGATCGGAGCCGAATCTCTCCATCGCGTCTGCATAGCTCAGCCGCGGAAAGCTCTCCGGGATCTGATGGCCCGCGTCTCCCCACAACGCGGCAAGCATGCCCTCGGTGAGGCGAATGATATCTTCGCGCTCGATGAAGGAAGCTTCGATGTCGATCTGGGTGAACTCCGGCTGCCGATCCGCGCGCAAATCCTCGTCCCGGAAGCAGCGCGCGATCTGGAAGTAGCGATCGAAGCCCGCCACCATCAGCAGCTGCTTGTACAGCTGCGGCGACTGTGGCAGCGCGTAGAACTCTCCCGCGTGGATCCGGCTGGGCACCACGTAGTCGCGCGCGCCTTCCGGCGTCGGCTTCGTAAGAATCGGCGTCTCGATCTCGAGGAAGCCGCGCTCATCCAGATAACGCCGCGTCGTCTGCTGCAGGCGATGGCGCATGATCAGATTGCGCTGCAGCTCGCTACGACGCAGATCGAGATTGCGGTGTTTTAGTCGCAGCTCTTCGGCCGGAAGTTTTTCGCCTTTGCCGCGCGCGACCGGAATTGCCGGCGTTTCAGCTGGCCCGACAACCGTGAAAGTCTTCGCGCGGACTTCGACATCGCCGGTTTCCATTTCGGAATTGCGCATCTCCGTCGGACGCGCAGCGACTTCACCTTCAACGATCACCACTGTCTCGAGGCCGAGCTTACCCGCGCGCTCGATCACATCCTGTGGAGTCCAGCGCGGATCGAAGGTGACCTGGACGATTCCGGCGCGGTCGCGGAGATCGATGAAGACGATACCGCCGAGGTTGCGGGTTCGATGAACCCAGCCACCCAACTTGACTTGCGCGCCGACGTGAGATGATCTGAGCTCGCCGCTCAGGTGAGTGCGCTTTGCCGTAGCAAAGCTCGATTTGGGAGCCGTTGTCGTCAGCGCTGGAACCGTGGGTCGAATAAGGTGTTGAGAGGGGTTAAATTTAGTAACTGCATAGACTTGGTGGAAGGAGCATGAACGACAATCGCAACAATCGGGAGGCCGCTGATACGCGCGTGAACCTCCTCAATATGCTCCCGACGGAGGCCGAGGAGGCGTTGCGCGCTTTCGCCACCGAGCACGGCGAGAAACCGTTCCGCGGCTCACAGGTCGCGCGCCACCTCTGGCAGAGTCCGGTCGATTCGTTCGCTGACATGACTGACCTGCCGCTCGCGTTCCGCAATCTCCTCGCTGAGCATTTCACCATGCCGCGACTGCCGCTGGCAACTCGCCAGACGTCGACCGATGGCACCGAGAAGTTTCTCTTCCGGCTGCACGACGGCGAGTTCATCGAGACAGTCGCGATTCCGGAAGGCTCGCGCCTGACGTTGTGTATTTCCTCGCAGGCTGGATGCGCGCTCCAGTGCGCTTTCTGTGCGACGGGCGCGATGGGATTCTCGCGCAATCTCCAGCTGTTCGAGATCGCCGGCCAGGTCCGTGAGATGAAGCTGCTGGAACCCCCGAAGCAGATCACGAACATCGTTTTCATGGGGATGGGTGAGCCCCTCATGAACTGGAAGGCGGTTGATCCAACGTTGACCGTGCTCAATTCTGAGCGCGGATTCGGGATTGGTGCGCGACATATCACAGTGTCGACGGTTGGCGTGCTGCCGGGCATCATCGCGCTCGGCGAACGTCCCGAGCAGTTCCGACTCGCGTTTTCGATTCACGCGCCGACCGACGAGCTGCGTCAGGCGCTGATGCCGATCAATACCAAATATCCCCTCGCCAGCGTGATCGAAGGGGCGAAAGTCTTCGAGCGCCGAGTCACGTTCGAGTACGTGATGCTGGGCGGAATCAACGACAGCGACGAACAGGCGGTGCAGCTCGCCGCGCACGCGCGCGATGCCGGAGCATTCGTCAATCTGATTCCGCTGCATCCAGGCGGCGCGGGAGACTTCACGCCAACGACTCCGCAGCGCATCGCTGCCTTCGCGCGCAGAGTGCGTGAGCGCGGCGTGGAAGTCGCGATCCGCAAGAGCCGCGGGATGGACATCGCGGCCGCGTGCGGGCAGCTACGGGTGGAACGGCAGCGGCGGCGGGCGCCAGTCGGCGCCAATGAGGACGGTAACGTCCAGGTAGCGTGAGCTGTCCGGTCGCGAGACGACCGGCGCGTTCATAGCTCGTGCGACCAGCCGCGCCCACTCCGGATGCAACGACCGATCATAGACGACGGTCTTCGCCCGCTGCTCTGCATCATTACCTGAACCGACGACATCGAAGCCTCGATCGCGCAGGAAATCAGTTGCTTTGCGCGCCAGCCCACGGGTCTTAGTCCCGTTGAGAACTTCGACTTTGATCCTCACGCCGTCCGGCGCGCGCGCGTCGTCCGGAACCGATGGCTCGGTGGGATTCGAGAACGCCCGAATGCCGAACCAGATGGTTACCGACAGGACAGCGAGAATCAGAAAGAGCAGTATGATCCGGCCGTAGCGTCGACGTCCCGGAGGTCCGCCTACCGCCTCTCGCCTCTCGCCTCTCACTTACCGCCTCCCGCCTCCCCCCTCCCGCCTCCCGCGATCACCGCAGGCTATTCCAGAGCTCGACGGTCTCGGGGAAAATGTGATTTCCTTCGCGCACCGACCACTCGAGACGGAAGCGCACTACCTGGCGGAATACTCCGTCGAAATTGTGCGGCACCTGACTCGCGAGGAATCCGCGATCCTCGGCGAGGAATTTTCGTCCCGGCTCGAGGTAGTCGGCCATGTAGAGCGCGCGCCCAATGCGGTCCCAGTGCGCGTGCCCGACGGTGTGATAACGGATTGCCTCGAGCAGGCTTTTCCTGCGCTCGCCTTCTGCCTCGAGCTTGATCGCCACCGCCGGCCCATGAAGCAAACCATCCGGCGACGTATGATCACCGGTGATCTCGCGCAGCTCGTCGAGCGGTGCGTCACGCAGCGCGTCGTGCCAGGTGCCGGCGTCGATCCAGGCGTTGGCTTCTTCTGCCGGAACCCGCATCGCCGCGCCCCACGCGCGCAGCAATGACGTCACGCGTTGAATGTGAGCGAATCGTCGCTCGCTCACCTGCGCCCAAGTCGGAAGCCCCGAAGCCTGAAGTTGCAGCATCAGAAAATGATGTTATCGATCAGCCTTGTTTCGCCAACCCGAACCGCGCCAACCGCGGCATCGCCGTGCCTTACCGTATTGACGCGCTGGAAAGTGTCGGCGTTTACGACCGCCAGATAACGCGGCGTCAAACCGGGAACACGCTCTAGCATTCTCCAGCCAATCGCCTCGAGCGCACTGGCTCTGCGCTCGCCGCGCTGAAAGGCGTCCCGCAGGGCAAACAATGCCTGCGAAAGTTTTAGCCCCAGCTCACGGTCCTTGGGCGACAGGTAGCGGTTGCGGCTCGACATCGCCATCCCGTCCGGATCTCTGACGATCGGCGCCATCAAGATTCCAACGGGAAAATTGAGATCGCGGATCATCGCCTTCACCGTTGCGACTTGCTGCAAATCCTTCTGCCCGAAAACAGCCACGTCGGGCATCACGATGTGAAACAACTTGGCGACGACGGTAAGCACGCCCTCGAAATGATGCGGCCGCTGCGCGCCTTCCCACTCCTTCCCGATCGCGCCCGAGTGCACTTGAACGACAGGCGCGTAGGACGGATACATGTCTTCCTTCGTCGGCGTGAACAGAAAATCCACTCCGCGCGATTGGGCGAGATTCGAATCGTGCTCGAGGGTGCGCGGGTAGCGCGCAAAATCTTCGTTTGGACCGAACTGCAGCGGGTTGACGAAGATGCTCATGACCACGACCTCGCCCACGCGTCTCGCCTCGTCCACCAGCTTGAGATGTCCTTCGTGCAGCGCACCCATCGTCGGCACGAACGAGATGCCCTTGCCCTGAGCCCTGGCATTGGCAACGACACTTCTCATCTCGGCGATCGTCTCGACCAGCTGCATACGAAAATTTTTTAGAAACTGTGCGCAGCGTCGGGATACGCGCCGCTCCTGACATCGCTCGCCCACGCGCCCACCGCAGCGCGCACTTCTCCAGCCATCTCGGCGTAACGTTTCAGGAATTTCGGATTGAAATCGTCGTTGAGTCCTAGCACATCGGGAAGGACGAGTACCTGCCCATCACAGTTAGCACCGGCACCGATGCCGATGGTTGGGATGCCAACCGCGTCGGTTATGCGAGCAGAGACCGCCGCCGGCACAAGCTCGAGGACGACAGCGAAGGCCCCTGCCTGCTCCAGGCCTTTCGCCTCCGTGATCAACCGTTCGGCATCCTCGGCGTCACGACCCTGCACTCTGGCGCCACCTATGGTATTCACTGACTGCGGCGTAAAGCCGATATGCGCCATCACCGGGATTCCCGTGCGCACAAGTGCGTGAACAGTATCGAGCATTTCCGGATTCCCGCCTTCGACTTTCACTGCCCCGACTCCCGTCTCCTGGATGGCGCGGCCGCAGTTCAAAACTGCGCTCTCGATGCTCGCCTGATACGAGAGGAACGGCATGTCGATGATCACCAGCGCTCGCTTTGCGCCCCGCTTCACCGCCGCCGCGTGGTAGATCATGTGATCGAGTGTCACGGGCAGCGTCGACGAATAGCCCATGATCGCGGTGCCGAGCGAGTCGCCGACCAGAATCGCGTCGACACCCGACTCGTCGACCAGTCGACCGAACAACGCATCGTAGGCAGTCATCACCACGATCTTCTCGCCCTTTTTCTTGTGCTCCGCGAAATCGCGGACCGTCACCGGGCGCTCTTTTGGTTTATCCAACCCGGGCGCTCCTCAATTCGGTGAGCTCGCGCAGCCAGAACGGTCTGTTCGACAGCTCACGATGGGGAACGGCGAGATGCGGATCATTCACTGTTTGGTTCTCGAACAGGACAATGTCCAAATCGAGGGTGCGCGGACCCCAGCGTTGATCCCGCACGCGGCCGGCTTCCTCCTCGATTCGCATCAGCTCCCGCAACAATTCCTGCGGCGACAGCTCTGTCTCGATGGCGATCATCTGATTCAGAAAAGGTCCCTGCTGCACGGGGCCGATCGGCGCCGTTTCCTCGACGACGCTCTCGGCGATCAGGCGAGTCTTCGGCAGCTCGGAGATCGAGCGACGCGCCTGCGCCAAAAATACCTCGCGCTGACCGAGGTTGGAGCCCAGAGCTACGTACGCGACATCCTTCACGCCCGCTCGCGTTCGAGAGCCACTTCCGCATACGACAGCGGACCAGGCAATGCCACGTTCGGCTTTCTGATCGCAATGCGCACCCGCTCGACCAGCGGCAACTCCAACGCCTTTCCGGCGATGCGCTCGCCGGCTTCTTCGAGAAACGCGGTGTGGCCCTTCGTTATTACTTCCGCCACCAGCTCGTAGACCCGGCGATAATCCACGATGTCCTTCGCTGTCGGACGCGCACCACCGCGTCGCACCCAGAGCGAAGCATCTACCTCGATCGATTGCGCGATCTCGGCTTCGTGCGGCAGCACACCGATCCGGGCGTGAAAGCGCATGCCCTTGAGTGTTACGACGTCGGTCTCCTTACCGGCCATCGAGGCCTTCGCGAAGACTGCGCGTGAGCTTGAGGACTTCCTGCGGACCGCTCCCGGCGGCGCGAACAAGAGCGCTGCCGACGACAACACCATCGGCAAGCTCGCCGACGCTGCGCGCCTGCGCCGGCGTCGAGATGCCGAAGCCAACGCAAATCGGAAGATCAGTTGCTGATCGCAATCGTTTGACCGTGTCGGGGAGAGTTGCGTCCATGGTTTCACGCACGCCGGTGACGCCGAGGCGACTGATAAGATAAACGAATCCACTTCCATGCCGGGCGATCTCCGCCATTCGCTCGCGCGGTGTCGTCGGCGCAACCAGTCGAATGAAATCGAGCGGGCTGTTCGAGAGCCACTCTTCACGCTCGGGGTCGGCGCCCACCGGAATGTCGGTGATGAGAATGCCACTCGCTCCGGCATCGGCGGCCCGCGTGAGGGCATCCTCACCCGCCGCGAGCACCGGATTCAAATAAGTAAAGAGAACAACCGGAATCTCGAGCGACGCGCGTTCTATGAGCTCCAGCGCGCCGTCGTAGTTCATGCCCTGCTGGAGCGCTGCGTAAGAGCTCTCCTGAATGACGGGACCATCGGCGATCGGATCAGAGAACGGAACGCCGAGCTCGACGATGTCCGCCCCTCCTTCCTGAAGGGCGCGCAGGATGTCCAGCGAGCGCGCGACGTCAGGGTGGCCTGCCGTTACATAGCAAACCAGAGCACGTCGCGATTCTTTTCTGAGCGCGTCGAAACGACGCGCGATCGAGCTAGATGAGGTAGTCGCCTGGTGTGACGCCATAGCGGTCGGGGTCAGCCGTCTTGATGATCGTCCGGGCATATTGGCCTCCCGCTTCCGGAACGGCTAGGTCCACAGTCAATGGTGGACTGATTGTATTCCCCTGTGCGTCAGAGATGATTTTGACCGTCGGGCGCGAAAGCATCTCCGGGTTCGCGCTCGCTGCGGAAACTATTGCCAGCTCGAACGTATCCAGCACCACCAGCGTGCCGACCGGATAAATGCCGAGCAGGTTGATGAACGCCTTCACCAGCACCTGGTCCAGTCCGCGACGCGGATTGTCGCGCATCTCTTCGAGCACGGCCGATGGCGGAATCGCTTCAGTACGATAGACGCGTCGCGTCGTCGCCGCATCGTAGCCGTCGGCGATCGAGACGATCTTGCTCAGCAGGCTCACCTGTCGCGGGCGGATGCTCTTCGGGTACCCGGTCAGGTCGATCTTCATGTGATGCTCCTGGCAAACCGTCATCGCGCGGTACGACAGCTCGTCCTGCTGGCGGCGGAACTGGAACAGCACCAGCACACCGAGCCATGGATGCGCTGCCATCCACTTCCATTCTTCTTCGGTGAGCTCGCCGTTCTTCTGCAACAGGTCGAGCGGCACTCGTGACTTGCCGATGTCGTGCATCAATGCGGCGAGGCCGAGCTCGTAGAGCTGCAACTTGCTCATGCCGAGCCGACGGCCAAGAGCAATGGAGAAGATGCAGACGTTCACCGAGTGCGTGAACGTGTAGTCGTCGTAGTCGCGCAGCGTGGTGAGGCCGATGAGCGAGGTCTCGTCGGCCAGCACCTGGTCCACGATCGCCTGCACCGCGCGCTTCACCTTCTTGACGCTGGTCACCCGGCCCATGCGGACCGAGTTGATCACTTCCTTGGTGACGGCGACGGAGCGCTGGTAGGTGCGCTTCGACTGTTCCTTGTTGTGGGCGTCGTCGTCCTGCGAGCCGTCGTTCTCGATGGGCGGCTCGATGACGATGTGCGTGACGTTGGTCTCGCGCATCCGGCCCTGGAGCTCGTAGAACCGGTTCGCCGCCTGGTCGCGCGCGGCCATCGTCAGCAGCAGCGACAGGAACCCGGTCCATTCGCGCCGGTCGGTGCCCGCTTCGCCCCGCACCACGCCGATCCCGATCGTGCGCAGCACCGAGAGCACGTGCGAGAACGAGGCGTAGTTGTCGAGG
>DASTGU010000176.1:0-25842 GCA_035718845.1 Gemmatimonadaceae bacterium | reverse complement strand
CCGGCGAAGCTGATTGCCTGCGCGATCTCCGACGTCGAAAGTCCCCAGGCGCTCCAGAAGCGATAGCGCACAGGACCGCCACTCAAGAGCGGGAAGCCGAGGCTGTGACTCAGTGCGTAGGCGATGAATGAGCCCAACGCGATGCGGCGCGCAGCGAGTGGATGGTCGACGTACGCGAGCGCGATTGCATCGTAGCCCGGCAACACCGCGTAGGCGACCGCGGTGAGGAGCAGCGCGAGTGAGAGATGCGAGTGCGGCAGCGTCCAGACCTGCCGCATCAAATCGCGGTAGTGATATGACTTTAAATCACGCGCGAGAAGATAGAATGCGATGGCGACAGCCGAAGCCATCGCCGTTGGTCCTATTACGCGCGACATCTTGCCGTTCATTTGCAGTGGCCGTAGCGACCCGAGACGTCAGGTGTATATAATCCAAACCCGCAACATCGTTCCGGGTGCTGTTGGAGCGATTACAGCAATCATTTTGTGTCACACAGTAGTAAGGAGATTTCATGCAGCGTTTCGCGACGCGGTTAGCGCTCTTTGCATTCTTTGCAATTCCTTCGGTCACGGTCGCGCAGGCGCCGTGGCGTCAGGTTTATAAGGATTCCGATGTCACGGTGATCTTCGACACCGCAAGCGTCGCGCAGCAGACGCCTGGCACGTGGACGGCTGTGACGAGTTGGGATTATTCGCGGCCGCGCGTGCTCGAGAACAAGAAACAGTACTCTCGCCTGGTGGAGCGTGCGTACGTCCGGTGCTCGCCAGTACGTGTCAAGCGCGTACGCAGCACGGTCTACACGTCGACCAACGTTCTAGTGCGCGACGAAGGTGAGGTGGATCCGCGCGATCAGGCGCACATGGTGTGGGATCGCCCGAAGGCGGGAACCGCTGGTAAGAAAGCGTGGGATCAAGTGTGCGGGATTCTTACGAACAAAACGCCCGCCAAGAAAACGACTCGCAAAAGCTAAAGGCTTGCTGGCGGCTGGCTGGTGCCCGCCGGCCGCCAATCGAGGCCCCGAAGACTCGGCTCAGCTGGCCGGAATCGCGGCGCCAAAATAGCCGAATTTGAGCGTCCGAATCGGACCTCTAACTTCTGTACAAACGCCCCTGAGGAAATCCAGGCGGAACCCATACGCTGCCTCAGCGGTAGATCATTTAATCCCTTGCAGTTACGTGGGTGTCGGCGGCGCCAACATTCCGCCGCGAAATCATGCCAATAATTGTGATCTTGGACGAGCTAAATTCGCGCGAGTTTGGCAAGCGCTTTGCTCTATAGGAAGGTGCGTTTTTCAACAGGGGAGCCTTCAAATGCGACTACTCGAATCCAAGAAACCAGACACGAAAAAGGGGAGGTCAGCAGGCGGGACCATCTCCAGTATCATATTGCACGTCCTCGTCATCTTTCTCGCCGTTTTCGCCACCGCCCGCGCGAGTACGCGGAAGGCTGAGAAGCCCAAAGACGAGCATCTGCGTTTTGTAACCATCAAGAAGGAAGTGCCGCCTCCGCCGCAACCCAAGAAGGAGCCACCTCCGCCGCCGAAGGTCAAAGAGACTCCAAAGCCGAAGACTCCGGAGCCGCCGAAGCCCAAGCTCGTCGTTGAGCAGCCCAAGCCAGTAGAGGCGCCGGCGCCGCCGAAGGGTTTCAAGGTCCTCGAGACCCCGGTCAACGTCCCGACCAAGATCCCGACCATCGACCTTTCGAAGGCGCTGACCAACGAAAACGACTTCAGCGGCAAGGGTGTCGCCGGTGGTACCGCCAATGGTGTGAAGGGCGGCACGGGTGACGAGAACTCGAAGGGCAAGGAAGCGGGCCCGAAGGCCGAAGAGGAGCACCACGGCCCGTACATGGAGTTCCAGGTCGAGAAGCCGGTCGCGAGAATCGGCGGCGAATCACCTGAATATCCGGCGTCGCTCAAGGACTCGGGCGTCGAAGGGTCGGTCACTCTCCAGTTCGTCGTCAACGAAAACGGCCGAGCCGACATGGGCACGGTCAAGGTACTCGACTCGAGCAATCCAGCGTTTACCGCCGCCGTTAAGGAAGCGCTCCCCCGCATGAAATTCTCGGCGGCGCAGATCGGGGGAAAGAAAGTAGCACAGCTCGTTCAGATGCCGTTCCAGTTCCACCTCCAGCATTAAGCGAGCATAACCCGATCAAAAACGAGCCGCGGAGGAAGTTCTCTCCGCGGCTTTTTTTTGCGGTGTAACACTACCTGATCCGATAGATTGAACGGTTCATGAATCGAACATTCCTCGCCGGCGCAGTTGCTTTACTGATGCTTGCTCCGGCGGTGCAGGCGCAAAATCGAACGCGCACTCCAGCTCGGCCCAAGCCGCAGAAGCCACTCGAAGTTCCCCCGGCTGTGGTCGTGCTGCAGGTCGATACCACGCCGGGCGATTCCATCCGCACGATCATCCAGCGTGATCTGGATTACGGCGATCGCATTCAGCCGCTGATTCTCGACAGCGCCACCCTCGCCGACGTTTGGCAGCCGGGCCAACGGAGCATCAACTTCGCGCCCCTCGCGCAGACGCGAGCGAACTACGTGCTGCGCATCAGGCCGATCAGCACTGGTCTGCACGTCGAGATCTATGATCCAATACGCGGCCAGCTGAAACAGGAAGGAAACTTCAGGCTGCCGAGGATGCCCGCGAACCGGCTCGGCGCGATCCGCGATTCACTCACCGCGACGCTAGGCGACAAGGCGGAAGCGACGCAGGACGCGCTGGCCGCCAACCAGGCGACACGCGACAGTCTGGCCCGAGCGGCGCAGCGCGCGATGCCCATGAAAACGACGCGCGACCGCGCCAACGCTCGCCGTGCTGCCGCGGTTAGGGATTCGTTGCTCGCCGAGCTCGATCGCAGTGACGCGGCGCTGCACGAGCGCGCGAGCCAGGACTCGGTGCACGTCGATTCTCTTTATGCACGAGCGGTCGCGCGCGATTCAGTGGTGCGCGATTCGGTGGGTCGAGAGCGCAGGCTCGGTATTCACGTCGCCAGCGACGAGATCGAGCGCTGGATCACTGGTCAGCGCGGGATATCGGCGACCCGCATCGCTTTCATCGACGGTA
The DNA here is from genome assembly GCA_035718845.1 of Gemmatimonadaceae bacterium. Classification (GTDB taxonomy): domain Bacteria; phylum Gemmatimonadota; class Gemmatimonadetes; order Gemmatimonadales; family Gemmatimonadaceae; genus UBA4720. The sequence continues at coordinate 22,771 of DASTGU010000176.1, read as the reverse complement.
CCAAGCTCAAGATCATCGACAGCGATGGCGCCAATGAACGCACGATTCCGACTGCCAACGCAGCCCTCTCGCCGGCCTGGCATCCGTCGGGGCGTTACATCGCATACGTGGATGCCGACGATCACGGCACTCGCATCGCCGTCGTGGACCTCAGGACGATGCGACCTCGATTTTTTCCTGCATCGAACCGCGGTCTGAACATCACGCCTGTCTATACGCGCGATGGCAAGAGTCTGGTCTGGGCGAGTGGCGGCGACTCGCCCGCCGAGCTGGTGATGGCGAACGCGGCCGGCGACGACAGCGTCGCCGTTCCGTACGTCGGCCGGCAGGGAGCGGAGACAACGTCGCCGAGTTTCAGTCCTGACGGCAAGCAGATCGTGTTCATGTCGCCGGTGCCACTGACGCCGCAGCTGTACACCATGAACGTCAACGGGACCGGGCTACGACTGCTAACGCCGCCGATTCCGGGCAAGCGGAGCTATCGCACCGGTCCGGAGTGGTCACCGAAGGGTGATGAGATCGCGTATCAACAGCAGATGGGCGACTTCCAGGTCTGGACGATCTCGCTCAAGGATCGCGCGATGAAGCAGCTCACTTTCGACGGGGAGAACGAAGATCCATCTTGGGCGCCCGACGGCCGGCATCTCGCGATCACGCGCCGGCTTGGCGCGATCGGCGATCCGCGGAGTATCTGGATCCTCGACAAGCAAACAGGGCGGCTACGGCAACTGACGTTGACCGGCGACGCGCGGCTCTCCGACTGGTCGCCACCACTCAAGCCGAACTACTAGAAGGCTTACTAGTCGACGGCGGGCAGCTTCGGTATCGCGAGCGGAGTGTATCCCGCGGGAATCGCAAACGCCGAATCCGGCACCTGCAGACGCTTGATGTTCGACACCGTGATGTCCTGGCTGCTGGTGCGTGTGCGTCCCTCTGCTTTCACTGTCTGAACCTTGGTGACGCGGATCGGAAAGCCGCGGATTTTCTTCTGCATCGCCTTCGCGCGCTCCATGAACTCGGGCGACATTCCCATCGTCTGTCCCATGTCGGCGAGTCGGTTTACGCTCGTGTTGACATCGACGAGGTCGACGAGGTCGGCGGCGGCCTGAATCTCTTCGACCGATTGCTGCTCCATCGTCGAGCTGTTCCCCATCATCGCCATCGTCATGCGGAATGATGTCGTGAGTCGATAGCGCAGAATCGGGTGGCCATCAACCGACGGGCCGGGGCCGAGGCTGTCGAGATTCAGTTTGGTCGCAGCGGTGTCGATCACGATCTGTCCGCCCACCGCCTCCATCATCTTCTTCACACTTTCGATCATCGCATTCGGATTGATGGAGATGTACTGCTTCTCGTCGACGTTGATGAATGTCACCTTGTTGCCGCTGTCGGTGAGAAGCATCACCGAGCGACCTTTGCCGGTGGGAAGATTTGGGGCGTCGGGAATCGGGCCTTCGACATCGACCCGAAGATTGCCGCGACTGGTGAGGAAGTGCATGACGGCGGAGCCGGTGTCGGCCGATGTGTTGAGTGCACGGGACTCGCGTACCGTCTCATCGAACGCGAGCCCTGGATAAGACTGCGCGCCTGAGGTGGTGTAGGCAGCAGAGATGATTGAAAGTGCGACCAATGTGCGGCCGATCATCGAGCCTCCCCCGGTTTGACGCGAACTACGATCAGCGACTGCCTTCGATCAGCGACCTGCTTTGGCTGTACCCGCTCTGACGCGCGACGTGTCTCGCTCGGCGAGTGAGCTCGTCGCAATCATCTCCTGCTCGATCGGGGCGCCGGCGCGGCGCACGACATACGCTTCCATCGCGAAGTATTCGGGCAGACCCAGTCGATCGACGCGCTGCGCGGTGCTGCGATTGCGCTCTTCGACACGCTGCCAGAATTCACGATCGTCCTGACCGGGGAACGGCGCGCGATCCTTCTGCGACTGGTGCTTGAAGATCGCCATCTTCTTGGCGCGGAGCTCGTCTTCGGAGAGCGGGACCAGCACGTCAGCTTCACTGATCTCCCATTCCTGCCACGCGCCGCGGTAGTACCACATCTCCGGCGGCGGACCTGAGTACTGGGTAAGCGCCTGCAACACCGCTTCGAGACACATGCGGTGGGTGCCGTGCGGATCCGACAAATCGCCTGCGACGAAGATCAGCTCGGGCTGCCTTTCCTCGAGCAAGTCGAGAACGATGCGCACGTCTTCGGGACCGATCGGATCCTTGCGCACTTTGCCCGTCTGATAGAACGGCAGGTTGAGGAAGCGCGCCTGGTCGCGGGTCATGCCGAAGGTCTCGATGCCGGAGACTGCTTCGGCTTCACGGATCGCGCGCTTCATTACCTGCACGGGGAAAGCGTCGGTCTCGCCGACTTTCTTGTTGTCGAGGAACTGCTCCACTTCCTCGACCAGCGCGCCGGCGGCGTTGTCATTGATGTCGAAGTCATTCCCGAAGCGGCGAATGAAATCCGCATAGCGACGAACTTCGTGATCGAAGACCGCGATGTTGCCCGACGTCTGGTAAGCAACGATGATGTCGTTCCGATTCTGGTGCAGCTTGTTGAGCATGCCGCCCATCGAGATCACGTCATCGTCGGGGTGCGGCGAGAAGACGATGATCCGCTTGCCCATCGGCAGCTTGCTGCGGCCGCGGATTTTGGCGATCAGCGCGTTGAAGACCTCACCGTTGAGCGGGCCAGCCTTGCCGTGGCGCGCAAGAAGCGGACTGAGGTGGTGTTCGCGGTAATCGGTTTCGTCCAGCTTGAGAACCGATTTACCCGTAATCTCGCTCAGCCAGATCACGGCATCGATTTCCTTGTCGCGGGTCCACTTCACCTCACCAAGCACCCACGGCGTCTTGACCCGCGTCAGCTCGGCGGCGGCTGCGAAATCGACGTAGAAAACCGCGTTGGGGTGCGCTTGCAGATAAGTGGCGGCGACATCGGGATCGGGCTCGCCCTCGACCGCGCGCTTGATGATCGACGCCTTGTGCTCACCGGTGGCGACGAGGGCGATCTCGCGGGCATCCATGATGCTTGCCACACCCATCGTGATCGCTTCGGTCGGAACATTGTCTTCGCCGAAGAAATCCGCGGCAGCGTCCCGACGCGTGACTGTATCGAGCGCGATCCGGCGGGTGCGGGAATCAGCGCCCGAGCCGGGCTCATTGAAGCCGATGTGTCCGGTCTTGCCGATACCGAGAATCTGGAGGTCGATGCCGCCCGCTTTCTTGATCGCTGCTTCGTAGCGCTCGCACTCGACTTCGACATCGTCGCGTGGCACATCGCCGCGCGGGATGTGAATGTTCTGCGGCCTGATGTTGATGTGGTTGAACAGATTTTCCCGCATGAACCGGTGGTAGCTGTGGATGCTGTCCGGATTCATCGGGTAGTACTCGTCGAGATTGAAGGTGACGACGTCGGAGAAGTCGAAACCCTCGTCGCGATGCATCCTTATGAGCTCGCGATAGATACCGATTGGGGTGCTGCCGGTGGCGAGCCCAAGCACCGCGTGTCCGCCCTCGCGGCGGCGCTCCTTGATGATCTCGGCGATGCGGCGAGCGATTGTTTTCGCGATCTCGTCGTACTCGACGATGAGGACGGGGACGCGCTCTTTGGTCGAGGCCATGCTTAAAGTTACATCGAGCGTCGGGGGTCCGCAGTCTCGGCGCAGAGTCCGCAATGCTGTAGCTGGCACCCTCAATACAAAAGCTGCGAGCCTCAAGCTTAGTGAGCAGCTACGCTGTGAGCGGCTCTACTCTATCCATACGCAGCTTTGAGCTCGGCGCTAGCTGTGAGCTCACCGCTGTCTTTATGAGGGTAGCAAAGCTCGGAGCGTAGCTGCTCACTAAGCTTGTAGCTCGCCGCTTCTGTTTTGTGATTGCCCGCTAGCCTCTGCGAACTCTACGCCGAGACATGCCCGCGGAACATGAAAAACACCGCTCCCACGATACAGAGCGCCGCCCATAGAAAATCCCACCGCGGTGCCTGCCGCATGTAGAAGACCGCAAACGGCACGAACACCGTCAAAGTGATCGCTTCCTGCAGAATCTTGAGCTGCGAGAGGGACAGCTCAGTCGCCCCGATACGATTCGCCGGAATCATGAACATGTACTCGAACAGCGCGATCCCCCAGCTGACAATTACCGCGATATACCACTTGCGATCGCTGAGATTGCGAAGATGCGCATACCATGCAAACGTCATGAAGATGTTCGAGATAATCAGCAGCGACGCAGTCCTGAGCAAAACCATGTGTGAGTTCGGTTGAAATTTTTGACCTAGGCCCGTCCCCAGATCAGGCCGTAGAGCAATAGAACGAGCACGATCGAGGTCGTGAAGATATAGAGACGATCCCGCTGGATCACGAATGCGCCGAGCGTCAGTGCGACGCGCGCCACCGGCGTGGCGATGAGAAGCAGCAATCCAAGCTGAACGATCCCGCGGCTGTCTCCGTGAAACGCCGAGCCGATGATCGCGGTAACACTGCGAAGCGCAGCGCTCTCACCACGAAAAGTCTGGAATGCTGCGACATCGCTACCCGAATGAATGAGGAGCATGACGCCGCCGATCAACACCACCAGCGCCGCGGCCAGAACTCCGAGCTGAAGCAGTCTGCCGATGATTTGTTCGACCCTGTAGTCGTGTCCTTCGCTGTTAAGCGGGGATGGACGGGGTGCGCTCACAACCCACCTCGCAGCCCTTTGTACAGCATCTCGAATGCGAGCACGACCACGACCGTGGTGAACAATCTGCGCAGCCAGAGAGTGCGCGCTCCCGCCAGGATCCGCGCGCCGAGCAGCGCACCGCTCAACACTCCGAGCATCACCGGGAACGCCAACGCCGGCTCGATGTATCCACGGTGCAGATAAACTCCAGCGCTCGCTGCCGCCGTCACGCCGATCATGAAGTTGCTGGTGGTGGTGGATACCTTGAACGGCAGCTTCATCCTGCGATCCATCGCCAGCACTTTCACGATGCCGGAGCCGATTCCAAGCAACGCCGACAACACTCCCGCAATGAACATCAGCGAGAATCCGCTCTTTACTCCCTGGACCGAGTACGGCCGCATGCCGCCGGCTGTCGGGTAAGTCGAGTTCAGGCGCAGTCGCACCGCCAGCGGATCAGGTGGCAAGTCAGTGGAATGCTCGTCCGGCGCGCTGAACGATCGATAGGCCGTGTAGAGCAAAACCAGGCCGAACAGAACGGCGAGCGCGTTGGTCGATATGAATCCCGCCAGCGCCGCACCCACGAGCGCGCCAACAGTCGTAGCGACTTCCAGAAAGATTCCGATGCGTACGTTGGTAAAGCCCTCTCGCACATACGCGGCAGCGGCACCGGAAGAAGTCGCGATCACCGACACCAGCGACGCACCGATCGCGTACCGCAGATCGATGTGAAAGAGCAGCGTCATCATCGGCACGATTACGAGACCGCCGCCGAGTCCGGTGAGTGCTCCCAGTAACCCCGCGCCGAAGGATCCGATCGCGAGTAAGAGCGCGAGCAGTGAGATGGTCAAATGGAGGGCTCTATGATGGAATTCCTTTCTTCGCCGCCTCGAGCACCTTGTCGGCGAACAGATCGATCTCGTCGAGCGTCGTGTACACGTTCGGCGTGATTCGAATACCCTTGAATTCCGAGTGCACGATCGGCGTGTTCACGATGCGGTGCTGATTGAACAGCCACTGCCCGAGTTTGATGTTGTCGATGCCGTCGACCTGGAACAGTGCGATCGCGCCAGACTGTTTGTTGTCGAGTGGCGTCAGGGTGGTGATGCGCGAGTTCTCCGCAACGACGCGTTTTGCCCAGCGATCACGCAGATAACGCAGTCGCGCAATCTTGCGCTCGGCGCCAATGCCTCGATGGAACGCCAGCGCCGCCGAGATCGCGTTGTGGTTCGCGGCCGGATGTGTACCGATCTCTTCGTACTTCCTGATGTCGCTGTCCTGCTTGGCGTCCGCTGCCATCAAGGGCCACAGATTCTTTTGCTTTTCCTTGCGCACGTACAGGAAGCCAGTGCCGACTGGCGCCAGCAGCCACTTGTGAAGACTGGTGCCGTAATAGTCGCAGTTCAGATCATCGCGCTTGAACGGGAAGTGCGCGAACGCATGTGCGCCATCGACGAACACTTCGATGCCGCGGGGCCGGGCGAAATCCGCCAGCTTGCGGACCGGCATTATTTGGCCGGTGAGATTGGTGATGTGAGTGACTTCGATCACCTTCGTCTTCGGTGTAACCGCGGCCTTGAACTGATCGACGATGTAGTCGTCCGACGGCGGCGGCACCTTGAACGAAACCTGCTTGACCACGATTCCTTCGCGCCGAGCCCGCTGGTCCCACGCCGTCAGCATGCGCGGATAGTTCTGGTTGGTGACCACCACTTCGTCGCCGCGCTTAAGGTCGAGACCGAAGATCATGATCTCGTTCGCTTCTGAAGCGTTGCGGGTGATCGCCATCTCCTCGGTGTCGCAGCCAAACTCACTCGCCAGATCGCGCCGCACGCTCTCGATGCGCGGCTCGAGGACGCGCCACATGTGCTCGACCGGCAGCTCGTTCGAGAAGCGCAAATCGCGGATCATCGCCTCGAGCACGTGACTTGGCGTCGGGCTGCAGCCGCCGTTGTTGAGATTGATCATTGTACGATCGGCGTCGAACGCGCGCTGGATTTCCGCCCAGTACGATTCGTCGTCGGCGATAGCGGTCGGTGGACGATAGCCGGCGATTGCATTGGCGCGGAACAGCGATTTGATCGCGTGCTCGCGAAAGACCGGCTGCGCGCCGAGTCCAGCCGCAGCCATTCCCGCCAGGAATTCCCGTCGTGTGGTCATTGCTGTCGCCTCACCGCAAAAAAAAAAGACGGTCATCGTGTGATGACCGTCTTCAATAATACGCCGCTGAGGGAAGGTCTGTGAGCTACTGATACTGAATGTAGAGCGGCTTTGGATTGAGCATCAGGACTTCCGCCGGTGTCAGCAGCGGATCGCCTTTCTTGGTGTCGTTGTGATAAAAGAGCTTGAACCCGGTGTACTCGACCGGCTCAGCCTCGACGTAAGCGCGATACGAATCGTACTTGAGCCACGGCTGCCCCCAGCCATCCATGTTGATGATCACCTGCACGCGTGGATCCAGCTTGATGTTCTTCGAGTCACTCAGCATTCGTCGCGTGAATCGGTGCACGATCAAAATCTTCGGCGGCAGATGGTATTGCGTCACGAGATCCGCGAGCAGCTTGATCGCGTAGTTCACGTCAGAGCTGGTCATCGTGCCGATCTTCGTGCCCGGCTTGCTGCCGTCCTTCATCGAGAATTCGGGATCGATTGCCAGCATTACGTCCGGACGCTGGAGGAATGGAACGAGACGCGGCAATTCTTCCTGCACTGTGCTCTGGCCGACTTGTACATCCAGGAACATGATTGCGCGCTTTTTCTGCGCCCATCCATAGACCATGTTGATCAGGCTGTCGGTCATGCGCAGGCGATACTTGCCGTCCCTGCCGGGCGCTCCCTGCGCGACGACGGCGATGAGGTGCAGTGCCGGTTGCACCGGATGCGACGGATCCGCTCTGGTCCACGCCGCGATTTCCTTGTCGAAGCGCGCGAGCATTTGATCGGGTGGCAGCTCGCCGAGGATGCCCATCTTCTTGGAGAGCGGATTGCCATAGTAGGCGACGATTCGCTTTTGCGGGAGAATCGCGCCCGGTAGCGGCCGCGGCGCGGTCGTCACCGGCCAATTCTTGTTTGCCAATCCGGCTTTGACTGCGGCGACGAGAGCGAGACTGTCCTTCTTCGTGCGTCCCTTGATGGTCGGGACACTGATCGGCGGATCCTTGGCTGCCGAATCTTTTCCACCCTTGGCAGTGCTGGAAGCGCTCGCGACCATCGACGGTGTCGAGCTGGCGACTGTCGGCTGGGCTGGCTGCGCGGCTAGTGCGGCCGGCGGCCCCTGCGTCGTGATCGTTTGTCCGGTTGGCGCCGGCGTCGCGTCCTTGCTCGCCGCGCAGGCGAGCGAAGCGATGATCGTGGCCGGAATAATCGAGAAATATCTATTAAACAATGTGCGACTCATTTAACTGATGAGATTTTTGATGATTGCGATGATTGTTGTACACCAATTCAACAATCACGCCTATCGCGAGAGGAGAGAGGTGAGAGGCGGGGAGGCGCCAGCCGTTGTCGCGCTATTACGCCTCTCGCCTGCCCTCCTCTCGCCTCCCCGGGTCTGAATATTGCCTTCGGTCTCTATTCGGTATACTATAGCAGAGCTATGTCCGATCGCAACGCCGCCCTTCGCGCTCTCATCGAGCACCGATTTCCTGATGCAACACCGGTCACCCATCGGACAGCGGAGCCAGTCGCAACCGGCATCAGCGCGCTCGATGGAATTCTACCAGGACATGGCCTGCCGCGGGGGCGGCTCACCGTGTGGATGCCACAAGGCGGTGCGACCGCGGTACTGAGAGCGGCGTGTCACACCACCGTCGCCCAGGGTGAGCGCGCGGTCTGGATCGATGGACAAGGCACCGTCGCCGGACCGTTCTGGGAAGAAGGCCCCATCCTCGTTCGGCCAAAAACCCGCAAGCACGGACTGCGCGGTGCCGAAGAACTTTTGCGCTGCGGTGGATTTGCGCTCGTCGTGATCGCCGGCATCGAGCCCGAAGGAACGGAGACGGTGCGACTCTCGCGCGCGGCGCGCGAAGGCGGTGGCGCCCTCGTCACTCTCACCTCGCATGCATCGATGGCGAGCCTGCGCATGACATCGAAGATCCTGCGCGAGACCTATCGCTGGAGAAAAACTCCATTCGGCGATCCCGCCGAAGCGCAGGAAGTGATGCTGCGCGTCCGCGCCTTCTCCCTCGGCTGGAACAAGAGCGCGGACTTCCCCGTACGGGTCATACCATATGACGTCCGCGACTCTCTGGAACCGGGGCTCGTCGACCGACGCGGTGTTACGAGAGGACTGCGTACTACGGACTAACGTAGCATTGCTAATCGCGGACTAATCGAGGATCGAGGATCGCTGACACGCGTTCCCAGGCTCTTTAGTTGTAGTCGGAGCCCTCAATCAGTCCGCGATTATCGATGCCGTTGGTCCGTAGTACGAAGTCCTCAAAAGAAACCCCGAACTGACTGCGAACTACTCCCACCGAACGATTCCGCGAATGGCCGTGTCGAAGGTAGTAAGCATGATCGTGACGATCAGCGAGTGAACGAAGCGCAGCTTATCGCCCGCGTCATCGAAGGGGATAGGTTGGCCGGGCGTGCGCTGTACGACATGCACGCACCCCGGGTGTTCTCGCTTGCTTATCGATTGAGCGGGGACGCCGAGAAGGCGAGGGAATTCACTCAGGATGCTTTCATCCGCGCGTTCTCGCGGTTGTCGCAGTTCCGCGGCGAGGCTGCGTTCTCGACGTGGTTGCACCGCATCGTCGTCACGGTCGTGTCGAACGCAAGGCGAAACGAGGTTCGCTTCGGACGTGAAGTCGCGCTCGACGAAGCACAGTCAATCGAAACGAGCGTAGCGGAAGCCGAGCCCGATTTGAAGGAATCGATTGCCAAAGCGGTGAATAATCTGTCGGAAGCTTATCGCACCACGCTGATCCTGCACGACGTTGAAGGATATACCCACGCGGAAATCGCCGTCATGCTCGGCGTCCCCGAAGGGACGTGTAAGAGCCGGCTCTCCGTGGCAAGAGCGCAGCTGAGAGAAGCACTGGCTGCATTCAAGGAGTAGGATGATGGACGAAGATCGGTTCGACGAAGTGATCCGCGATCTGCCGAGCACCTTCAATGCTCCGCCGCCGCCTCCGCTCGATGAGATGTGGAGCGTGATCGAAGATTCACACTTCAGCGCACCCCGGGCGAAAACTTCACGCGGCAGCTTCTTCAGCACTCCGTGGCTCGCCGCCGCCACGCTGCTCATCGGTATCGGCATCGGTGCGTTGATTCCACCGGTGAAAGCTCCGCCTGCCGCGCAGCCACCCATGGCGCAGACAGTTACGACACGCGATACGTCCGCCGTTGCCGACGCGTATCGCGATCAGACCCACCAGTACCTCGGCCAGGCTGCTGCGCTCCTCATTTCATTGCCGACTAAAGACGGCAGCAAGACGGCTGATTCCGCGTTCTCCAATAAAGCCGCCGACCTTCTCGTTACGACCCGCCTGCTGATCGATTCGCCAGCTGCGTCGCAAGATGTCAAGCTGCGCTCACTCCTCGAAGATCTGGAGCTGGTGCTGGTGCAGATCGCGCGGCTGCGCAATGAGCGCTCACGCAGCGATCTCGATCTGATCCACCAGGCCGTCGAGCAGGGAGATGTACTGTCACGCCTCAATTCTGCAGTCGCCACAACTCAATCCTCCGAGTGAGACAAGGATGACCAGAGCCACCTTCATCGCTGCTGTCTTTTGTTGCGCGCTGCCGCTAGCCGCGCAGAATCCGACTCCGGCCCCGCCGGCCCCCCCGCTGCCACCGGCCGACATCGAGTTCGAGATGCCTGACATGCCGGATATGCCTGACATACCGGATATGCCTGACATACCGGATCTCTCCGATATGGCGCTCATCGCACCGACGCCTCGCGTCGACTTCGATCTGATCGGGCCGGCGTTGGCGCCGCTGGCTGTACCTGACTTCGATTTCGATCTCGAAATGCCCGAGATGCCGGACATGCCCGACATCCCCGAAATTCCTGAGGTTCCAGACATTCCGCCCGTCGCGATGGCGCCAATGATCGCGATGCCCGCCGTGCCCGCAGTCCCGATGGTCGCGGTTCGTCCAGCAGTCCCCGCTGTTCCGGGGGTCACGCCATTGATCGCGATCACTCCCGCGCCGAGCCTTGTCTGGCGCTCGCGCTTCGACCAGCAATTCGGCGACATCACTTCAAATCCCCCCGAGTCGTGGGCGCAGTCTGATCCAGCAGACTCGCTGTATAGAGCCGCACGCACCGCGTTGAACCGCGGCGAGTATCGCCGCGCTGCCGATCTGTTTGATCAGATCAGTCAGAAATTTCCGAACTCGGTTTACGCAGCTGATGCCAGGTACTGGCGCGCCTTCGCCCTGTATAGGATCGGCGGCCGCGATGACCTTCGCGTCGCGCTGGTTGCGTTGCAGGACAGCGGGCGCGGATTCCGTCAGCAATCGCTGCAAACCGATGCGCCTGCACTCGCTGCGAGAATTCGCGGCGCTCTCGCGCGCAACGGCGACGAGAGTGCGAAGCAGGCGCTCGAAGCGGCCGCTTCCCAACCCGGTGCCTGCGATCGTGAAGATCTCGCCGTTCGCGTCGAGGCCCTGAACTCGCTCGGACAGACCGATCCAGAATCAACGACGCCGATTCTCCGCCGCGTCCTTGCGCGCCGAGACGATTGCTCGGCGAGCCTGCGCCGAGCCGCGCTCTACCTGCTTGGCCGCCGCACCGACGACGAGGCCCGTGATCTCATCATCGGCGCTGCGCGCAACGATCCGGACATTCGAGTGCGAGCCGATGCGCTTCGCTTCCTCGCAGCGATGCCGGGCGATCAGCCGATCGCGACGATCGAAGAAATGGTGCGCACTCCAGGCAACGAGCAGCTGCAGCGCGCGGCAATCGCCGCGCTTGGCAGAAGCGACAGCCCGCGCGCCCGCCAGAGTCTGCGCAATATCATCGAGCGTACCGATCTCTCCGAGAATCTGCGCGCAACGGCGCTGTTGAGCGTCGATCCCGAGCATTCGGGAGACAACGGAGCATACCTTCGCTCGATCTATCCGAAGCTGGATACACCACGCCTGAAGGCGGAGGCGATTCGCTCGATCGCGCGCATGAGTGGTCCCGACAACGATCAGTTCCTGCTATCGATCGTGCGCAATCAGAACGAATCGTCTGATGTCAGAGCGACCGCACTTCGCTCCGTTGGTCGATCGACGATTGCGATCGGCGATCTGACGAAGATGTACGACGCTGCGGACGACCGCCGGCTCCGCGAGCAGTTGATCGGACTGTTTTCGCGTCGCGATGAGCCACAAGCGACCGACAAGCTGCTCGAGATCGCGCGCAACGGTACCGATCCGGACATGCGTCGCTATGCGATTGCCGCGCTGTCACGCAAGAACGATCCGCGCACCAAGAAGCTCTTACTGGAGATCATCGACAAATGACCGTTACCCGCTTTGTGGCGATCGCGCTCAGTGGTGCGATCGTCAGTGTCAACGCGTCCGCTCAATCGCTCGCGAATCGCGTCGCGTCGGCATCTGACCGTTCGGTGCAGTTTACGTACAAGGCACGCCCTGGAGTCTGCGGGGATGGGCGCACCTACATCTCCACGGGACCGGGGAATTTCTACGGATTCTATTCCAGTGACAGGGCCGAGCAGTGTCAGGCTGGCCCTGTGCGGGTCGTGCTCGATCTCGCCGACAGAAACGTCGTTGCGCTTCGCACCTACGTCGGCACCCCATCGACTGATATCGACGCCGGCGTCGCCAATCTCGGCAATGTCACCCCCGCCGATGCGGCTGATTTTCTGCTCGGCGTCGCCGGTCGGGCGGACGGGCGCGTTGGTCGTGACGCGATTTTCGCCGCTCTACTCGGCGACAGCGTCGATGTCAGCTCGCGATTGCTGACGATCGGGCGCGACGCCAATCGTCCGCTCGAGACGAGGCGTGCCGCACTGGCAGGACTTGCGCGCAGCGATTCGCGGGAGCTCGATGGCGTCGGCACGTCGCTGGTCCAGATCGCGACTAATGAGAGCGATGTGCAGGGTGCGCGCGAAGAAGCGCTGCGGGTTCTGTCGCGTCTCGATCACGGCGCCGGCATTCAGCCGTTGATTCGCCTCGCCAATACCAACACTACGTCGTGGATCGGTCGCGAAAGCATGCGCGTGCTCGCGTCGTCGGGCGATCCGCGCGCTCGCGATTTCCTGCGTGCGACGGTTCAGCGCAGCGACCTGCCAGATGACTTGCTGGCTGCCGCAATTCGTGGCTTGGGCCGCAACTACGTCACCGGCCAGGACGCCAATCTGTTGCGGTCACTCTATCCAAAACTCACTGGCGAGAGATCGCGGGACGCCGTTCTCGCGTCGATCGCTGACCTCGGTGGCGCGGACAACGTGCAGTGGCTGACGAGTGTCGTGCGCAACGAGCAGCTGACGTCAGACGCCAGGCGGCGCGCACTCGCTTATTTGTCGCGTGCGGGAGCCCCGACGGCGACGCTGGTGGCGCTCTACGATCCGCTCACCGATCCTCAGCTGCGTGGCGAGTTGATCAGCATCTATTCGCGCGCGGGCGACAAGGCGGCGACCGACAAGCTGGTGTGGATCGCGCGCAACGAGCAGAACTATCAGTTGAAGCGGCGCGCGATTGGCGCGCTATCGCGGAATTCAGATCCCGCGATCAGGTCGGCGCTGCAGGATATTGTCGAGCGTTAGCCGGCGATCCGGCGGCGCTTTGCGGTAGCTTCGACGTTCTCGACGAGCCGTGGAGCAGTCCACGTCTTGTCGAGAACTTTCTGGAAGCAACGCTTCGGCACGATCTCCACGCCTTCCTTGGCGAGGATGTCGTAGCGCGCGAGCTTCTCGGGATAGCGCGACACCGTGCACGGCTTGTAGCCGAGCGAGATGAAGAAGTTATCGGTGAGGCTGAGCGCAAAAACTTCTTCGATATCGCGCGAGCGAGCGAGGCGCTCGACCCCCAGCACGACCTCCGTGCCCAATCCCTTGCCGTGCTGCGTCGGTGAGACTGCGACCGATGACACCTCCGCCAGCGATGGCGAATATTCCTCGAGCGCGGCGCACGCGAGCACGTGACCCGATGCGTCCGTGGCGACGACATAGTTGTCGATGCGGGACGCGATCTGATCGAGCGTGCGCGGTAGCATCAGCCCCTGGGCAGCATAGGGAGTGACAAGATCGAGGATCTGAACGGCATCCGCCCGCGTCGCCCGGCGCACGACCTGTTGGGTCGAGCTCCGGCGATCAGAAAGCCCCCTGAGGGGCACGGCAGCGCTTGGGATTTTATGCACGAGGAATGTATATATAAACACCCGGTCGTGCGCAAGAGTTTCGACTGAGGACTTAGAGGGCACTGCACGCGCTGGTAGCTGATAGCAGCTTGCTGATAGCTATTGGCTGCCTGCAAAGGGACAGACCTCATGGCATAAACGCGAACAGATCGCGTTTCCTCTAAGAGGTCGCGATCTGTCCCGTCGCCTGCAGCGATTAGCCATCAGCAAGCTGCTATCAGCTACCAGCGCGTGCAGTAGTCCGTTAATCCTCAGCTCTAATAGCTGGCAAATACGCTCGTCTTACCGGCCTTGTCGAAGGTGAGCACCTGGTAGTGCTGCTTCATCCCACCCTCCATCCCAGGCGACCCCATCGGCATGCCCGGCACCGCGAGTCCTTTCACCTTCGGCTTGGACGCCAGCAGTCGGTCAATGTCGGAAGCCGGTACGTGTCCCTCAATGAGGTAGCCCTCGACTACTGCTGTGTGGCACGAGGTCAGTGCGCCAGGCACGCCGAGCGTAGCCTTGATGGTGTTCATGTCAGGCGTGTCCTTCGCCTCGACGGTGAAGCCGTGCTTGCGCAGGTGCTCGATCCAGTTCTTGCAGCAGCCGCAGTTCGGATCCTTGTAGACCGTGATCGTCGGCTTCTTCACTGACGCGACGCTTGGCGCGGCGGCGGTGGCGACGGAGAGGGCAGCCGCGCAAACGGCGACGGCGAAGAACCTGAAAGAGCGCTTTGTCATTGGGGCAGGGATTTGAGGGTGCGTTCGATTTGCTTGCGGTGACGTACTTCGTGATGACCGACAAAAATCAGCCACTGATAGAGATCGAGCTCGCCGAGAACGAGATGGGTGTGCTTGATGTCGCCGATCGCCAATCCATCAGCAGAGACGACTGCCGCGCGCAAAGCTTCACGCGAGCTCTCGAGCCCTTCCAGTGCTTCGTTGATATCGACGTCCGATTTTGGCTGAATCAAGGTCGGGGCCTGCAGTTTCCCGGACTCGAGCCTGGCGGCGTGAGGCTCGAACGACGGCATCACTGAGGACGTCGACGTTTCCGCGCGCAGGCCTTCTTCCCGCGCTTTAGCGACCCGCTTGGTAATGATCCGCGCGATGCCGGACTCAACTATGCGCAGGTGCTCGAGGATCTCGGCGACTGACCAGCCACTCGGATCGGCTCTGCGGCAAAGCCGTTCGCCGGAAACGCCCTCGAAGCTTTTGAGCAGCTCGCGGCGCTTCTCCTCTACGTAACTCATCGTTTCAGCTAGTCTTGGGTGCATCGTCCTCCAGGTTCATCTCCAAGATACCAGGGAGTACATTAACTGATTGCTTTCGGGTTATATTCGGGGTATAGTTGATGCCCGCTTCGCTCGAAAATGTTCATCTGCCTCTGGACCCCCGCCGCCTTTCCCGCCCTTCCGCTCTTCGCCGATGTGGAAGTTGTCCAGGAAAGCGAGCTGCTCAACGAGCTGGTACCACAACTTCTCACTATCGCGCCGCGTGTCACGATTGGCTCGCGCGGAGTCGTCTGGGCAGATGCCCGCGGACTGAACCCCGAGCTGCTCGCCAAGGATCTCATCGACGTCTTCCATCGATATGATGCGTCGCGTCTCCCGCCTCCCGCGTCCCACGTCCCGCTTCCCGTAAGAGCGGCGATCTCGCTGGTGCCGATCGCCGCCGAGGTCGCCGCGCTGCACGGACGCGGCAGGCTGGTGACGATTCCGATCGGAACCGAGCGCGAATTTCTGGCTCCGTTCCCCATCGGCGTGCTCGAGACGTCGCCGTTTCTGGCGTCGCTGCTGGACGGCATCGGTGTCGAGCGCTGCGGTGATCTGGCGAAGCTCGATCTCGAGTCCATCGAAGTTCGCTTCGGTGCGGAAGGCGCGAATCTCTGGCGATTGGCGAGAGCCGACGACACTCGGCGGATCTTCAAGACAGTACCGCGCGCGCTGCCTTGCGCTTCGCTCGACTGGCTCGACTACACCCTGCGCGACGCCGAGCGTCTCGTCTTCATCATCAACTCGCTCGTCGGCAACATTACCACCGAGCTCAAGTCTCGCGGTCAATGCGCGCGTGAGATGACGCTGCTGTTCTCGCTCGCAAATCGCGAGACCCTCGAGCATCTGGTGCGGCCGGCGCGCTCGACGGCGAGTCACAAGGCCTGGATGCGATTGATGCGCTCGCATCTGGAGCGACTCTCGCTTCCCGATGGTGTCGTCGGCATCACCGTCCGCGTCGAGTCGGTGACCGGTGAAGTCGAGAAACAGGGCGACATCTTCGATCGCGGCTTCGGCACCGCGCGCGCGGCGGAGGAAACCATCGCGCAGCTGCTCGATGATCAGGGCGCGGTCGTCGTCACGCCTCGCAACTCTCAGCATCCGCTCATCGATCGCCGCACCGAGTGGGTGACTCAGGAGCCATCGCAGGCATCCGCGCGCATCCAGCTGCGCGAACGAGTCGTGCGCGCGACCGCAGCTCCGCGCCTGACGTTGCAATTGCTGCCCGAGCCTCGCCGCATCGCAGTGATGACGCGCCGTCGCCGCGATCACGACATCCCGCTCCAGTATCGCGACAAGGAGTGGACGACTCTCGTCTCCGCCGCCGGCCCCGACCGCGTCTCCGGCGGCCAATGGACCGAGCCCTACGCGCGCGAATATTTCCGCTGTGTTACGGAGGAGGGGATGATGGTCTGGCTCTTCCGGGATGCTAAGGATGGTGCATGGTACTTACACGGCTGGTGGGACTAGAGTTCGCACTACCAGCGCGGACGGAACTGCACTGCGGGCTGCTGACGTACTACGGACTCGGATTGCGGGCAACTGTACGGAGTTCGCACTGTCCACCATACGAACCGTAAACTGCGGCCGGTGCGCAAATCGCAGTACGTACCAGTCTACCAATGCGCAATCAGTCAGCAGTCAGCAGTGCCGTTAGTCCGCGCTGGTAGTGCGAACTCAAAGTGATATGTTAAGCGCTCCACTCTCTCACCCAGCTCAGAGCCAGTGAAGCGCCTAATACTTTGCCTGTCCGTAGTCTGCGCGACGCGCGTTGATGCTCGCGTTGTCCGCGTTGAAGTCCTCACTCGTGCTCCAATCTCCGGCGACTTTGCGGGTCGCTCTTACGAGCGAATTACTGGCCGGGTCTACTTCGCGTTCGATCCAAATAACCCCGAGAACAAGAAAATCGTCGATCTCGCGCTTGCTCCGCGCAATGCGAACGGTGAAGTCGAAGCGGTCAGCGAGTTCGTGATGCTGAGGCCGGTGAGCTCGACGCAATCGGCCAACGTCGCGTTGATCGACATCGTGAACCGCGGTGGAGTGACTCACTACATCTTCAATCTCGGTCGCAATGTGCGCGCGTCGCCTGAATCCGCCGAGTTCTATGGTGACGCGCTGCTGATGAAGCGCGGCCTCACCATCGTCGCACTCGCCTGGCAGTGGGATGTTCCGCCGGGCGGATCCGCGCTCCACTTCCAGGCGCCCCCCGTTGGATCAGCGACAAATCCAATAACGGGCCTCGTGCGCAGCGACATCACCATCGACGCGCCCGCTAAATCGATTCCACTCGGACACAGCCTGGCTGGCGGCGCTCTCGCCTATCCAGTCGCTGATCCGGGCGATCCCGCCAACACTCTTACTGTCCGCGATTCACCCACCGGCGCGCGCACCATTGTCCCGCGCGCGAACTGGCGGTTTGCGCGCGAAGTCGATGGCAACGTCGTCGACGATCCACGCGCGGTGTACATGGCGAGCGGCTTCCAACCCGGGAAGATCTACGAAGTCGTCTACCGCGGTCGCGATCCCGTCGTCGTCGGCGCCGGTCTCGCTGCCGTGCGCGACATGATTTCCTATCTCAAGTACGATCCGAGCTCGATTGCGCCCGTCCAGTACGGAATCGGCTACGGCGTTTCGCAGACTGGCCGCTTCATTCGACACTTTCTCTATCAGGGATTCAACGCCGACGAGCGTGGCCGCGCTGCTTTCGATGGCTTCTTTGCCCACACGGCCGGCGCTGGTCGCGGCAGTTTTAATCACCGTTTTGCCCAACCGTCGCGTGATGCCCAGCCATACTCGACTTTCTTCTATCCCACCGACGTCTTTCCATTCACCAGTCCGCCAACGCGTGATCCAGTCACCGGTCAGCGCGCTGGACTGCGGGACAATCTCGCCGGCTCCGAAGACACCAAGGTCTTCTACGTCGATGGCGGCCACGAGTACTGGGGGCGCGCCGCATCGCTGACTCACACGACGCCCGATGGCACTCGCGACGTCGGATTTCTGCCGACCGAACGTCGGTACGTGATTTCGTCGGCGCAACACTCCAGCCCCGCCGGCTGGCCGCTGCCCGATTCAGTGCGCATCGCGGGCACTAGTGCTTATCGCGGCGATCCACTCGATCAGCGCTTAGCCTTGCGCGCACTCATGTCTGATCTGATCGATTGGGTCACACTCGCGAAGGAGCCACCGGCGTCGCGTTACCCCACTCTTGCTTCACGCACGCTCGTTGCCGCGCGAGATCAGAAATTTCCGAAGATCCCCAGTCTGCCAGTCGCGCGGATTCCGCATCAGGTCTATCGCATGGACTTCGGCCCGCACTGGAAGCAGGGAATAATCGATCGTGAGCCGCCGACGCTCGGCGCGCCATATCCCATCTTCGTTTCGCGTGTCGACTCACTCGGCAACGACCTCGGCGGAATTCGGAGCATCGAGATCGCCGTACCGCTCGCCACTTACTACCCGTGGCTCCTCCGCACCGGGATGCCCGCGGCTACCGATCGCCTGGTGAGTTTCCGCGGCACCTTCGTCGCCCTGCCGAGAACTGATGCCGAGCGGCGCGCGAGCGGCGACTCTCGCCCGAGCATCCAGTCGTTGTACGGTGACAAGACAAGATTCTCGACGAGAGTCGACGCCGCGATCTCTGCGTTGATTGCGCAGCGCTTCATGCTTCCCGAAGACGCTCCTGCCGCCCGCGCGCGAATGGCCGATATCTGGGATCGATTCGGAGTCGCGAAGTAGCGCTAGGTGACTCCGGGAAAATCGATGCGCGCCGCTTTGGCGATTGCGCGCACGCGATTCATGATCGCATCCGCCGTCTTCGTATCGCCCTGATTTCGCACGGCCTCGGCGAGGATCGCACCCGTAAACGCGTAGGTGTACGGAATGCCAAAGGATGCGCGATCGATCCAGTCGCCTTCCTTGATCAACGCTTCAGGCGCTGTGTAGACGGTCGTCCAGAGCTGCTTGGTGCGCTCCACATCCAGATTGAGTCCCGCCGCTACCATTGGAGTCTGCGGACTATTGGCGACAGGATGATCAACCAGCTTCTGCACGAATCCCTGCGTCAACAGATATGGCTGTAGCAGCGCGCCGAGCGTGGCACCACCACCGCCGGTCGACACATAAATCGGTCGCTCGGGGAATGCGTCCTTGATCAGCCGCAGGAAGACGAGCTCGTCCCGCACCAGATAACCCGGCGGAATCTCCAGTGTGATGTTGCCCTGACGGAAAATCTGTGGCTGGGTGATCTGGATGTACTCAGGAATCGCGTCGGCTTCGGCAAACGACATCTTGAGCGGCGGGCCTGTCGGCTTCTTCCACTGTTGTCCGCGATAGATTGCCGGACCTTTTGCCGCATCGTAGGTCTCGATCGGACGGCGTATCATCTGCCGCACAAACCAATCGGTATCGAGGTAAGTCGTCACCGCAACGGTTACATCGCGACGCACTCCTTCCACTTCCTGCGCGTACCACAGCGGGAAGGTGTCGTTGTCGCCATTGGTAATCACGACCGCGTACGGCTCGAGCGAGTTGAGATAATCGCGCGCCCAGTCACGGGTGAAATAATGGCCCGAGCGCGACGCGTACTTCCAATTGGCGACAAGCGGGATCAGTGCAATTATCAGAATCGGTACCGCAAGCTTGAATGCGCGAGGCGATGGCCATGTAAATGCCGCGACTTTGTTCTTTCCGCTCTTCTCATCGCTCGGCGCCTGATCGCGGTCGAGAATGTGCGCGAGCTGCTCCCATAGGAAGCCCAGGCCAATGGCCGCCCACACGCCCCACGCCGAAAAGCTCCAGATGTAGAAGTAATCGCGGTCACGCACCTCGCGCGCGACACTGTTACCGAGCTCCGGGGACTGCGACCACCCGTACTTGAAGTTGAGGTAGTAGATGAGCGCGAGGGTCATCGTGAACATCAGCGGACCGAAGTACCAGAAGGTCTTGCGGTCTCGTTGCCAGTGCACCCACCCGCCGAGGAGTCCGAGCGCTAGGAACACGAAAGCGAGAATGAACTGCAGCCCCTGCATCACCTGGTGTGCATCGCGCAGCCACTGCCACTTGAAGTACAGCCACCACATCGCAACCTGGCCGGTGTACGGCGCACCACGCTCGACCTTCTCGCCGTACTGAACGCGATTGATGTTGTCCATCAGCCGCTTCTCGGTGAGCTTGCTGAACGTGCAGCTCGCTTCGATGTGAGTCTCGCACGCGGTTGGCGCGCCTTCGTTGATTGCCGGGAAGTAGGCTGCGCGAATCGGCTCGAATGCAAACGCCGACAGTCCGAGCGCCAGCGCGCCGACTGAAGCGAGCACCAATCTCCAGCGGAGCAGCGTGCGCCACTTGGTGGTGAGTAGCGCGAGTCCTGCGGCCGGTAGCGGCAGGAAGCCGGCGGGGTGATTCGCGTAACCGAGGCCGAGCAGGAAGCAAACGAGAACGATGTAGCGATCAGCCTTACGAGAATTCGGCGCCTCGATCCACTCGATCACCAGCCAGGACACAATTGTGAAGAAGAGAAGGGAAATCGTGTACACCTTCTCGTTCACCACCGACTGATTCCAAACGGTAAACGCCGTCGCGCCAATCAGCGTCGCCAGACTCGCAATTACCAGCCGCTCCCAGCGCTCCGGAACCCAGCGCGCAACGATCCGCTCGGTGATGAGAAACCAGAGTCCGGCGGAGATTGCGCTCGCAAGCGCCGCCATGATGTTGATTCGCTCGGCGTACGAAACCGGGATCGGCAGCGAGGCGAAAGCGTGGCCAAGAATGACGAAGAAAGGATTGCCGGGCGGGTGCGGAATGCCGAGGACTTTCACCGCGGCCATGTACTCGCCGGTGTCCCACATCGCGACCGACGGCGCCAGCGTGATCAGGTAGAGAACGAAAACGAGACCGGCCGCGATTGCTGCCGGGACATAAGACGGTCGATAGCCTGTTTCAGCTAACGGTACCCGCTTGGGCGCAGGCGCGTACGTCGCGTTAACGCGGTTTGAAGAGACTTGTGTTGCCATCTGGAGTGAGGATTACGGAAGAATTCCCGACTGAATTTTAGTCACTAAACCGCGACCGTGCGTTCATCAGCAGGTGAGTGTACGCCGTGAAATGAGGACCCGCGTTATCTGGGTCGAATCACGTGCGAAGCACACCCGCCCTTTCTTGAACGACAGACCGCGCGCCGGCGTGCCGACGCCAATCCCGTTCGACGTGCGAAATGCGGGATTGGAGCTGCCCACCGTCTCGATGACGCTGTCCTTACCGGCGACGGTAAAAACGATCAGTCCGCCGGCTACTGATACTCCGAACACCGGTCCCTGGATCGTCACCGATTGAGGGACGTTGACTAGCGCGACTGGGCAACGCTTTCGGATTTGGCTGAGCGGCATGCCGAGTGTCACCGGACCGATACGGTTGGCCGTGATGAGCACCCCGGAGCTGCCGAGACACGCCTGGTCAGTAATCGCTACCTGGTCGTCGTGCGAAAAAATGTCGGGCGACAACCTGGCCAGATCATCCGCCTTCGCCGCCGCCTCGCCGCTTTGGGTGCAGGCGCTGATCGCCGAGAGGCCAATAATTACGGTAAGGAGTTTCCCGTATTTGGGCATCGCCCGATAACTCGCAGGTGCCGCGCCCGCTCTCTACGGCACAGGCTCGAGTCCGCCGGCTGAAAGCCGCCAGCCGCCAGCTGGTCGTTTTCAATTAGTAGTTTTCCCTGTGAGTTTCGGTATATATTCGGGACATGGGATTTGTTGAGCTCCGTGCCCATACCGCGTTCTCATTCGGCGATGGCGGCACCTCCCCGGAAGCACTCGCCGCCCGAGCCGCCTCACTCGGATACCGAGCGCTCGCTATAACCGATACCGCCGACCTCGGCGGCATCGTTCGGTTTTGTCTGGAAGCAAGAAGAGTCGATCTGAAAGCGATTATCGGCGCCGAGCTCAACGTCGATGGTTGCCCGGCTGGGTTCCTGGCGCAGAACAAAACCGGCTTCAACAACATCGCCTCACTCGTGACGAGATCTCGAGTCGGCGAGCTGTCGACCTGGCAGAAAGGGGACGGGAAGAAGACGCGGGGCCGGCCGCGACTTTCGTGGCAACAGGTAGCCGAGCGGAGCGAAGGAGTGCAGGTGCTGACCGGCCCGCTCACGGGTCCGGTCGCATCTCACCTTCGCAATGGCGATTACCGCGAAGCCGAACGCACGCTGTGCCGGTGGCGATCGGTGTTTGGCGACCGACTCGCCGTCGAAGTCCAGTTGCATCACACTGGCGGCACCGAGGCTGCACTGGCTGCCGCACTGATCGAGCTCGCCGAGCGACACAGCGTGCCGTGGGTGATTTGTCACGAGCCGCGCTACATCGACAATGGGACGCGGCTGGTCCATGACGTTTTGACGGCGCTGCGCTACGACACCACCATCGACGATGCCGTCGCACGCGGACTGCTGCATCCCAATGGCGAGTGGCGTCTCTTCTCGCCCGAGGAAATGGCGCAGCGCTGGAAAGGTCGCGAGCAAGGCCTCGCCGAGAGTGAGCGCAT
>DASTGU010000175.1:0-2970 GCA_035718845.1 Gemmatimonadaceae bacterium | reverse complement strand
CTCGCAAGGACCGCCGAGCGATGGCCGCGAGGAGCGGCGGCAGCTACTGATCCACGATTTATGGCGTCAGGGCTTGTCATGCGGAAAATGTACCCTGCTTATTCTTGTTGCATGAGGAGCCAACTTCGACTGCTGGCGCTGGTGACCGGGCTCGCTTGCGCGGCCCCGGTGCGAACCGCGCCGCCCGTCAATACCGCTGAGACCGCCGTCGCGCCGGATGCCGTCGCCGATACTTTGCTCACCGATGCGCGCACGCTGGACTCGACGATCGTCGTCGAGCTGCGCTATGCCACGCCGAACAACTTCACCGGCGCGCCGTTGCCGGGCTACCTCGCCAACCGCGCGTTCCTGAGACGTGAGGCAGCAGTCGCACTGGCTCAGGTTCAACGAGACCTCCGTGCGCAGGGGCTTGGCCTCAAGATCTTTGATTCGTACAGGCCGGTGCGAGCCACGCTGGCGATGGTCGATTGGACCCAGCGCGTGCATCGCGAGGATCTGCTGCGCGACGGTTACATCGCGAGTCGCTCGCGACACAACCTGGGTCTTGCCATCGATCTCACCCTGATCGATCGGACAACGGGCAGAGAGCTCGAGATGGGAACGCCGTTCGACACGTTCTCCGCCGCTGCTCACACTGCGAATGCGATGGGACTAGCCGCGGAGCACCGCCAGCGGCTCAAGGCGGCAATGGAACGGCGTGGATTCCTCAACTACGACCAGGAATGGTGGCACTTCAGCTACGACGTGCCAAACCCGCTGCGCTTCGACAAAGTCATCCGCTGAAACTTGACATAGGGGAGGGGGGTATATTGATTCGTTGAGGAGGCAAGATATGGCAACGATCACCAAACCCCAGTCAGAAGAGCGCATTTCCTTCCCGGTAACGGGGATGACCTGCGCTGCGTGTCAGGCACGAGTCCAGCGCGCGCTGAAGGCCGAGCCGGGCGTCAGCGACGCGACCGTCAACCTGGTCACCAATAGCGCGGCGGTAGTCTACAATCCAACCGCAGTCTCGCCGCAGAGATTGATCGACGCGGTGCGAGCGACCGGGTACGACGCGGTGCTGCCGAGCGCCGAAGCGGACATCGGAGACGAGGGTGATCGCGCCGCGATCGAACACGCGCGCACCCTCACCATCAGAGCGGTCGTCAGCGTCGTCGCCGGACTGCTGGCAATGGCGTTCTCAATGAGCCTGATGGAGTCCACCGGCGTCAGGTACGGACTGCTCGGTCTGACGGCCGTCATCATCGGCTGGGCAGGCCGCGATATCTATCGCGCGGCGTGGAAGACCGTTCTGCATCGGTCAGCAGACATGAATGTCCTCGTAACTCTGGGCACCGCCTCGGCGTTCATTTACTCCGCCGTCGCGACGTTGGCGCCGGGATTGTTTTCCCGAAACGGCATCGCACCCGATGTCTATTACGAGGCAGTGATTTTCATCATCGGGCTCGTCCTGGCAGGTCGCGCGATCGAGGCACGGGCGCGAGTGAAGACCACCGATGCCCTGCGCCGCCTGGCTACCCTGCTACCGAACACGGCGCGCGTGGAGCGCGCTGGAGGTTGGCAGGACATTGCTCTCGCCGGAGTGAGGCCCGGTGACGTCGTTCTGGTGCGTCCGGGAGAGCGATTGCCTGTCGACGGCAAGATCATTGATGGCACGAGCGAGGTCGACGAGTCGATGCTCACCGGCGAGCCGTTGCCCGTCGTGAAGGCCCCCGGCGACATGGTCGTAGGCGGCACCGTGAACACCACTGGCTCATTCCGCTATTCCGCTACCAGTGTCGGATCGAACAGCGTGCTGGCGCGAATTGCAAAACTGATGCGTGATGCCCAGCTGTCGCGTGCGCCCGTACAAAAACTCGCCGATCGGGTGAGCGCGGTGTTCGTGCCGACGGTTCTTGCGATTGCGGTTGTCACCCTTGTAGTGTGGTTGGTCGTCGGCGGCGTCGCCGCATTACCACATGCGATCGTGGCCGCCGTCTCGGTGCTGATCATCGCCTGCCCGTGCGCGATGGGACTGGCAGTGCCGACTGCAGTAATGGTCGCTACCGGTCGTGGAGCGGAGCTCGGGTTGCTGATCAAGGGCGGCGAGATTCTCCAGCGTGCCGGCGATGTCGACACCGTTGTTTTCGACAAAACCGGCACCGTCACCGAAGGCCGTCCGCGCGTTACGCGCGTGGTGCCGGTCGCGGGGGTCGATGAGCGGGAAGTGCTCGAGGCGGCGGCGACGCTCGAGAGTCATTCGGAACATCCCATCGCCAGCGCGATCGTGAAGGCCGCAGGGGAACGAGAGATCTCGCTCAGCGGGGTCGATGATTTTCGAGCGCACCCTGGCCGCGGCGTGACAGGTCGAATCGGTGCGAAAAAGGTCGCCGTCGGCAATGAATCACTGATGCGTGATTCCGGAACCGATCCTGACGCCACCAACGTACGGGTGGCTGTTGGCGAAACGGCGTTGTTCGTGGCAGCGGATGGACGACTTCTCGGCACGATCATCGTAGCGGATGCTGTCCGCGCGTCCTCGCAGCCCGCTGTTGAGGAGTTGAAGCAGCTCGGCATCGAGAGCGTTCTGGTGACCGGAGACCGGCGCGCGCCAGCGGAATCAGCGGCGGGTACGGTTGGCATCGCCAACGTCGTCGCCGAAGTGCTGCCGGAGGAAAAGGTCGCGATCGTTCAGCGACTCCAGCGCGAGGGCCGCGTCGTGGCAATGGTCGGTGATGGTGTAAACGACGCGCCCGCACTCGCGCAGGCGGATGTCGGGATGTCGATGCCCAGGGGAACTGACATCGCCGTCGAGGCGAGCGATGTCGCACTGCTGCGCAGTGATCTGCGGTCGGTAGCAACGACAATTGCGTTGTCGCGCCGCACGATGAGGACGATGAGGCAGAATCTTTTCTGGGCGTTCGTCTACAACGTCATCGGCATACCAATCGCCGCCGGGGTGCTTTACCCGGTGATCGGCACGCTGCT
>DASTGU010000174.1:0-4543 GCA_035718845.1 Gemmatimonadaceae bacterium | reverse complement strand
GCGAGGGCATCCTCTGCTGCACCCGCTCGCTTACACGCGGCGAGCCCGTCAGCCCGCGGTCGCTTGCGCTCCGTCGCGGGCACCCAGCCGGTCTCTTGCTACGCGAGAGGGTGCTGCAGAGGAGCCCTCGCCCTCCTTCCCAATCGCTCTGTAACTGCAGCGGCGCGGAGCGCCGCGTGTACGCGCTACCAACGCTCGACACGTGCGCACTTATGCACCGCTCGCGAGGGACGGACGTGCGCGATCGCTCGGGCCGCGCGCGCGGGGCGTTACGAGTCTGTAGAGGAGGCGCGCGGTGTCCTCGGAGCGAGGACCTTCGAGCGACGTATCGGATCGCGATTCACGCGTACTGCACTGCAGATTGAGGATTTTCGGGACCTATCGGTCCCGTAAAGCGAGATTCCGAGCGAAGAGGATACCGCGTGCCGACCCGCGCACAGATCCCCGACGGAGCGCGCCCTAGTAGAGCGCGGCGGCGGAGCCGCGGCCCTCGCCGGAGATACGCATGAGGATGCCGACGGCGAGCCATGACGCGAGCATGAACGATCCGCCGTAGCTGAAGAACGGCAGTGGGATTCCGGTGATCGGCATCAGGTTCAGAGTCATGCCGACGTTCACGAGTACGTGCACGAACCAGCCGGACATCAGGCCGAAGGCGACGAGGCTGCTGTAAGAATCGTTGGCGCGCTCGGCGATCCGCGTGATGCGGAGGAAGAGCCAGAGGAAGAGTGCGAGGGCGACCGTGACCCCAATGAATCCAAGCTCTTCGCCGACGACCGAGAAAATGAAATCGGTGTGCTGCTCGGGGAGGAAGGCGAGGCGCTTCTGGGTCCCCATCGTGAAGCCCTGGCCGAGGACTCCGCCGGAACCAATTGCGACCTTGGACTGAATCACGTGGTATCCGGTGCCGCGTACGTCCGCGGTGGGATCGAGGAACGTCTTAAGACGCGCTTGCTGGTACGGCGCGAGCTTCTCCCACATGATCGGCGCGATGACGCCGGTGGCGACGTTGAGCACCATCAGCACGATGCCTTCGATCAGATACGGGCGATACCAGAGCACGAGCGCGAGCAGGATGAAGAACCACGCGCCCCACAATCCCACGCTGAACGAGAGGATCAGGCTGATTGCCGGACTCGCGACGAGAATGAGCAGCGGCCACGACACGCCCGACCAATAGAGCATCGCGAAGAAAATCCCGATGAACACGATGCCCGTTCCGAGGTCGGGCTGGAGCATGATGATCAACCACGGAATACCGACCACCAGCGCCGGCTTCCACAAATCGAGCAGTGACTTCGGCGCTTCCCGCTGATTGGCGAGCACCTTGGCCAACATCAGTACGACGGTGACTTTCGCAATCTCGGACGGCTGGCCGATGCGGTGACTGCCGATCGCCAGCCAGCTCTTGGTACTGGCCGCCGTGCCGGCGCCTTTGCCAATCACCAGGGTGAGCGACAGCAGGAAAACCGAGAAGAGGTAGAGTGGCGTCGTCACCCATTCGATAAACCGCACCGACGAGTGGCCGACAGCGTACGCGAAGCCGAGTCCGATCAGCAACCACAGGGCCTGTGATTTGTAGGCGCTGGCGACGGCTGTCGGCGTGTCGGTCTGGCCAGCGGAGTACACCATTGCGATGCCGAATATCGAGAGAGCCCCCGCCGCTGCGAGCAGCCTGTAATCGGATACGATGGGACGGCTCATTATCCTTCGTCCATCGTCGCGCTGATTGGCGCCACCTTCAGGTAGTGCGAGATGATCGCAGACGCGATGTGGGCGGCGCGCGAGCCGTGGAGTCCAAATTCGAGCAGCACTGCGACTACAATCTTCGGATTATCCGCTGGCGCAAATCCAACGAACCATCCGTGGTCGGGACCGCCGGTGTTCTGTGCAGTTCCGGTTTTACCGGCGAGCACTGCTTGTTCACCTGTCGACGTCGTTCCTGAAAGCGCTGAAGCTGCTGCGGTACCACCCGCCTCGGTGACCGCTTTGAGACCTGCGAGCAGCACTCCCTGAACCTGCGGCGAAAGCGTGTAGATCTCTTTGCGCTGTGGTACGAGGTGCGCAATCTCGGGGCGCGCGGCTTTTCCCCCCGTGGCAAGCGCGGTGTACAGCTTCGCCATGTTTACAATCGTTTGCGAATTCGCGCCCTGCCCGATCGCGAGATTCAATGTCTCGGCGTTACTCCACCCACGCGCACCATATTTCTTGTTGTAGTAGTCGATTGCATAGGGCCAGTACGGCTGATTCTCTTCGGGGAGATCGATGCCCGACCGATCTCGCATCGTCAGGCTGATGCCCCCCGCGATCAGCTTGCTCAATCCGATCTTTAGACCGAGCTGGTAGAAGTAAACGTCACACGAGTGCTTGATCGCGCCTTCGAGATCGAGCGAGCCATGACCGCGTTTGTCCCAGCAACGGAAGTAGCGGCTCCCATACTGATAACCGCCAGTGCACGGCACCGGCATGTGATCCTTGGGAGTTACTGCGCCGGTCTCCAGGCCAATGATGCTGGTCGCCAACTTGAAGGTCGATCCCGGCGGGTACCGACCCTGAATCGCCTTGTTCACCAGCGGACGCCGTTTGTCCTCGAGCAGCTGCTTGTAGTAGTCGACCGGGATTCCGCCGGTGAACTTGTTGGGATCCCAGCTTGGCGCGCTGTAGATCGCAAGCACTTCACCCGTATTCGGATCTAATGCGACCGCTCCGCCCTGCAGTGAATCGGCAAAAATCCCGGCGGTGAATTTCTGCAGATCCAGATCGATGTTGGTGTAGAGCGGCGGCGCACCGACCGGATCGAGATCTGGACGCGGGCCTTCGCCACGCACCGGACGTCCGCGCGCGTCGACTTCGTCGAAGCGCACACCTTCTCGGCCGTGGAGAATCTTCTCGTACTGCTTCTCCAGACCTGCCTTGCCGATATCCTGGCCCGGCTTATAGTCGGCGTACTTCGGATCGTTGAGCTCGTTCTCGGTGATTTCGCCGGTGTAACCGACGAACGTCGCGACAGCCGGCCCGTCTGGATAGTACCGCTTCGGTACCGACTGGATGATAAGCCGCGGGAAATCAAGGCGATGCTCCTCGAGCACCGAGACGATATCGATGGAGGCGTCGGGAAGAATCACCGTCGGACGCGTCGGGGCACGACGATAGCGACGGACTGCAAGGTTGATGTCGTTTTGCGTCAGTTGCAAAGTCGGCTGCAAGCCCGCGAGCGCGGCACGAAGGCTATCCACGTTCGGCGCGGTGATCGATACCGAGTACGCGGGGAGATTCTCCGCGATTACTTCGCCGTGCCGATCGTAGATGATTCCGCGCGGCGCGGGCAGCGGAATCGGGCGCAGGCGATTCTCCTGCGACTGCAGCACGTACTGCTTGTGCTGAAGAACCTGAGTTTTGAAGAACGCGCCAATCAGAACGAGGAACGCAACAGCGAGGAAGAGCGTGCTCCAGCGTGCCCTTCGTGCTACGTCGTTCGGGTGAAAGCTCATGCGGGGGTTGGCTCCAACAACGGTCGCATCAGGAACAGTAGCAAGACGCCTACCGCCGCGGTAACAGCCGCTGACAACGGTGACCAGAGCAGCAGCTGCTGCAGCAACTCCACGCCTTTGACCCGCTGCTCACCGACGAAATACAGAATGTCGAACACCCACTTCCCGAGAAAGAAGAAGAAGGCATTCAGGACAAGGTTGTCTGCAAAGAATACGGCCTTCAGATAAGAAGCTCCGAAGCCGACTACTGTCATCGCGATCGCGCCCGCGCCGAGCGCGTCAGGCGCCAGCGAGTCGGAAATCAACCCGAGCAGGAACCCAATGATCGCCGCTGTCGCCGGCCTGACACGAACCGCCGCCAGCAGCAGCGCCAGGATCAGAAAATCCATGGGCGCTCGCCATCCTAACAACGGGCGGAGCGTGTAGTGGAGAACGACGAAAATGAGGAAGGTGATGATCGCGCGAATTGCTGCGCCGACGTTCATCGCGCTCCCCCTCCATTCGGCCGACGCGGGACTGTGTCAGTGCGCACCGAATCTCGACGCACGCTGTCTGTGCGCGGCGTCGTTACTCGCGGCGCAGTGGTGTCGGGCGCTCTGCCCTCGGCGGCAGCACGGCGTCGTTCAGCCGCGCGGGCCGCTGCCGCTCGCGCCGCGGCGGCTTGTGCCGCGGAGTCAACGCCTGCGCCAAGCGGAGCCGCGCCATTGGCGCGCGCCATCGAATCGAGCACCGCTCTGCGCGCCGCAGCTTCGGCGAGTGCCGCTGCCTTGGCGGCCGAATCGCCCGAGACCACGATTCTCGCCGCGGCGGCATCGACTTGTGATGCACTCTCCCAGACGCCGTCGACGCCCTTTGCCAGTCGGTCGCGCCGCAGGATCATCACCTGATAGACGTCGGCGGGATTCACCGCCGGTCTCAAGAGATAGGTGCGAGCCCAGCCCTCGCTGGTCTTGATCTCCTGCAAAATGGTGCCGATCGGAATACCGCGTGGCCACACCCCGCCCCAACCGGAGCTTACGATCATCTCGCCGGGCTTTAGCGTGGCGCGGAAC
>DASTGU010000173.1:0-3208 GCA_035718845.1 Gemmatimonadaceae bacterium | reverse complement strand
CCACGATATCAGGGCGCGGCTGCACGATGGCGCTGGGTCGCACACAACAGGCGCAAAATGCTGCCAGCAGTCCGCCGGAGACCGTGCGTACATGCGCGGTCGATAGCATCAGAGCTCAAATGAAATGCGGATGATATTCATGCCCGAATATTGTGCGTGGGTCGAAGCTCGTAAAGATTCCAGCGGATGAATCTACGCGCGCTAACCCGCGGGCATGCCCCTCGGTTGTTGCTGTTCGTGATGCTGTTGGGTTGGTGCGGTGCGTTGCTCGTGTTCCGCTTCGCCCGAACCGGATCGCTCGCGCTCGCCTTTCTGGCGTGGAATCTGTTTCTGGCTGCGATTCCAGCTGTTGCTGCCTGGTTCTTCGCGCGCGCGATGGGCAGGAATTCCTCAATGGTCCAGCGAGTTGGCTGGTTCGTAGTATGGCTCGTTTTTCTTCCCAACGCTCCGTACATCATCACCGACTTCGTTCACCTCACGCCGCAGCCGAGGATCCCTTTGTGGTACGACATCGCGCTCTTCGTTTCATGCGCGGGTACGGGACTGCTGCTCGGCTACACGTCGATCGCCGATGTACAGTTCGTGATCGCGCGAAAGTTTTCCGCGCTTGTCGGCTGGCTGTTGGTATTTGCTGCGGTTGTCTTGTCCGGATTCGGCATCTACCTCGGACGATTTCTTCGCTGGAACAGTTGGGACACGGTAACCAATCCTCGCCAGCTATCCGTCGAGATAGCCGATCGGGTGATGAACCCGTTATCCAATCCGCAAACTGTCGGCGTGACAGTGGTCTACGGCGTGGGACTTTTTCTGGGGTACGTCGCCCTTCGCTTCTGGCAGCCAGCCACAATCAGCGGCAATGAGCGAAGCGTGCCGGGCGGCGACAGCGGGTGACGCGACTCGCCGTCGCACTCGGTCTTCTCGTTGTCTGCGCCGGTGGCGTTGTCAATTGCCTGGACTTAGCGCCGATCATGCTGAACGGCTGACACGGGTTTGACGGGAGTGAAGCGGAGGGCATCATAGCACCATATTTTTCGCCGAACGATCAAACCCTACATCCCGCCAAATGAGAATCTCGCCGCTCTACGCCTTCTTACTGGTCAGCGTCGCCGCGCCTCTGACCGCACAGAACGATCTTCGCCTCATTCCGCAGCCGAGGGAAGTCACTGTCGCAGGGGCTGCGATTTCGGTCGCTAAAGGCATCACCATCGGCCGACCGAGCACCGCCGAAGACCGATTTGCGGCGACCGATCTCGCGGCCATGCTGAACGATCGCGGTATTCGTGTAGTGAACGGCGAGAGTGGACCCGGCATCCACGTCGTGCTAATGCGAGCCGACGGTGCCGGCGCGAGAAGTCTGTTGCGGCGACACTCGCTTGTGATCGACTCGGCAATGCACGACGAGGGATACGCGATCATCCCGGATGGCAACCGCCTCGTCGTGATCGGTGCGACCGGGGCAGGAGTCTTTTACGGCGCGCAGACGGTGAAGCAGCTCGTGAGCGGCGATGGCGATCACGCCAGGCTCTATCGCGCGACGATTCGCGACTGGCCCGCAATGCGCTACCGCGGTTTCCACGATGACATCTCGCGCGGACCGGTCCCAACGCTCGACTTCCAGAAGAAGCAGATCCGCACCCTGGCTGCGTACAAGGTCAACACATTCTCGCCATACTACGAGCACACCCTCGAGTACGAATCGAATCCGCTGATCGCGCCGCCGGGTGGGGCGATGACCCACGCCGATGTGAAGGAGCTCGTCGCGTACGCGTCACAGTATCACGTCGACATCATCCCCGAGCAGGAAGCGTTCGGCCACCTGCACC
This sequence comes from Gemmatimonadaceae bacterium, assembly GCA_035718845.1. GTDB lineage: Bacteria > Gemmatimonadota > Gemmatimonadetes > Gemmatimonadales > Gemmatimonadaceae > UBA4720. The sequence continues at coordinate 1,385 of DASTGU010000173.1, read as the reverse complement.
ACCTGCTGAAGTACGAGATCTATTCGCCGCTCGGTGAAACGCCGCACGGCCACGTACTCGCGCCGGGACAGCCGGGCTCGGTCCCTCTGATCCGGCAGATGTTCGCGGAGATCTTCTCGCTCTTCCCGAGCCACTTCGTCCACCTCGGCGCCGACGAAACCTTCGAGCTCGGTCGCGGGCAGACCGCAGATCGTGTGAAGACTGTGGGAATCGGCGTCGTCTATCTCGATTTCCTGAGGCAGATCGTCGATGCGCTGCGGCCGAGCGGGAAGAAATTCCTGTTCTGGGGCGACGTGGCGCTCAGCTCGCCGGAGCTGGTGAACACCATTCCGAAAGATCTGATCGCGGTGCCGTGGAGCTATGGCGCGGACACATCGTACGTGCGACTGATCAAGCCGTTCCGTGATGTCGGAATGGAGACGTGGGTCGCGCCCGGGGTCAGCAGCTGGAATCGAGTCTATCCCAACAACGCCAACGCCCTCGTCAACATCCAGCGTTTCGTGCGCGACGGACAGCGACTCGGCGCCACGGGAATGATCAACACTTCGTGGGACGACGACGGTGAAGCGTTGTTCAATCAGACGTGGTACGGCGATCTCTTCGGCGCGGCTGCCGCGTGGCAATCAGGCGAGAGCAGCATCGACGCGTTCGCGTCGAGCTACGGCCGAGTGTTTCACGGCGACATGAGCGGCAAGGTCGACGAAGCACAGCGCAAGCTCTCGGCGGCGCATGCTTTATTGAGCAATGCGAAGGTTGGCGATGCGAGCAACTACCTGTTCTGGCTGGATCCGTGGAGTGATGAAGGCCGCAGCATGTCGCAGCGCATCAGACCTTACACCCACGATCTGCGCATTCTTGCCGAGTCGACACTGGTTTTGCTCGATCAGGCGTCGCCGAGTATTACGCGCGAGCGCGATGCGATCGAGGCGATGAAGCTGGGTGCGCGCCGGATGGATTTCATCGGGATGAAGTTCCAGTTCGCGGATGAAGTCGTGGCGATGTACGATCGCGCGCGCGACACGACGAGCAAAGCGCCGCAGCGGGATCTGGCGGATATCACTGGCGTCAATGGACGGTTACAAGATTTGCGCGACGGCTTGTCTTTGATTCGCGACGAATATGAGAAGGCCTGGCTGCGGGAGAACAGGCCGTACTGGTTGCACAACGTTTTGGCGCGCTACGATCTGGCAACGCAGTTATGGATCGAGCGCGGTGACAGGGTCAATCTCGCGCGGCAGGAATGGTATCGCAGCCATCGGTTGCCGCCGGCGGAGAGCATCGGAATTCCGGCGAGCATGCCGGGCCTGGCGCCGTACCCGAGGTAAGAGCGCGTCATTGGGGGCTGATTACGGCGCTACGATGACCGTATCTGGCTGCAGTTTCAC
>DASTGU010000172.1:0-9072 GCA_035718845.1 Gemmatimonadaceae bacterium | reverse complement strand
GATTGCCGACGGCGAGTATTCCGGCTCGGTCCACGACTACCTGCGCAACCTCGACGACTGTTACATCAACGAGTCGCCCGACACGTTGGCGACGCTGGCGTCCGACGGAGCGGCGCGGTTCGGGTATTTGTTGTTTGCGGGCGCGTTTGCGGTTAGTGACGGAGAGGATAGAGGCGGTAGGCGAGAGGCGGTGACCGTCGTCAAGCGGCTCTGTGAGAGCTTTGCGCGAGACGGAATATCCGGGCTGGGCGGCGAGGTTTCTGGTCAGGCTGGGTTCTCTGTACATCGCTACGTTCTCAATCGGTGGGACGAGCTCGAGCTGCGGGTGATGCTGCATGGTGTTTCTGCGCGACCAGCCTTGAGCGTACTGTGAGATTTCTCGGTGTTGGCGATACCGTAGATCTCGGCGACATGTACCTCCGGCTGCAAACCGCAGGGCATCAGGTACGCGTCTATGCCGGCGACGGCGACGCGCACGACATCATGCGCAACATGCTCGAGTTCACCGATGACTGGCGGCGTGAGCTCGACTGGGTTCGCGAGGCCAGGAGCGATGGCGTTGTTCTGATCGAGACCGCGTCACTCGGTGAAGTGCAGGACGAGCTGCGCCGAGACGGATTCAATGTCATCGGCGGCAGCGGGCTCGGCGATCGCCTGGAGAATGATCGCGCCTTTGGTCAGGCCACGCTGCGAAACCTCGGGATGCGCACCGCGAGATCACACGAGTTCACCAGCTTCGACGATGCAATCGAGTTCGTGCGCAAAGAGGGCGGCCGCTATGTGTTCAAGCTGAATGGCAGCGAGTGGTCATCGACGCGGTCCTACATCGGCGCGATGGAAAACGGCGACGACATGGTCGCGATGTTGCGCGCGACGGCGCGCAGCTGGCCAGTCGAGGAAGCGCCCTCGTTCGTGTTGATGGAGCATCTCAGCGGGGTGGAGGTTGGCGTCGGCGCGTTCTTCGACGGCGAGAAGTTCCTGTCGCCCGCCAACCTCGATTGGGAGCACAAGCGCTTTTTCCCCGGCGATATCGGCGAGCTGACGGGAGAGATGGGAACGGTCGTGACCTATCGCGGCGCGGAGCAGATCTTCGAGCGCAGTCTCGCCCGCATGGCGCCGTTGCTGCGCGAGTCGGGATACTGCGGCTACATCAATCTCAACACCATCGTGAACGACAGCGGCATCTGGCCGCTCGAGTTCACGTGTCGCTTTGGTTATCCCGGCTTCCCGATTCTGGACTCGCTGCACTGTTGCGGCTGGGACGAGATCTTTCGCTCGTTGATCTCACGCGATGCGAAGAGATTTCCAACACACGACGGTTACTCGGTCGGTGTGGTGATGACGGTGCCGCCGTTTCCCTACCGCCACGGCTACGAGGCGCTCGGCAAAGGAAGTCCGATCTGTTTCGCCGACGAGCTCGACGACGAAGCCCGCGATGCGCTCCACTACGGAGAGGTTGATACAAGGGACGGGCAGTTGGTCACGGCTGGAATGATCGGCTACATAATGGTGGTGACTGGTGTGGCGGGTTCGATCGAAGCGGCGAGAGAGATTACGTACGGTCGCGTGCGCAAAGTCGTGATTCCCAACGCACGTTATCGAAACGACATCGGCGTCCGACTGATCGAACACGACATGGCGGAGATGCGACGCCTGGGACTTCTGTCGTGAGCGCAAAGACTCATGCGCCCGGCAGGGCGGCCGACCCCGCACTCTCCGAGATTCTGTCGCGCTATATCGATGGCAAACTCTCGGCGCCTGTCACGCTTATGCAGCTGCTGATCGAGACGGAGAACGCTGATGTTGTCCGCGATGTCGTCAGGGATTTCGCCGAGAGCGCTCCCAACTCGACCGCGCAACGACGCGCTACAGATCTGCAGCACCTCATGCAAACCAACCGCGCCGGCTGCGAGAGAATCGCAGCGATGCTTCGCGCCGACGTGGACTCTTCCGAACCCGCGCGAACCGTGGAAGAAGGAATCGCGTTCTGCGAGCGACTGTTCGATTGGTCCGTCCAACAGTCCGAAGAGGCAAGCGTCGCACTCTACTCGCTCGGCAATCCGGATCTGCTCGAGCAGGCGACCGCGGAGATCGTCTTACAGCTCCGCCGGTGGAATCTGTTGACGAACGCGACCAGCGTGCTCGACATCGGCTGTGGCATCGGCCGATTGCTCGTCGGGCTCGCACCCCACGTCCGCCGCGCCGTCGGCATCGATGTCTCGGCTGAGATGGTCAAAGCCGCTCAGCGACGGTGCGAAGGACATGAGAACGTGAGCGTGTTCAAAGGCGACGGTCACGGACTGGGCGCCGTCGCCGACGATCAGTTCGATCTCATCGTCGCGGTCGACAGCTTTCCCTACCTCCGACAATCGGGACATGCGCTCGTCCAGACGTTCGTCGCTGACTCGGCGCGGGCGCTCAAGTCCGGCGGACAGCTTGTGATTCTCAACTACTCGTACTCGGAGAACGACGAAACTGACGCCCGCGAAATCCGCGACCTGGCTGCGAAGAACGGGCTCGAAGTCCTCGAGGTCGGAGTTCGGCCGTTTAAGCTGTGGGATGGCGTTGCTTTTAGACTGCGGACGGGGGTGAGGACCGAGGCCTGAGGACTAACGGCATAGCTGATTGCTGATTAAGCGAGAATTGCAGACACTCGAGGATCCTCGGTTGTCCTGGCTCCTCAATTAATCAGCAATCAGCAACGCACTTAGTCCTCAGGCCTCGGTCAGCAACGCCGTTAGTCCTCAGGCCTCGGTCAGCAACGCCGCTAGTCCTCAGGCCTTGGTTCTCGCTTAACCCTCTTGTGTAGAATCCCGGATCCTCGTTCTCGCGGGATAATCGCAATCAGCATCCGCCGGATTTCTTCAAGCGTGTCGAGCCGCGCACGTACGATATCGCCGAGTACGGGCCGCGCTCCTTGATACCAGCTCATGCTCTCACGCACAGATCCCAGAGCGTACTCGAAGAAATGCGCGCGATCCTTACCAGAGCTGCGCGAGTAGCCTTCGCCAATATTGGCCGTAATTGAATTCACCGCAGCGTACAGCTGCCCCGCACTCCCCTCAGTCACTGGCTCGGCGCTTAAAAGTTTTGCGTCAGCCCACGCCAGCCCAAGGAGCTCCGCAGCCAAGGTGTAAACCCGCATACGGAACATGGGATCATTCGACGTCTCATGAGAAATCGGCGGGCCGTAGTGCGACATGCCATCAAGGATTGAACAATGTCGCGGAAAGGCGGGATCTTATTTATCCGGGAGTCAGCGAACTATTTCTGACCGAGGCCCGAGGACTAAGTGCGTTGCTGATTGCTGATTAATCGAGGATGCAGGACAATCGAGGATCCTCAATTGTCTGCAATTCTCGCTTTGTCTGCAATTCTCACTTAATCAGCAATCAGCTATGCCGTTAGTCCTCAGGCCTCGGTCGGAAGTTATTCCCGCTCTAACCCCGTCCTGTGCTCGCGAATCTCAGTCTCTTCTCCAGCCGCGCTGTGTAACGGCCTTTCCTTCGCGCGACGGCCGTAGAAGAACATCAAGGCTCCGAAGATGAGCATCACGATTCCCCACCACAGGTTGATCGTGATGTTCTCGGAGCGTGCGTAGAGCGCAGTGTTTGAACGGGTGGCAACGCCGTACACCGTTAGCACAGCGCCGAGTAGGAGAAACAACGCGCCAATTGGCAACCGAATATCGAACCGAGCTGCTCCGCTCATTGAAGTCGTCTCCTAGAAGAAGATGATGTTGAGTAGCAGCGCGATCACCAGCACGATCGCTGCCAGGACCGTCGGCCGCTCGTACCACACGACGTTCCCTTCCGATGGCTTCGGAGTGAGACTGTAAACGAGTCCGCGCAATTCATCGTCGGGCCGCGGGCGCGTCATCAGGCTGACGATGATCGTGACGACGAAGCACGTCACCCACGCCGCGATCGCTGTCCAGAACGTCTGACCGAGCTCACTGCGGTAGATGATGTGCGCGCCGAAGTAGCCGCCTTTGACGCCCGGCGTCGCACCCGCCGCGAGTGACATGCCGTGGTGAATCGCCGCGGCGATCGTTCCGGCGAGCAACCCGGTGAACGCAGCGTGGCCGGTGGTGCGCTTCCAGAACATTCCCAGCGCGAAGGTGGCGAACAGCGGCGCGTTCACGAAAGCAAATACGAGCTGCAGTAAATCAAGGATGTTATTGAACGAGTTAGCGACGTAGGCCGCGCCGATCGAGAGGATGATCCCCCACACCGTCGCAGCGCGCCCCATCCACAGGTAGTGCTCGTCACTCGCGCCTTTCTTGATGTGGCTCTGGTAGATGTCGTAGGTCCACACCGTGTTGAACGCAGTGACGTTGCCTGCCATGCCCGACATGAACGATGCGAGTAGCGCTGTCAATCCAAGTCCGAGCATTCCCGCGGGGAAGAACCGGATGAGCATCATCGGCACCGACAGATCGTAGTCGAGCACGACGTGACCGGCCTGATCGAGCAGCGCCGCTCCAGTTGTCGGGTCGATCTTCGGCGGGACGACTCCCTGTCCGCCGGCGACCGAGGAGAGTGCGCCTGCTCCACCCGTGTTATGCCAGTCAACGGCCAGCGCGATCATCCCAGGCAGAATCACCAGGAACGGGAAGAAGACTTTCGGAATTGCCGCGATCAACGGAGTGCGACGCGCGGCCGCCATGTTCTCCGACGCCATCGCGCGTTGCACGACGAGGAAGTCGGTGCACCAATATCCGAACGACAGCACGAAGCCGAGTCCCATGGCGAGACCAAACCACTCGATACCGATCGGGTTTTGCGACGAGTCGGCCATGTAGCGCCAGGTATGGGTCATCGCGCCCGGCGCGAATCCGCGTCCCGCTGAGACCTCAGCGAGCTTCGCGGTGAGTCCGCTCCATCCGCCCGCCGCGCGCAATCCGAGGAACACCAGCGGCGCAAATCCGAAAACGATCAGGAAGAACTGCAACACTTCGTTGTAGATCGCGCTGGTGAGTCCGCCGAGGAAGATGTAGGCGAGCACAATCAGCGCAGCGACGATCATGCTGAAGTGGAAGCTCCAGCCGAGCAGCAGGTTGAACAACTTCCCCATCGCATACATCGAGATGCCCGACGACATGATCGTCATCACGGCGAAGGAGATCGCGTTGAGGCTGCGCGTCTTCTCATCGAAGCGGAGCTTGAGATACTCGGGCACTGACCGCGCGCGCGAGCCGTAGTAAAACGGCATCATGAACAATCCGACGAACACCATCGCCGGGATCGCGCCAATCCAGTAGAAGTGCGAGGTCGCGATCCCGTACTTCGCTCCCGACGCGCCCATTCCGATCACTTCCTGCGCGCCGAGGTTGGCCGAGATGAACGCGAGGCCGGCAACCCACGACGGAATCGACCGGCCTGAAAGGAAGAAGTCGGTGCTCGTCTGCGTCGAACGGCGCAGCAGCCAGCCGACGACGAGCACAACCGCGAAGTAAGCGAGCATCAAGGCGTAATCGATGCTCGTGAGATGAGCCATGCCGGTTTGTGCGGTGAGGGGCATTCGGGAGGCGGTTAGCGGTTAGCGGTTAGCGGTTAGCGGTTAGCGGTTAGCGGTTAGAATGCGAATTCGTGGCGGGCGCCCGCAAGGATGGCGTTCACTATTCTGACAGCCGGCGAACATGGCGGAGAAGTTGCACCCTTCGACATCATGCTCAACATGTCCCGGCGCTTACGCATCGCGTGTATGCTCGCAATCGCGCTGACCGTGGCCGCATGCATGCGTAGCGGCAGTCAAAGCGCTAACGCGTCGAGTGCCTTCGATTCCGGCAAGCACGGCAAGAAGAAAACGAGAGAGCGAATCGGTGAGATGGCGACGCGCGCTGACATGGATGTCGCCGCCAGCGGCTGCGATTCCGCCCTGTGGCAGCACGTCTACAATCCGCAGCGTCTCTCGGTAATCTCTTTCTGCACAACTGCTACCGGCACGATTTCAGATCCGCGGCCGGACGATGACGGCGACATGCACGCCAACCTGATGCTCGATCCCGGTCAGGAGAGCATGGTCAACAAGCGAAATCAGAAGAAGAAAGGCGGCGGGCTGGTGATCGAGATCGTTTGCTCGGTGCAGCCGCAATCACCGAAGGCCGCGATTCAAATCTGCCAGGGATATCATGCTGCGTTAACGATGCCCGCTGCCGGCGCGCATGTGCGTGTTACCGGCACCCACGTCATCGACACCCACAACGGCTGGACCGAAATCCATCCCGTCAGCAGAATCGACGCGCTGAAATAAGTCTCAGGCTGCCTGGTACGCCATCGCGCACCAGCGACTGGCGTCGCTTTCCATTCGTGTCGCGGAGTCGTTGGTCGCGCCCAGCCCGGCCATGCTTTCTCGCACGACACTGGCGACGTAGAGCGAGGCGTCCTCCGCCGTCAGCCCCGCGGCCCGCAGATCGGTCGCATGACTCTCGACGAGCTCACGCATATAGTCGCGCTCGGCGCGGCACGCCGCGGCGAGTCTGCGGCACTCGGCGCGCTCGGCCCGATTGTGCGCAGCCGCGATTTCCGCGCGAGCGAGCAGCGCCTGCGACCGCTGGATCGCGGCGAGAGAAAAGCAAAGTGTACACGCAAGATCTCGCGCCTGAACATCGAACTTGCTCGAGATCACCACCGACCGTTCCGAGACGACCCACAGCTCGTGGGCATTCAGCTGGTCCCAGTTCCGCGGGAAGACCCAGATACGTCGAATGACTTCCCGCGAGTCGAAAATCAGCGACGAAGCACCCTTGGCGCCGGGTACGCCCCGGCCCTCAGCCTCCCGTACGACCCACGTAACGTCGTCGTGTGTGAAGCTCCGCCCTGGCGAGCGAATGACTGCAGTTTGGGGTCGCTCGGCATCCACATCCTCATTCTAGCCGATCGGCGCGCGATGGCAATCGGGGTGCATCCGCCGGACTATTCGGTACTTTTACCGAATGCGAATCGCGGTCATCGGCGCCGGCGGGGTCGGCGGATATTACAGCGCGAAATTGACCCAGGCCGGTCACGAGGTGACTCTGCTGGCGCGGGGAGAGCACCTCGAAGCGATTCGCAAGAACGGGATGGTGATCAAGGATCACGACACCACCTTCTCAGTCCCCGTCAACGCGTCCGATCGGCCTCAGGATCTGCGCGGTGCAGAATGGGCGATGCTGGCGGTCAAGAGTTACTCCGTTGCCGAGCTGGCCGACGTGCTGGTGATGCTGGCAAAGACCGGAACGGCGATCGTCCCTGCTCTCAACGGCGTCACCGCCGCCGAGGATCTCCAGGACCTGGGCGTGCCACGGGCGCAGATACTTGGCGGGACGACGATCATGAACGCGCACAAGATCGCGCCGGGGGTCATCGAGCGGCTCAGCAAGCGCGAGCGTTTCGCTGTCGGTGAGCTCGACGGGACGATGTCCGCGCGCGCGCAAGCGATCGCGGAAGCGATGCGATCGGCCGGCGACGACGCCGTGGCGACGCGTGAGATCGTGCTCGAGCTGTGGATGAAATTCAACATGCTCTGCGCGTGCGCGGCTGCGTGCGGCATGGCGCGCAGCGAGCTCGGCCCGATTCGCGACAGCGAGCTGGGTCGGCTGTTGATCGAGCGCGCGGTCCGCGAAATCGCCGCCGTCGCGCGCGCAATGAAGGTTCCGATTCCGGCGAACCAGGAAGAAGACGCCCTCGCGCGAATCGCCGCGCTGCCCGCGAGTCTCAAGCCGAGTTTCGTGCTCGATGTCGAGCGCGGAGGGCCGACGGAGCTGGATGTGTTGAGCGGAGCGGTGTCGAGATTCGGTCGCCGCTTCGGGGTTCCGACGCCCGTTCACGATACCGCTACGGCGGTACTAGGAGTCGTTACCTCACCGCGCTGATCCGGAGCATCAGCGCCGCGTGCCCGGGTACCAGCGCGGTGTAGCCGCGCCGGTGGCGTCCGAGATCAGTGTGTGTCCACAGATCGCGGACCGTCGCGGAGTCGGTGACGATTCCTGCGCGCCGAAACGACACGTTGATGGAGTCGGGCGAGGTCGCCCGATTCAACAGCACGACCGCGCGTGAGCCATCACGAAGCGGCTTTGACCAGACTTGTCGCTCGGGCGGACCTGACTGGACGAGCGTTCCCTGCGCGCCGAGTGAGTCCTGATCGACTGCGATCACCTCGGGATTGGTGAGAATGGATTTCGTTTCCTCGGACATGCTGCGCAAATCATTCCCGGCGATGAGTGGTGCGGCTTGCATGGCCCACAGACTCATGTGGGCGCGATATTCGTCGGCAGTCATGCCGCCGTTGCCGATCTCGAGCATGTCCGGATCGTTCCAGGCGCCGGGACGAGCGACGGTCGAATGCTGCGCTGACTGGTCGAGATTGGATAGCATCGACGCCCAGTTGTCACCGATGTCGTCGGTGGTGCGCCACAGATTCCCAGCCGCCCACGCCCAATCCCAGGGCTGATTGATTCCCCACTCGCAGATGCTGAGCACAATCGGGCGTCCGGTGCGATCCAGCGCTGCGCGGAACTTCTTGTATTGGGTCGGCGCATTGAGTCCGCTCGCGTTGCACCAGTCTTCCTTCACATAATCGACGCCCCAGCCTGCATACGTTCGCGCGTCCCGCTCCTCGAAGCCGAGTGTGCCGGGCCGTCCCTGGCACGTCTTCGTGCCGGCGTCGGTGTAGATCCCGAATTTCAATCCTTTCGAATGCACGTAGTCGGCGAGGGCTTTGATTCCGTGCGGAAAGCGCTGGGGATCGGCGACGATGGTTCCCGATGGATCGCGACTCACCTGCCAGCAGTCGTCGATGACGACATACCGGTATCCTGCGTCGCGCATCCCGCTCGCCACCATCGCATCAGCGGTCTCTCTGATCAGCTCTTCGCTGACATTGCAGCCAAAGTGGTTCCAGCTATTCCAGCCCATCGGCGGTGTCAGCGCGACGCGCGACGGCGGCGATGGATGGCGGGGATCTGCGGAGGCGAGCAGCAGGAGGGCGCTGAGCGGAAGGAGTAGTCTGCGCATAAAAGTCGTTGATAGTTGAGACGATATTAGCAAAAATCCTGGGGACTGAGTACTGCGGACTAAGGGCATCGATAAT
>DASTGU010000171.1:0-16106 GCA_035718845.1 Gemmatimonadaceae bacterium | reverse complement strand
ACCGCCGAGCATTTCTGACCCTGGTACTCGAACCCGCCGCGCGCGATTGCCACCGACAGCGCGACCGGGTCCGCTGACGAGTGTGCAACGATGAAATCCTTGCCGCCCGTCTCGCCGACGATCCGCGGATACGACTTGTAGCGCGACATGCTGGCGCCAATCGTCTTCCACATGCTGTTGAAGACTGCCGTGCTGCCGGTGAAATGCACGCCGGCCAGATCACGATGCGCGAGCAGCTTGTCGGAGATCATCGCCGGATCGCCTGGCAGGAAGTTGATCACGCCCGGTGGCAGGCCCGCTTCCTCGAGCAGCTTCATGATGTAATGCGCGCTCATCATCGCGCTCGACGCAGGCTTCCAGATCACGGTGTTGCCCATCAACGCCGGTGCCGTCGGCAGATTGCCCGCGATCGACGTGAAGTTGAACGGCGTCACCGCATAGACGAATCCTTCGAGCGGCCGGTAGTCGAGCTGATTCCACATCGTGTGGTCGCTCAGCGGCTGCTCATCGTACAGCTGCTGCGCATAAAACGGATTGAATCGCCAGAAGTCGATCAGCTCACACGCCGAGTCGATCTCGGCCTGGAACGCAGTCTTCGACTGACCGAGCATCGTCGCTGCGTTGAGGGTCGCACGCCACGTCGTCGCCAGCAATTCGGCCGCCTTGAGGAAAACAGCGGCGCGATCTTCCCACGACCAGTTCGCCCAATCCTTCGCAGCTTCCGTCGCTGCTTTGATCGCAGCATCTACATCCGTCTCACGCGCGCGATGCCACTGGCCCAGCACGTGACGATGGCTGTGCGGCATCACGGAGTCGACGAGATCGCCCGTGCGGATTTCCCTGCCGCCGATGACGAGTGGGATTTCGATCTTCTCGGCCGACAATGAGCGCAGCCTTTCCTTGAGCGCGGTGCGCTCCGGGTTACCAGGCGCGTAGCTCTTGATCGGCTCGTTCACTGGTGCAGGTACGCGTCGATTTCCGTTGAATGCGGCGACGGTGCGAACCGGTTGCGCCGGCTGTGCATTCGGCGACGATGTGCCGTTCGTTGCCGGCGTTGATTTCTGCGATTTATCAGCGGCGGCCTTGGTGGCGGCGGCGCGTTTCGGGCGAACGGTTGAAGCAGCCATTTGCGGGTCCTCGAGGTTTCGACTACGCTCGAAAGATACCTAGCGCGGGCTTCTCTCGCGTCCGTCCCGGGGCTAACCTGCGGCGTGCGGATGAATATCGACCATTATCCGATCCTGATTACTACGCTCCTTCTCGGCTGCGTCGCCGAGCCAGTCGAGTGGGGCAACGTCGCGTACAGGTCTTCTCAGCTCGGAGATCCGGACACTCGTAGTGCGATCTTCAGCGCCGGACTTCCTGCAATCCCGACCACCACCGGGCCTTGCATCATGTCGATTCGCGTCGCGGGTGACACCAGCGAGTTGTTTCGCAGCTGGTGGGCAATCCGACCCGACAGCAGCGCCATCCTGTCGCTGCAACGCTCGGCCAATCGCGGCGCCACCTGGGACGCGCCGATCGAGGTCGATTCACGAGACGCCGGCCGTCGTGGATGTCGGCGTCCGCCACCCGGAATCAGCTACGACCCCGTCAGCGGCTACGTGTACCTCGTTTACTTTGTGGAGGCGAGCGACGGAGCCGGTGTTTTCTTCGCACACTCGATGGACAAAGGCGGAATGTTCCACTCACCGGTCCCCGTCGTGTACGGCAACACGCCATCAGTGGCGAGTGTCGCCGGCCATGGCGACAGCGTGGTGGTGGTGTTCGAGGATCCAAACTCGACGACGCCGCGGATCGGCATCGTGTTGTCGCACACTACGGGACATCTTTTCGACCAGCGGGGCCAAGTGACACCCGACGATGTCGCCGCTGTCGCACCATGGACGGCGCTCGATCACAACCGAATTACCGTGTGGTGGAAGACCCCACCGGCGAATGCCGAGTCGATCGATCGCGTTGGCTACCGCGAAGGAATCTGGAAGTAGCCGTTACTGATTGGCCGACTTGTCGATCTCGCGGTCGCGAATATCGACTGGCAGAATTGCCCACTGCTCGGGGCGCAGCAGCTTGCCGGCTGCGACGAGGGCAGCAGTCGTATTCCGTGATGCCTCTTCGAGCATCATCGCTACACTGCCGGCCATCAGCGTGGCATCACCCTCTTCCTGCGACTTGGCGAGCAGGGTGCGGATGTTCTTGTAGATCCGCGAATTCTTGCTTTGGAGGCTATCGGAGAGATCGCCGAGCCTCACGATCTGAACTGCGCTCAGGTGCAGCGTATCCTTCATCCCCAGGATGATCGAGATCGGATTGGGGACAGTCGCATCGAGGGAATGTTTTTCCGCCTCCCGCGGCAACGGTGTGTCGGTGTTGCCGTTGATCTCCACCATCGACAGAGCCAGTGGCGTTCCGCCGAGCTGCATGTCGACGATCATGTGCTCCGCATCGGGGGTGTGGCGCGTGATGGTTCTTTGCACGGGCGCGAATCCCATGCGCTTGACCTGCAGCGAGTACTGTGATGGCGTGCCCGGGAAATAGATCCTGTATCTCCCATCGGCGTCGGTTTTGAACGTGCGCGTGAGGCCGGTGCCGGCATCGGTCGCGCCCACCAGTGCGTCGGAGACGGGGCGACCGTTGAGATCGGTGACTCGGCCGGAAATGACATCGGTGCGCGCTTCGCTCTGCAACTGCGCCGAGGCTGAGCACGGGGCAGCGAGACATAGCGCGAGCATTGAAATCGAAACTCTTTTCATCATCCAGCTTGAGGGACTGCTCGTGCTCCCCTCAGCTACCGGAGGGAGAGGGGGAGCATCGGTGGAACTCTATAATCAAACTGCGTGCACGAAGCCGGCAATACCCGCGACGCTGGGTACGGTAGAGTACTTGCAGCGGGGAGCGGCATGGCAAAATACATAGGCGCGCACACCATCGATAACGGCGGTATCCAGATGACAGTCCTGCGGGCGGCAAACGCCGGCATGACCGCGCTGCAGCTCTTTACCGCCATTCCCAAGTTTTACGGCGACAAGTCCAACATCAAGCCGGAACGGGTTGAGCGCTTCAAGTCGGCGCTGGTGAAAACCAAGATCAAGCCGGCGAACGTGGTGGTGCATGCGGCGTACGTTCTGAGCGTCGCCACGCCGGAGGACGATAAGTGGGTCCGCGCCAGTGCTGGACTCACCAAGGAGATGGAGCGCTCGAGCACGCTCGGCGTCGGCTGCGTCTGCTTTCACCCCGGTTCAGCTGGCGCCAGCGACCGCAGTGACTCGGCGAAGCGCATCGGCAAGGCAATTACGGTGGCACTGAAGACGGTAGAGTCAGATACGAGGCTGCTCGTCGAGAACACCGCTGGGGCGGGGAAGACAATGGGGAGGACGGCGCAGGAGATCAAAGAGATTCTCGACGCGGTACCAAAGCAGCTGCGGTCACGGACAGGTTACGGGCTCGACACCTGTCACCTCTTCGCCTCGGGCTATGACATCACCGCGTCGCGCCAGGCATTCACCGACGTGCTCGATGAATTCGAGCAGATCATCGGGGAGCCGCCGTCCTTTTTTCATCTGAACGACAGCGCGAACGAGCTCGGCTCGAATCGCGATCGGCACGTTCTCATAGGGGAAGGGCACATCGGAAAGGCGCCGTTCGAGTGGCTGATGCAGGACCGTCGCAGCAGCAACATCCCTCTGATCCTCGAGACGCCGCAGGAGAATTACGACATCGCCGACGACGATCCGTCGCCCGACCCGTACGACGTGAAAATGTTCAAGATGCTGGAGGCATGGGCGTGATAATGCCCTTGCTGGCACACAGCTCGAAGCCGCCGGCCGAAAGCCGCCAGCGGCCAGCTGGTAGTTTTTCTTTCATTTTTCCCTATGGAAATCCGATTTTCTCATAGGGGAAATCGCCTCATTCCCTATTGCTTTCGCCCTGCGGGACTATAGTTTGCGTCGCTGACGGGCCGCGTTTCACTCTGTAGCACCTCGCATCCGGATCACCAAACCAGGAGACAAGATGGCAACAAGAAGAAAGGGCGGCAGAAAGTCCTCGTCACGGAAGTCTTCGTCCCGTAAGTCATCGAGTCGCAAAAAGAGCTCGGCGAGAAAGAGCAGTGGTCGCAAGACCCGTCGGAAATCGTCGGGTAAGAAGCGCGCACCAAATCCGGCATTCATGAAGCCGATGCAGCCAAGCAGTGACCTCGCCGCGGTTGTCGGCAGCGGAGCGATGCCGCGCACCGAAGTGACCAAGAAACTGTGGGGCTACATCAAGCGTAAGGGTCTGCAGGATTCGAAGAATCGCCGCATGATCAACGCTGACGAGAACCTCCGTCCGATCTTTGGACGCAGCCAGGTCTCGATGTTCGAGATGACCAGACTCGTCAACAAACACCTCAAATAGAAATCAAGCTCTTTGGCAACTCCGTCTAACGCGGGGCGCGCCCAAAAGGCGCGCCCCGTTTCGCAAAATTCAGCGCTCGCTCGTCTGTGGGAAAACTTCAAGTCGATCGTCGGGGCGCTGGCGATTTTCCTCATCCTGCGTGCGTTTCTGATCGAAGCGTATCGCATTCCTTCGGGAAGCATGATCCCGACGCTGCTCGTCGGTGACTGGCTGTTCGTCAACAAGGCGATCTTCGGCGCTCACATTCCCTTCACCAACTCGAGTCTTCCCGCCATTCGCGATCCGCGTCGCGGCGATGTAGTCGTATTCGTGTCGCCCTATCAGGCCGATGAAGATTCGGCGGGTCGCGATCCGACACCGACGTTGGTGAAGCGACTGGTGGGCACCGCCGGTGATACGCTCTACATGCGCAAAGGCACGCTGTTCGTGAATGGAATCGCGCAGCGCCAGGGCTACGGCGCGACGACGCAGGTGAGCCCGGAGATCGCGAACTCGATCGATCCGCTGTTCGACTGGCAGAAAAAAGTCGGGCTCAAATCATCGCGCTTCGGTGCGGCGCCGTCGCAGCCCAATCACGATAACTGGGGTCCGCTCGTCGTCCCGCCGCACCGATTGTTCATGATGGGCGACAGTCGCTACAACTCCAAGGACAGTCGCTACTGGGGATTCGTGCCGCGTGAGAACGTTCGCGGCAAGCCGCTGTTCGTGTACTACTCGTACAACGCCGACGACAGCGATCGCCCGCTTCCGATGCTCACCGACATCCGCTGGAGCCGGATCGGGCACTGGATCAAATAGTTACCACTCCCGCGCTTCTGGCGTCGAATTCAGAGTTGGGCTACTCCCCGGTGGCTCGAGATGGCTGCGACACGCCGGGGGTTTTCAGCATTTCTCTCTCTGATGTGGCGGGAAAATTCTATGGACGCGACCCATACGCGCGGTAATTTTGATCGCGTGACGAAGCCATCCCCCGTCGAAAAACGACGGCGGCTTTTCAGGACGAGTGAGTGGGATCTCGAGGAGCCGGCTGCGTTCCAGAGGATAGCACGTTCGCCAGTCGAGCTGGCGGTCCTCACCGGCGTCGTGATCCGACTTTTCCGCGCCGTCGTTCTCACCCGAGGCAACATCACCAGCTCCTATCTCGCCGCCGCGCTGGTGCTGGGCACGATCTTCCTGCTCGGCATGGCGACGCTTCATCTCGGAAGATTCCCGGTGCGCGAATGGCCGTGGCGCGCGCCGCTGTTCGCGATTTTCGAGACCGTCGGCGAGATGGGGATCAGCTTGATCCTGATTGCGCTCCATCGCGAGCCGTGGGGCACCGCGCGCGCCGAGTTCATGGACTGGCAGCCGATGGCGGTGGGGGTGCTGTTCTGGCGAATCGTCGCCGTCGTCGTTTGGGCGCTGCTGCTCGGGCTTACCGTGTCATTCGTTCGAGGGCGGGTGCTAAAGGACACCGGCCGCGAGGTCGAGCCCAAGACTCTACCGGACGGACAGCCTTTCATAGAGAGAAGGAAGCGGGACGAGTTCTAGATTGGAAACTGCTAACTGAAAAAGACCAGCCTGCGGCCCGCAGCTAATGGCCGGCGGCTCTGAGCTGAGAAAAACGGCCAGCAAATGCGCTGGCCGTTTTCTTTTTGATAGCTCGAAGCCGCCGGCTGAAAGCCGCCAGCCGCCAGCTGGTAGTTTTCAGTTAGTCGTTCAGGCGGCCGTGGTCGTCTCGCAGTACTTATCAAAGGCGCGCGTGAGATCTTTTGCGATGTCGTCCGCGGTGCGGCCTTCGATCTGGTGCCGCTCGAGCATATAGACGACCTGGCCATCCTTCATCAGCGCGATCTGCGGTGAGCTCGGCGCGTAGCCGGTGAAATAGCTTCTCGCGCGCTGGGTGGCAGTGACATCCTGTCCAGCGAAAACCGTGGTGAGCTTATCCGGCCGATTATCGTGCTGGATCGCCTTTGCTACCGCGGGGCGCGCGTTCCGCGCAGCACAGCCGCAGATAGAGTTTACGACGACCAGTGTCGTTCCAGGGGCGTCCTTGAGCTTCGCGTCAACTTCTTCAGGCGTGCGCATCTCTTCTACGCCGAGCTGCGTCAGCTCCTGCCGCATCGGGCTTACAAACCGCTCATCGTACATCTAAACCTCTCCTGCTCAAATTGGGTGGTTTCAAAGAATAACAGTACTAGGATCGTTCAGGAATCGTCTCCCCGACCGAGGCCCGAGGACCAACTGCATTACTGATTGCTGATTAAGTGAGAATCGAGGACCATCGAGGACCATCGAGGATTCCGTCTGCAATCCTCGATTAATCAGCAGTCAGCAATGCCGTTAGTCCGAACGCCTCAATCCTATCTAGCGTAAGAAACCCAGCGCGCCATCTCTCTCATCGTCGGTCGCTTACCGTACATCAGCAAGCCGACGCGATAGATCCGCGAAGCTAGCCACAAGGCCGCCAGGCAGCCGATTGCCAGGAAGATCAGACTGGCCGCCAACTCCAGTGTCGGAACTCCCGTCACCGCCATGCGAATCGGCATGATGATCGGCGACGAGATCGGGATCAGCGACAGCACTTTTGCCGTCGTTCCAGTCGGATTCAGGAGCACCGGCTGTATGAATACCCCAGTGCTGACGATCATGATCATCAACGGACTCGCAGCCTGACGAGCCTCGCTCTCGCTGTTCACGGACGAGCCGACAGCAGCATAGAGCGACGAGTAAAAGACAAAGCCGAGCAGGAAGAACAGAAGAAAGAGGATTCCCGCTCCCAGTGAAATGTCGGGCAGCGAGAATGACATCGTCGGCGCACCGAGCTTCGCCATGATCGGCGCACGCGCCTTGAGCAGAATGTATGTCGTGCCGATCCAGATGATCTGCTGCGTCAGGCCCACCGCACCCACGCCAAATACTTTTCCGGCGAGCAGTGTGTCGGTCGGCACGCTCGACATCACCACTTCCGCCACGCGGGTCGTTTTCTCCTCGAGCACGCCGCTCATGATGGTCTGACCGTAGATCACGATCGACATGTAGAGCAGGAAGCCAATCGCAAAGCCGAACAGCACGCTCGCCATTCCCGATCCCGCTCGTCCGCGCTCGGTGATTCGCTCCGTGCTGAAATCGAGCGGGATGAAGGTGATCTCCTTCATCTTCTGGTTGTCGAGGCCAACCTTCTCGAGTCGCGACGCGAGAATGGTCTGGCGAATCGCTTCCTTGATGCGCGCCATGTCGGCGATCGACGTCGCGTTTGTGCCAGCGTAGCGCGCGGACTCGCCGGCCAGCGTCTGCTGGTTCACCACGATGTAGCCGCTCTTGGCTTTCTTCATCACTTCGCGCGTGGCCAGACTCTCAGCCTGGGTCAGCTCGCCGGGTGGCACCACGCGCACCATCGGCATCATCGTGGCGTTGGTGCTGTCTCCGGCGATGTTGATCGCGAGTCGGCGGCCGAATCCCTCACCAGTCGCGTCGAGAATGATCGAATTGTAGACGTCGGTCGTCGCCTTGCTGCGTGAAGCCAGCCACGCCGGCACGATGATGATCGCGCTGAAGAAGATCGGTCCGAAAAAGGTCGCGATCAAAAACCACTTCGATCGCACCCGCTCGAGATACTCCCGCTTGATGACCGCCCAGAGCTTAGCCATGTCCGCTCATTCCCTCTTCGATGCCCGTTGCGCCCACCTTCTGCAGGAAGATCTGGTGCAGCGACGGCTGAATCATCTCGAAGCGCTGCACGGCTGCGCCCGAGTCGACGATTCGTCTTAACAGCGCTTGTGGATCCGCCCCCGGAGCCAGCTCGATCTCGAAGAATCGATTCGAGTCGTCGGCACGCCGTACGAGTGAGTGATCGCGCAGAATCTGGGTCACGTCTGCCATGCCGTTGCTATCGAGAGCAAGCGCGACGTTTCGCTGACCATGTTCCTCCTTCACATCCGTCACGTTCCCGTCGAGAACTTTCTCACCACGGGCGATAATGCAGACCGAATCGCAAAGGCGCTCGGCGTTGTCCATCAAATGGGTGCTGAAGATGACGGTCTTGCCACGCTTCTTCAGATCGACGACGGTGTCCTTGAGCGCCTGGGCGTTGATTGGATCCAGGCCGCTGAACGGCTCATCGAGAATCACCAGATCGGGATCGTGGAGCAGAGTGCCGATGAATTGCACCTTCTGCTGCATGCCGCGTGAGAGCTCGTCGATCTTGGCCAGTCCCCAGTCTTTTTCAGGTGTCTTGAGAGAAAGTCGCTCCAGCCACTCGTCGATCCGACGATCGGCCTCACTGCCTCTCACGCCTTTGAGCTCGCTCAGGAATTTCAAAACGCGGCGAACCTGCATCTTGCGATAGAGACCGCGCTCCTCCGGCAGATAACCAAGTCGCTCGGTGATGGCCGGGTCGTTGGACGGCTGCCCGAAGATGAAAATCCTGCCCGCATCCGGCGCGATGATATTGAGAATCATCCGGATGGTGGTGGTCTTGCCGGCGCCATTCGGGCCGAGCAATCCGTAAACGCTGCCCTTCGGGACGCGCAACGTCAGATCGTTCACCGCGGTGTGATCGGCGTACCGCTTGGTGACGTTGACTATGTCGATTGCGTACTCGGTCATGTAGCTTCGCTGCTGCTGACGGCGGTACAGGGACGGGGTTGGGTTCAACAATATACGTCGGAAAGCGATGCCTGTTTCAGAAACGATCGCTATCGCATTGCTGTTCTTCCTCGGCGCCGCGCTCTATTCCTCGGTCGGCCACGGCGGCGCGTCGAGTTACCTGGCGGTAATGGGGCTTTTCAGTCTTTCCCCCGAGGTGATGAAGCCAACCGCGCTCTCGCTCAACATCCTCGTTGCCGCGGTGGCGACGATAAAGTTCTATCGCGCCGGCTTGTTCAAGCGGGAGTTGTTCTGGCCGTTTGCGATTGCGTCGATCCCCGCGGCCTTCATCGGCGGAGCGACAATGTTGCCCGCTCGCTCGTACAAGATCCTCGTCGGCATCGTGCTCCTTTACGCCGCGGTCTGGATGTTCCGCTCTTCGTTGAGGGCGACGCAGCGAGAGCCACGCACTCCGCCGCTCTGGGCAGCAATCATCGCCGGAGTGCTGATTGGGTTTCTGTCAGGCCTGACTGGAGTCGGCGGCGGGATTTTTCTCAGTCCGCTGCTCCTTTACATGGGCTGGTCAGAGACTCGCGCCACGTCCGCCGTCGCGGCCCCGTTTATTCTCGTCAACTCGATCGCCGGCTTGCTCGGTCACTTGTCCAGCGTCCGTCAGCTGCCGCCGAACATCCCGATCTGGGCGACTGTAGTCGTCATCGGCGGTTGGATTGGCGCGACGTACGGGAGCCGCCGGGCGCCAACGGCGGTGCTGCGCCAGCTTTTGTCGCTGGTTCTGATTGTTGCCGGGTTGAAGCTGACGTTCGGGGCATAGCTGCGCTGTACCAGGCGCTGCCGATTCCAACAAGATCGAGAGGGTTCACGGTGTTCGCGCCGTACCGCGCGGCCCAATGGAGATGCGGACCAGTCACGCGCCCCGTATTTCCAACCAGCCCAATGATCTGTCCGCGGCTCACGACTTCGCCAACGTGCACCAGCGTTTTGCTCAGATGGAAGTACGAGGTTACGACTCCACCACCGTGATCGATGTACACCACGTTGCCCGCGAGAAAGAAATTGTCCACGAGAGCGACGACGCCGCGATTTGCAGCCTTCACCGGCTCGCCGACTGCACCGCGAAAGTCCACGCCAAGGTGACGCGCTGTCAATGCGCCGTTGAACAGACGACCGGAACCGAACTCACTGGTGATCACCGAGGTTCTGGGCTTGATGAACGACGCCGTCCACATCGGCCCGCGCTCATGCGCAGCTCGGCCCACTTCCCTCGCCCGCGCGTTCTCGCGGTCGATGCGCGCCCTCGTCGCCGCATCGAGTGGCCGAGTGAACGAGCTGTCGACTTCCAAAGGCTGCGCGGCCGGTGGCGGGATCTTGGGAAGGTCGAAGCGTACGCGCGTTATCTCCGTTTTGCCCGACGCGCGTTGCAACACGGCGTTGGCGAACAGCACGCCTTCCTTGTCGACGGGAATACCGCCGATGGCATGCCAGGTGTCGGCACTCGCGCGACGGAAGTGAAGTGGCTCGTCAGCCAGCGCACCTCGAATCGAGACGATTGCGTCTCCACGAGTCGGATCGCTCAGCGTCAACCGAACGATTGCGCCTGGTTGCGGATGCACGGGTTGCGCGGTGATCTTCGCACCCTGCGCGCTTATGGTCGCGGCACATAAACAAGAAGCGGCCGTAATCGCCGCAATGCGTGTCTTGAATTTCATGATGTTTCGGGTGGGTGACAGGGAAGCTAACCTATTGGTACAACTACTCCGCCTCGAAGTTCTGTCTAAGGGTCGGGGTAGGACCTTACGGAGAGTCTGAATGCTTCGCGCTTTTGCAATCGTTTCGTTCGTCGCCACCAACGCCGCCGCGCAACAGCTCCATCAATCGGCGCCAATCACCAACATCTCCTACGAGATCACCGCCGATTCGGCGGCGGTCGGCCGGCATCAGCTTGGTGTCGCGATGACCTTCAACGTCAGTGGAGCTGCGCCCGTTGTGCTCGCATTGCCGGCGTGGTCCCCGGGACACTATGTGTTGCTCTGGTTCTCGCGTCGGGTATCCAACTTCGCGCCGCAGCAGAACGGCGCCGCGCTCGAATGGCGCAAGCTCGATTATCAGACGTGGGAGATCAAGCCGCACGGCGCGGGCCAGGTGCGCGTGACTTTCCAATATCTGGCGAACGCAGTCGATCGCGCCGTTGCGTGGACAGCGCCGAACTTCGCGTTCTTCAACGGCACTAACGTCTTCCTGTATCCGGTTGGCCGCGGCTTCAATTGGCCGGCGCGTGTCACGGTGCGCACGGAGCCGAGCTGGCGCATCGCGACGGGAATGGATCCCGCCGGCGCGAACACGTTTGCCGCACCCAATTACCACGATCTCACCGACATGCCTTTCTATGTCGGACGATTTGCTATCGACAGCACCCAGATCCAGAACAAGTGGGTTCGTCTCGCCTTCTATCCCGCATCAACGCTGACGCCGGCGCGACGCGATCGCACCTTCGGTTGGCTGCAGAAATTCGGGCCATGGCACATCGCAGTGTTCGGCGAAGCGCCGTTCCGCAACTACACGATCTTTCAGCGATCGGACACCCTCGTGAATGGCGGTGGTCTCGAGCACCAGGCTTCGCAAGTCGACGAAGTCCATGTCAGTCAGCTCGATGCCGACTATCTGCCCGGCCTGTATTCCCACGAGTTCTTCCACGCCTGGAACGTAAAACGACTGAGGCCTGCCGATCTCGTCCCGTATCGCTACGACGATGCGCAGCAGACGAATTGGCTGTGGGTCAGCGAAGGAGTAACCGACTATTACGGCGCACTCGGCCTCGTGCGCGGCGGCGTCAACGACAGCACCGGCTTTTTCGACTTCATCGCCGGTGAGATCGCATCGATCGCGTCAGCGCCACCCACTGCGCTGAGCGATGCATCACTCGACGCCTGGATCGCGCCAACCGACGGCAGCGGCGGTCTGTATTACCCGAAGGGCGGATTCATCGGATTTCTGCTCGACATACAGATCCGCGATGCGAGTGACAACCGCCATTCACTCGATCAGGTGATGCGCAACCTTTACGACAAGACCTATAAGCGCGGCCGCGGTTTTACGCCGAGCGATTGGTGGGGTGAAGTGAGCAGGGCGGCCAATGGGAAGTCCTTTAGCGACTTCGCGCGACGTTATGTCGATGGTCGCGAGCCAATCCCGGTTGATTCTCTGCTTGCCCTCGCTGCGCTACGTGTGAAGAGCGACACTCTCCGCGAGCCACGACTCGGAATCGGCACAGCGACCGACAGTCTTGGTGTTACGATCACCGGCGTCGCGGCAAACAGCGCGGGCGCAGTGGCAGGCCTCACCGCTGGCGACAGGCTTGTCTCGATCGGCGAGGTTGCGATCAGCAATGACAGCACGTTCGATGTGTTCCGGGCACGTTACAACGGAACTACCGCGACGACGCTACCGCTGGTGGTGAAGCGCGGTACTCAGACTCTCACGCTCCAACTGCCTGTGCGGCTTGTGCAGCGTGTACGAACTGTTGTGACTCCTCTCCCGGGCGCGCCGCGGAAAGCACAGGCAGTTAGACACGGGATTCTGACCGGCGAAGTGGATGTGGGTGGTCCCGATTTGGGACCTCGCCCTACTTCACCTCGATAACGCGCGTCGTCGAGGTACCACCCGCAGTTCCGACCTCGAGCTTGACCGCGTATTTCCCGGACGGCACCGCGGACAGATCGAGCACGACTGAGCGGGGCGACATCACGCCGGCGGCGCCGTTTTCCTGCCAGCGGATGTTCAACGGCTCCGGCTTGGTCGCGATGCGGAGCACGTGGAAAGCGCGACGGAGCAGGCTGACATCGACCGGAGTGATGGTTAGCGTGACAGGCAGAGCGCTGTCGGCGGGAGTGCTGCCGTAGAGCTCCCAGAATAATCCGACCTGCACGTTTCGCCTGAACTTCGTGCCGCCGTGCGCACGCGCGATTGCCTCATCGAGGTTGGTCGGTAACGATGGCGCGCCGTCGACTAACAACAAATCAGATACGCTGATCTTTCCTGAATCGAGCGGAATCTCGGCGAAGCCGGAGCGCCAGCGCGCGGCAGCGGTACTGTCCTTTGCCAATAGCTCGACGCCAATCAGCTGCTCGCGCCAGGGCGTCGTGACGGTGATGACGTTCTTCGTCGGCGATGAATCGAGCAGAGTCATCGACGGAGTCGTCGATTCGTCGCCCATCGCGATCACTGCGGCGGCGAACTTGTGCTGTCCGAAGATGGTGTCAGTGGTGACGTCGTACGCAGCAACGACTCTCGTCGAGTCGCCCCGACGGAAGCGCGCGACCTGTGCGTCGAGCCTGACGAAGCCGCGCGTATACGCCGGCGAGTATTGCTCGATCGGCGGAAACTGGAAGATGTCGAAAACCGAATCGACGATCTGCGCGAGACTATCCGGCGGACGCTGCGTGAGGAAGAAATGATAACCGGGCTCGCGCTCGTGGCCGACGATCGACGCCTTGGCGTCCGGGTACATGCTCGGACTCGGCTCCTGAGTCCACTTCTCTGCCCAGCCGAAGCGCAGGATCAGCTCGGCGAGATCGCCGCCCCAGCTCAATCCATAGGTGTTGACCGAGGTCTGCTGAAGCATCGTGTGCAGCACCCGCGAATAGTGCTCGGTGCGCCGCTCGTTGCCCGGCATCATGTACAGCGGATCGGAGACCCACCAGATGCGTTGGTCGGCCGCCTCGCGCTGGGCACATGTCATCTTGTGATAAGTGCCCCGCAGATCGTCATCGAGTAGGGGACTGAGATTCATCCAGTGGCAGCGCAATGCCGCCGGCATCTCGTCGAGCGCTGTGGCGTAGGCGCTGTCAGCTGAGAGGAAATCACCGCGCACGTGCAGTGCGAGTCCGAGCAGCGCGTCGCACCACCATTTGGTGGCTCGGCAAGCGCGCGCAACCGCGACCGTGCTGCTGTCGTGCGCTTCGATCATGTAGCGAATGCGCTGGCCCATGATCCAGTCGTCGCCGGGTACGAGCGCCGAGGCTTGCTCGAGATCGCGCAGCAGCTCTCTGCGTGCTCTGATGATGTCGCGACCTTCGTCGGGTATCGTGTAGTCCTTCAGATTCGGACGCCACTCGCAGAACCGGCCGACCGTCATGCAGTGATTCTGGTCGACGGAGCCAATGTAGAAGCGCGGCAGCATTCGGCGTCGCCGAATCTCGAAGTTCGCCTGTTGATCCTTGGCGTGGTCGAGAATGTCCGTCGAGTCGATTCGCAGCTGTTCGTCGCTCGCCGACGCTCTGGCCAGCTGCTGTGTAGCGCCAACTGTCGGCGCGAAAATGATCGCCGCGGACAGGCACAATGCTATCGGCCAGGCGAGTCCAGGACTCATACCCGGATTTGACACCGGAATCTGTTTAAACGATGCGGCGCAGAACGTAGAACACCCGCCGAACAGCGATTGTAAGTATTTAGCTCCGGTGCATGCGCCACGCCACCAGAGTCGTGCCTGGCTAGCCCGTCGCCTCGACCGCGCGGTCTTCGATCGCATCAACCTGGCGGCGCGCAACCCAGAGTCGCCAGGCGAAGAGCAGATACAGAATGAGCGCGACCGGAACCGTCGGCTGCCCGTCCCTGAACTCGAAATACCAGCGGACGATGTCGAATGCCAACGAGTAGATCGTCAGCCAGAACGCCGGCGTCAGCAACGAGCGCTTGCGCATGATGATGCCAATGCAAAGAATCGCCAGGAGAACGCTGATGATCTGCTCGATCCACCACCATGCTCTCGTTTGGAACACCAGCGCTGCCCGCAGCGGCGGCTTCACGAACACGTTCAACCAGCCGGCGATCGTCAACAATGCGATCAGCACGGCGATGATCGTTCTGAAAATGTCGGGCGGCAGCCGGTCGGTGCGAACTTCTGTTGTCGTCGGTGCGGTCATGGTTTCAGGGCTGATTTTGCCGGTCTAGCAATCAAGTTCCGTGCGCGGCCGCGGCAGCGCGGTGAACAGTCAGGCGTTCTTCCACGGTGTCGGGCGGGGAATCCATCTCGGAACTGCCTCCTTGTAGCGTCGATACTCTTCGCCAAAGCGCCGATCGAGCCCCGGCTCCTCGAGCAGTCGGAAGTAAATCGCGTTGATCAAAAAGAACGTCACCGCCCACAACGCCAGCACCCGTGAGCCCAGGTAAAGCGACTCGCCGATCAATACGATGAGAACGGCGCTGATCATCGGGTTTCGCACGAAGCGATAGGGACCAACTACGACGAGATGTCTCGTCGGATCCCACGGCGCCAGTGTGCCACGTCCAATGCTCGCGAAAAGCTCGACGCACCAGATGAAGAGCCCGACGCCGAGCAGCAGAATCAGTATCCCGGCAAGGTGACCGAGTGTCGAGATGAGACTGCCGTCGATCCAGCGCGTATCGGACTGCGCGTAAGCATCCATCAGCCAGCGCGGGACCAGAACAGTCATCACGAATGGCAGCAGCAGGATCGCGATGAAATGGCGGATGATCGTCACGCGCGCGCTGCCTCGGTCAGATCTTCCTCGGCATCGGGTGCTTGTCGCGCCCGAACGGATCGCCCAGCAATGCCTCGGTGTGCAGCGAGCACACCCATTGGCCGTCGCGACGGACCCACGTCGAGGAATCCGCGGCTTCGATCGTGACGGGCTTGCCGTCGACGGTGAGCAGCTCCCTCACCTTGTACGCGATGACTGCAGCATCATCGCACACCAGCCGCACCTGGACTTCGGAAAGCGTGAACTCGTGCAGCGTCCAGCCTCCGGCCTGCAACATCTTGCCAAAGGTCTCCTGACTGATGCGAGCCACACCGGACGCGCCGACTATGATGCATGGATCATCCGTCAGTCTCATCGCCGACTGCACGTTCCGATCCTTGATTGCCGTCCAGTATTGCTTCTCGAGATCGAGTAGCTGTTGTTCGATCGGGCCTTCTGCCATCTGCCGGTCCTCGTCGCATCAGCGTTGCCATACATTGGGGGCGTTCCCCCCTTCAATCAAGCGTGTAATCGGCGCGTCAGCACTTGCGCTCAGAGCAAAAGCAGCCCGCGTTTGACCCCTGTAGCGACCGCTTCCGCGCGAGTGGTGACGCCGAGCTTCTCGAACAAAAGCTCGAGATGGGTCTT
>DASTGU010000170.1:0-11790 GCA_035718845.1 Gemmatimonadaceae bacterium | reverse complement strand
CGAGTCGTAAACGGTCGGAGCGATCGCCGAATCGACTTTAGCTGGCGGCGCCGCGACGGCTGGAGCGGTGGTCGGGGTGCGGTTGGTCGCAGATGGATGGCCATTGGTCTGCGCGGTCAACGATCCTGCAGCAAGCGCTGATGCAACGAGCGCGAGCACGATTCTCAACTTCATGTGTCCTCGAAAAAAAAAATCGCCCAAATCGTTCTCGACTAAGGACGATTTGGGCGAACCGGGAATTACAGTTTTGACGTTAATGTCGTAGATCGCGATTGTACCACCAAATAGATCGTGAAAGAGCGTTATACGCGCGGTTGAGGCGGATCCCGCCATAGAAGAGGAGCCCGGCGCCGGCAACCTCAGCAGAGACGAGTCCCCAGCTCGGATCGTTTCGCGTCGACACGGCGACTGAAGTGCCAACAACGATTACACCGAGTAGCGACGCGATCGAACCTGGCCGCTGGTTCCGTTCGAACTCGCGCGCCTCCTTCACCGCATTCTCCGATGGCGCAACGAGCTTCACGAGATTCACCGTGCGGAACGTTCCCACCGATGCAACCGCCGGCCCGTTCACGCCGCGCACGATACGCAGGTCGCCGAAATGCGATTCCACCCTCAGAGCGTTGGCGTCGTAACCGCCAGTCGTATCGGCCTGCGCCACGGCCACCGATGGAATCAAGGTCAGACCCAGACACGCCAAACTCCGATGCAGGCGACTGCGCATGCTCCCTCCCGGCTAGCGGTAAATGATCGTTGCTCGTCCATTCACGGTCGTTCCATCCATTATGACATGGGTGTTCGTCGGATACGGGCTACCAAGCTGCCGCTGATCGACCGCGACGCCCAGGAAATCATCGTTGGTCAGCAGCCACGACCCGGCGTTCGAGAACACCTGCGCGATGAACAGACCGGCCACCACGTACCACGGGGCACCGGGGATGAGTTTCACCGCGACCGAGCCGGCCGCACCGGCAGTTGACTGAAGCATGCTCACAAGAGTGTTACCGTCGTACTTCAAAGTGCACGGCTCATTGTCGTCTTCCCAGAAAATGATGTGGAATCCCTCCTTAAACTTGCTTACGTACGTCAGAGCCTCGTCATTCGAGAACAACATCACCCTCCCTTCCCAGAAGCCGCCGTTCTGATCGAAGACCTTTCTGTAGTCGGGGGCATGCTCTCCGGAACAGGACAGGTTATCTCCGTACAACGGCGAGCTCCCCGAAGTGGGGCCGTGAATGTGGACCTCGATTTCCGGATCGCCGCGAGTCCACGGCTCCTTCGCGTCAACGATTCGCGAGAACTCGAGGTAGAGCCCGGGCGGTATCGGCGCAGTTCCGCCGCTCCCACCCCCACCCCCGCCGCAGGTGTCTCCACACGAAATCAGACTGGAGGCCCGCAAATCGAATGGCTCGAGCGTCCCGATCGCTTCCCCGTTTTCGTCGCGCACGTTGCGCGATTTTCGCAAATCCATTAGCGCATCGAAGCGCGTCTCGACTGGCACGATCGACAGCGTGGGCTGGGTAGGTGGCGACTTGATATCGACTGCGATCTGGTTCCCTTGTTCATCAAAAGCAACGATCGGCGCTGACTCTTCGAGCTGCGATGCCACGACCACGTCAGCTTTACCGGTCCACCGCTCACGATGACTCGGGACCGGCATGTAGATCTCGAGGCGCCGAATCGTATTCAGGGTGTTGAATACCGATGTCTCATCGCCACCGCTGGCAGCCGTCATGCTCGCCAGCAACTTTTTTCCGTCGGGCGACCGCAGATACCGACCGAGCTCGAGCTTGTGCTCGCGGAATGGTGCAGCGCGCAGATCCCGCTTGAGCGCCTGCCGCGCTGGCTCTGTAGCCAATGACTGCGCGACGAGCCGCGCAATTCTCGACAGAGCGATGCGTTCTTCACTTTGCTGTCCGCCGGCGCCAG
Source organism: Gemmatimonadaceae bacterium (assembly GCA_035718845.1). Lineage (GTDB taxonomy): Bacteria > Gemmatimonadota > Gemmatimonadetes > Gemmatimonadales > Gemmatimonadaceae > UBA4720. The sequence continues at coordinate 9,861 of DASTGU010000170.1, read as the reverse complement.
TCGCCACGACATCAGGCGAAGCCGTCGGTGCCACGCTGCGACTGATCGGGTCGGCACAAGCGCCCAGCGCAACGAACATCGCCAGAACAAGAACTCCTTCGCCATGTGTGCGTCTCATAAAACCTCCTCGGCGAGTGGTGCGGTTGATGAACGCGCACACTACTCCGAGGAGGCGCGCGGGTCGTAACCCGCGAACCGCTTATGAGATCAGTTCGCCGCCGCTGTCCGGTGCGAAGGAGCGACGATCGCCATCAACACCGCGGCGAACAGCGCGAGTGAGGCACCGAAGACAAACGCCGCTGGCGCGCCGTGATTGTCCCAGATCCAGCCGAAGATGAGAGAGGCGGGCAAGGCGCCCAGACCAATCGCCAGATTATACCAGCCGAACGCCGCACCACGACGTGTGCGTGGCACAATGTCGGCGACCAGCGCCTTCTCGGTGCCTTCGGTCATGCCGTAGAAGATTCCATAGACGGCGAACAGCGCCCACGCCTCCCACGGCGCTCCCGCCCAGGCGAAGGCGAAGTACACCGCTGCATAGAGCAACCAGCCGCCGACGATCAAAGGCTTTCGCCCAATTCGATCGGAGAGCTGTCCGCCGTACGTCCCGGTCGCCGATTTGACGAAGTTCAGAACTGCCCAGAGCACCGGGGCCAGCGCCACCGGTACACCGAGCTGACTCGCGCGCAGCAGGAGAAATGCGTCAGTCGAGTTCCCGAGCGTGAACAGCAGAACCACCGTGAGATACGCCCAGAATTTTCCGCTCAGTCGCTCAGTATCCAGCGATGCCCCCGACGCGCCATGTTGGTCATCGTGCTTCGGGACGTCCCTCACGACGAACAGCAGAACGAGTATCGCGATCCCCGCCGGAATCGCCGAGAGCCAGAACACGTTCCGAATCGCGATTTCGTCGTGCGCCGAAAGATGCTTGCTGGTGTCCAGGATTCTGACGTGGTGCAGCTTGAGAATAAAAAAAGCCAGCAGCGGTCCCAGTACGGCGCCGGCATTATCGGCCGCGGCGTGAAATCCGTAGGCGAGCCCCCGCGCCTCCGGCGGCGCGGAGTCGGCGAGCAGCGCATCGCGCGGAGAGGTGCGCAGACCTTTGCCGATCCTGTCGGTGACGCGAATCGCCAGTACCTGGGTCGCGCTGCGCGCCGCGGCGGTGAACGGACGCGCGATCGAGGCAATCAGGTACCCGATCACTACAAACGGCTTGCGCGTCTTCATGCGATCCGACCACCAGCCGCTCACCAGTTTGAGCAGCGACGCCGTCGTCTCCGCCGCTCCCTCTATGGCGCCGATGAAGGTCGAGCTGGTGCCGAGCACTCCTGCCAGGAACACCGGCAGGAGCGGGTAGATCATCTCGGTGGAGACATCGGTGAAGAAACTGACCGCGCCAAGGCCGAGGACGTTCCGGCCAAGCTTCGAGATGCGCCGCGGTGTCGCGGGCTGATCTACGATGCGTGCACCTCTGAGTGATCGCCGACGGTGACCTCGCCGCGTACACCCTCGATCACGGTTTCGTCACCCACCAGAGAGTTCTTGAGCACCGACTTTTTGATCTTCGCGTTTGATCCGACGACCGAATGACTGATCTCAGTACCCTCGAGCACAGTCCCGGAGCCGATCGACACGTTGGGACCAACCTTCGATTTCCTGAGGGTGACGTTGTCTTCGATGTAAACCGGATCGATGATCGTCGAATCGCCGGCGTCGCGCGGCCGACGCGCCCGCCCGCGCGCGAGCATTGCCTCGTTGGTCTCCAGCAGCGTCTCGATCTTCCCGGCGTCGTACCAGCCCTCGACGTCCATGACTTTGATCTTGGCGCCCTTGTCTATCATGTACTGAAACGCGTCGGTCAGGAAATACTCCCCCTGATTCTTCGGCTGCTTGAGAGTGTAGTCGATTCCCTCGAATAGCAGCTTCCAGTTACGGATGTAGTACAACCCGATATTCGCTCGCTTGGAGATCGGCGTTTTCGGTTTCTCGACGATCTTCGTCATGTTGCCGTCCTTGTCGGTGACGACAACGCCGAAGCGCTGATAGTCTTCCACTTCCTTCACCCAGATGATTCCGTCGGCGTCGACGGTCTTTACCTTCGACAGATCGGCGTCGAAGATCGTGTCGACGAAGATGATCAGCACCGGCTGATCGACGTACTTGCGCGCCAGCGCGATCGCGCCCGCGGTTCCGTCCTGGACCTTCTGCTCGATGAAAACCGATGGGATGTCCGTCTCCGTCCGGGCGTATTCCTCGACCTTCTCCTTGAGGTGGCCCGTGATGTAGATGATCTGCTCGACGTTGCCGAGTCGTTTCAGCTCATCGAGCACATACGACATCACCGGCTTGCCGGCGACTTTCAGCATCGGCTTCGGCGTGATGTGCGTGTGCGGACGCAGACGCGTGCCTTTTCCTGCCAGCGGAATGATGACTTTCATGGTGCGTTAGTGCCCTCTCGCCCGTACTTGTCTTTGAGCCGCACAACGTCGTCGAGCTCGGGAGTCGAGACCTCGAGGACATCGCAATCAGTCACGGCTACCATCTGATGCACCGTTCCCGGCGTGATTCTGAATGATTCACCCACATTGAGCTGCATGTCCTCGAGCTTGTCGCTTCCCTCTCGTTGCACGCGGTAGCTGATTTTGCCCGACAACAGATAGACGGTCTCGTCTTTCTTGAGGTGGTATTGCACCGATAGCTCATGACCGGCGTTGATATGCAGGATCTTGCCCACATAACGCTCGGTGTGTGCCCAAATGGTCTCGTGACCCCACGGCTTGGGAACGTGCCTGATCTTGACGCGCCCGGCGATATCGCCGGTTGCGCGATGCTTACCCCCGCGACGCGGAGCATTCGAATTGGTCATGCATAAATATCTACGGACAGCCTGTCACGAGCCACTTGGCACCGGGCATGGATTCTGCCCCCAGTGCCCACATGATCCTCTCGCCAAAGCATCTTCCGCGCCTTGTCAGCACGGTCAAGCTCTTTACGAGCTACGGCCTGCGCGACTTTGCCAATCGTCAGGGTTTGCTCAATCTCGAGGGCGCCGCTCTCGATGAAGAGCCGGGCGCCGAGGGTGACGCGCGCGAAAAAGCAAAGGCTTTCCGGGAACGGCTGGTCGAGCTGGGGCCTGCCTACATCAAGCTCGGTCAGATCCTGTCCACGCGTCCGGACCTGCTGCCAAAGCCTTACATCGAAGAGCTGACGCATCTGCAGGACGACGTGCCGCCGATGCCACTCTCCGAAGTCGAGTCGTGCATCGAAGAAGAGCTGCACGCGCGTATCAGCAAGCTTTTCGCGTCGTTCGATCCCGAGCCCCTCGGCAGCGCCAGCCTCGGCCAGGTCCACGCAGCGGAGCTGCGCGATGGGCGCAGCGTCGTGGTCAAAGTGCAGCGACCTAACCTCCGCCAGCAGTTGTCGGAGGACATCGAGTTCTTTCGGGAGCTGGCAGTCTTTCTCACTGAGCACACATCTGCCGGATCCCGCATCGATCTGATCGGGGTCGTGCAACAGGTCGAGAGCGCACTCGTCGACGAGCTCGACTACCGAACCGAAGCGCGCAACGCCGCTTTCTTCAGAAAGGATCTCGCCGGATTTCCTCACATTCTGATTCCGCGCGTCATCGATGCCTACACGACCCACAGGGTGCTGACCACCGAGCGCATCAAGGGTGTGAAGATAGACGAGATTCCGCCGATCACTCGCATCGAATACGAGTTCGCGGGCATCGCCGATGAATTCGCGAAAGCATACCTGAAGCAGATCACCGACAGCGGACACTTCCACGCCGATCCGCATCCCGGCAACGTCTTCGTGGTACTGCCTGGCCGCGATAACCCGCACACTCCTGCGGAGGCGGCCGCGTCCGATCGCCGGCAGCAGGTACGTCCGGGTGCGACCGCGTTAGTCGAATCGGAGAACGCCGCACGGGCAGCAGCGACAGCCGCCGACGCTGCCTTCGATGATCCGAAGCTGGCGCTGATCGATTTTGGGATGACCGCGCATCTCACCTCGCAGATGCGGGATCACGTCATCAGACTGCTGATGGCGATGGCGGAGAACAACGGCGACGCCGCCGCGGAAACTCTGATCGAGATCGGCCAGGCGCCGGAGGATTTCAATCGCCAGGCGTATATCCGCGACGTCGCCGAGCTGATCGCGAAGCACACCAATCAGACCGTCGAAGAAACGCCCGCTGGTGTGATCCTTTACGAGATGATCACCATCGCCTTCCGCGAGGGACTCAAGCTACCGGCGGAGCTCACTCTGCTGGCCAAGGCGCTGTTCAATCTCGACGCCGTGACGCGCGCGCTGGATCCGAACTTCAATCCGAGTCAATCGATCCGCGAGTACACCAACGAGATCGCCAACAAGCGCGCGCAGCGCGATTTCTCGCCACGCCGCTTGTTCCAGATGGCCGCCGAGACATCGGACTTCATGCGTGCGCTGCCCCACCGGCTCGACGTCATTACCCAGAAGCTCGTCTCCAACGACTTCGCAGTGCGCGTCGAGGCGCCGCAGCTCGGGTCGCTGCTCCTCGGTCTGGAGAAAGTCGCCAACCGCATTTTCACCGGACTCGTACTCGGCGGATTGCTCGTCGCGAGCGGGCTACTGATGCAATTTCAGCCGCGGCTGGCGATGATTGGCTTCATCATCGCGGCGGCGCTCGGCTTGTGGATGGTGTTCGCGATCCTGGTTCAGGATCGCCGCAGCAGAAGGCGAAAGGGCAAGACCTAGCTGCGATCACCGCCAGACGAGTACGATCTTGCCAAGCGTCGCGTTCGATTCCATCAAGCGGTGGGCGTCCGCGATCTGATCGAACGAGAATACGCGATCGACAATCGGCTTGAGCCGACCGGACTCGAATTGGGGAATCATTCGATCCGCGAATTCCCTCGCCAGCGTGATCTTTTCCTCGATCGGACGCGCCCGCAAAACAGTCCCGACGATCGTCCCGCGTTTGCGCAGCAGCACGCCCATGTTGAGCTGCGTCATCGCCCCGGCGGTCAGGCCGACCAGAACGATCCGGCCTTTTAGCGCCAGCACGCGCAGATCGCCTTCGAGATAGTTCCCCCCGACCAGCTCGAGGATCGCATGCACTCCGTTCGCGCCGAGCGCCGATTCGACCTGACTCACCCAGTCACCGCGCGATGAGTCGATGCCGACGTCGAGGCCGAGCTCCTTGACGCGCGCGAGCTTGTCTGCCGAACGAGCGGTACCGACCACGCGCGCCGAAGTCAGCTTCGCCAGCTGCACGCCGGCGGTGCCGACTCCGCTCCCGACGGCGTGAATGAGCAGGGTCTCGCCGGATCGGAGATTGAGCCGTGTGAACAGCGCGTCGTAGGCGGTGAGAAATACTTCGGGAATCGCCGCCGCGTTCTCCCACGACATGCCTGACGGCACCGGCATCGCTTCGCGCTCGTGCACTGTGACGAACTCGGCGTGACCTCCACCCCCGATAATTCCCATCACCCGGTCGCCCTTCTTCCAGAGTCGAGCGCCATCGCCAAGCGCGTCGACTTCACCGGCGTATTCCATTCCGGCGATGTCCTCGGGTGAGCCCGCCGGCACCGGATAGTTGCCACCGCGCTGCAGCACATCGGCGCGATTCAACGCGGACCCCCGCACACGCACCCGAATCTCGCCCACACCTGGCTCCGGCACTGGGCGATCCTGGAGCTGGAGGACTTCCGGACCTCCCGGTCGGGTAATGATGACGGCTTTCATGCGAGTTCGATTAGAGGCGATCCGTTATGCTGGCGACGTATTGGTCTATTCGCTCGGCGAGAACGTCGGTGCTGATGAAGGGGAATCCTTCAGCGACCCAGCCCGCGTACATGGTGGGCGGGCCCGGCAGCAGCTCGACAGCGGTCATGACATCCCAGTACGGATCATACGTATAATCGATCCCTGCCACTCGCGAGTACGCTTCGAGAAAATCATCCGCTACTTCGACGCCGTAGAGATTGGCGAGGTTGTGCCGGCACCACGCGATATCAATGCCGACCGGGCCTTTGCACGCGTTCACCCAATCGACGACGCCACTGACTTTGCCGTCCTGCCACAAGAGGTTGCTGGGATGAAAGTCGCGATGAATGAAGCACTCGCGCGCGCTCGGCGGCTCGGCGTGGACGATGTCGATTGCTTTGCGCCACGCGTCAGGCTTTCGCGACCACCGCGGAACATCCAAATCGACGCCGGCGTTGTAACGCCGGTATGTCCAGGGGAATCCGTCGGCATCGAGCTGATGAATCTCGAACGCCGCCGCCGCCATCTCGGCTAGCCAGTCTCGAAGATCGTCCGGTCGCAGCTGCGGCTTCCCTGGCAGCATCGTCGTCAGTGTGGCAGGCGTTCCGGAGTCTTCACCGTCGGAATCAAAGGCGACCAGGGTCGGGACGCCGAGATTGGCATTCGAAGCCCAGGCGAGCGCTGCGGCCTCGTGGGCGACCAGATCGGGTTCGACCGCTAGCCATTCCTTGTCGGTAAAGCGTCGCAGTACGAGCTGAATGCGTTTACCGTCGAGCAGCACATCGATTGCGTCGAGTCGCGCCGACGTGCCTGCCGGGATGTGGTGCGCCCAGCGAAGCCGCGCTTCACCGTGCAGTGATCCCGTAATCCACTTCTTGACGCGCTGATCCAGCTCAGTTGGCATGACGAATCATGCACGCCCGCCACGGCCGGGAGAAGTTTTCGATAAAAAAAAAAAGAAAGGCCGGCACCTGGCCGGCCTTTCCGGGAGATCATGCTAGTCAGATTATCTGACCTTGTTTCCGTTGGAATCCCAGACTTCCACCGTTCCCAGATTGCGCGCCCGAATCGGCGCCTCGATCTTCGACAGATCACCGGCGACGACAACGATCACGTTGTCGGGAGTGAGCTTGCTGCCGGCGACGCGACGCACATCCTCGGGCGTCACTGCCGCCAGTCGCTCACGATACGTCGTGTAGAAATCCATCGGCAAACCCCAGATGATCAGATTCTGAAGTCTGCCGGTGAGCCCTTGCACCGACTGCACCGCATTCGGGAAGCCGGAGACGAGGTTGTTCACCAGGCCCTGGAGCTCCGGCGCCGGCACCGTCTCCGACGTCAGACGGCGATACTCTGCCAGCGCTTCGACCAGCGCCGAGTCGGTGGCGTTGGTTCTTACCTCCGAGCTCATTTGGAACGTTCCGGCGCCCGGTCTCAGATCGAGGCCGCTGAAAGCGCCGTAGGTGTAGCCGTGCTTCTCGCGCAGGTTGTTGTTGAGACGCGAGCTGACCGCACCACCGAAGACGTGGTTCAATGCCAGCATCGGGATGTAATCCGCGTCCGTCGCCTGGAATCCCGGCTGGCCCACGATGATCGTCGACTGCACCGAGCCTGGGCGATCGACCAGTATCACGCGCGTTCCGGTGCTGGAGCGAATCGGATTCGCCACCGGACCCGTCGCGGCTCGACTTGCCCGCCACGCGCCGAAGGTTTGCTGGGCTAGTGATCTCGCTTCAGCAGGCGTGATATCACCGACGAGCAGGAGCGTTGACGCCGCCGGTGCATACATGGTGTTATGCCAGTTCACCACATCGTCGCGAGTCAACGCATTGATCGACGCCATCGTGCCGTTGGGCGGCCGCGAGAATGGTGCGGTCGTGTCGAACGCTGCCCGAATGAATGCGTCGTTAGCGAGACCGGACGTGCGCGCGTGGCTCTGTTGATACGCAGCGATCGCCTGGTTCTTCACTCTGGTGAACTCCGTCGCCGGGAAGCTCGGCGCGATCACCGTCTTCGCCGCCAGCTGCATCGCCTGCGGAAAAACATTTTTCAGCGCCACGACGTCAGCGAACGAAGTGCTGTAGCCGCCGCCAGTTTGATACTGTGCGCCGAGCGCGTCCATCTGGCGCGCGATCTCCGCGCCGGACATGTCGCCGGTTCCTTCCGAAAGCAGTCGGCCAGTGAGCGACGCGAGTCCGTTCTTGGAGCCCGGCTCACGCTGGGCTCCGGCGTCGATGATCAGGCGACCTTCGATGACTGGAAGATTGTGCTTCTCGACGACGATCACCTTGAGTCCGTTATCGAGCTGGAACTGATTTACGGGTGGAAACACATACGGACGCAGCGGCCCGGCAGCCGGGGGCGTCGACGTTTGTGCGTTCGCTGTGACGGCGCCGATCGCGAGCGACAGCGCGACGATTTTCATTGTTGCGCTACGCATTTATGGAATCCTCGTGTCGGCTGATGCCGTCTTCTTCGTTGGGACGTAAATGAGGACCGCGCGATTCGCCGGGACGAGTCGCTCGCGCGCGAGCGCGTTGAGATCGTCGAGCGTCACGCGATCGTACTCCGCCAGCACCTTGTTGACGTGATTCGGATCGTGGAAGAAGGTCCAACCTTCGGCGAGACGGTCCGCGCGGCCACCGAAACCGCCGGTGGTTTGCAGTCCGTTCACGAAACCAAAGCGCTCGGTCGCGCGTGCGCGCTCCAGCTCCGCCTGGGTGAAGCTGCTCGCGCCGGCGAGCTCCGCCATCATCGCGACTTCGAGTGAATCCGCGCTGGCGCCAGGCTTACCGGTGGCGATGAAGACGAGTTCATCTGCGCCGCTGGAGAGACTGAGATTGAATCCGCTCACGTTCGTCGCAATCTGCTGGCGGCGAACTAACGCATCGTACAACCGTGAAGACCGTCCCGAGCCGATGACATCGCCGAGCAGCGACACTGCTGCCGCGCGACGATCGGTCGCCGGCGGTACGCGGAAGCCGACGTAGATCGCGGGCGCGGGTGCCTGCTGATCTGCGACTACGTAGCGCTGTTGATGACCGACGACGACGGGAACCTGCATGTTCGCGAGTGCCGGCACTTTCGGTCCGCGTGGAATCGATCCGAAATACTTCCGCACCATCTGCTTCACCTGCGGCACGTCGATGTCGCCGGCGACGACGAGCACCGCGTTGTTCGGCGCGTAGTATGTCTTGAAGAAATTCTCGACGTCGGTGAGGCTCGCCGCCGACAAATCGGTCATCGAGCCGATCACCGAGTGGTGATAAGGGTGGCCTTCGGGGAACAGCGCCTCGCCCATCTTCTCGAGCCAGGTTCCGTAAGGCTGATTGTCGACCGACTGGCGACGTTCGTTCTTTACGACCTCGCGCTGATTATCGAGCTTGGCCTGGTCCATCGCCTGGAGCAGCGTGCCCATCCGGTCGGCTTCGAGCCAGAGAGCGAGCTCGACCTGATTGGACGGAACCTGCTCGAAGTAATTGGTACGATCCCAATTCGTAGTTCCATTAATGTCGGCGCCACCCCTGCCGCCTGCCGCTTCGAGCAGCGCGAAGTGCTGTCCCTTGGCGACGTTCTTCGAGCCCTGGAACATCATGTGCTCGAACAGGTGCGCGAAGCCGGTCCGCCCGGGCTCCTCGTTGGCGGGGCCGACGTGATACCAGAGATTCACCGCGACGAGCGGGAGGCGATGGTCCTCGGCGATGATCACGCGCAGGCCGTTCGGAAGCGCGTAGACTTCGTACTTGATCGTCGGGACGTCAGCGGCGGACTGCGGCGACGCGAGCGCCGGCGCGCCGAGGAGGACCAGGGCAGCCGCGACGCCGCGCAGGAGCCGTGAGAAGCGGGTAGACATGATCATGGTTTTACTTTTGACGGCGAGAGGGCTGGTCAAGTTCGGTCGAGTCAGTCGAGGCTCGCCCAGAGGTACCAGGCAGCCACCGAGCGGTACGGCCGCCACGACTCGCCAATTTTCAGCATGCGCTCGGGTGTCGGGGCCTTCCTGAGGCGGTAGTGCCGCTGGATGGCTTTCACGATGCCGAGGTCCCCGACAGGCAGGACGTCGGCCCGCTGCAGCCGGAACATCAGGAACATCTCGGCGGACCAGCGGCC
>DASTGU010000169.1:0-4473 GCA_035718845.1 Gemmatimonadaceae bacterium | reverse complement strand
CGGCTACGCTTCGACGCGCAGCAAGATCGTGTCGCTCCCGGTGCCAACCTTCAGAGGACTGGGATTCGGGACAGCACTCGGCTCCTTCCAGTTCGAGGAAGGCGCGTCGGCGACTCAAATCGTCGGCAACGACAGCTTGCCGGATGGATCGGTCGTCGTGCGCAAGATCGGGGACGCCAACCCCGACTTCACGATGTCGTTCGGCAACAACTTCCGTTACAAGAGGGCGCGCCTGTACGGGTTGCTCGATTGGCAGCATGGCGGAAGCATCATCAATCTGACCAAGTTCCTCTACGACCTCGGCCAGAATACGGAAGACTATGCCGATCCGATAACGTACGGCGGTCTGCAAACCACCAAGGGCGCGAACCGTCTGCGTTTGTTCCCGAAGCAGACGGCGATGTACGTCGAGGACGCGTCTTTCCTGAAGCTGCGTGAGGTGACGCTATCGATCGAGCTGCCACAAACCATGGTGGCCCGGCTTGGACGCGGCGTGCGCACCGCCGACGTCAGCTTCAGCGGGCGCAATCTATGGACTCACACCAACTACACAGGAATGGATCCGGAGGTCAGCAACTTCGGCAACCAACCGATCGGGCGAAACATCGACGTCGCACCGTTCCCGCCCAGTCGGAGCTTCTGGTTCTCAGTCAACCTGGGATTCTAACCATGACTGACATTCGACCCACGACAATGAGAGCGGCGCGCATCATCTGCGCGGGCGTGACTCTGGTAATGATCAGTGCCTGCAAGAACCTCGTCGTGCCCGATTACAACGATTCGAGCATCGACGATCTCACCAATAACCCGACACCGACCAAGATCGCACAGGCGGCGCAGGGCCTGTTGGTCGGAACTCGCGTCGGAATCGCCGAACAGAATGGCTATGTGTCGCTGCTCGGAATTCTTGGACGCGAGTCGTACAACTTCGACCCCGCCGATCCGCGCTTTATCACCGAGATGCTGATTGGTCCGCTCGACGGTGGTAGCCCTGCCTTCGGCGGCAATTTGTTCGGCGATCCGTATCGCGACATCCGGAACGCCAACAATCTGCTGGCGGCGCTCGATAAAGTCGCGGACCTGACCGACGCCCAGAAATCTGCGGTTCGCGGTTTCGCGGAGACGATTCAGGCGCTCGACTACCTGAATGTCATCAACACCCGCGACGATCTCGGCGCGCCGCTCGACGTGAACATCGAGCCGACGGCGACGCCGGCTCCGATCGTGACCAAGGCGGAGGTTTTCGCGGCGATTTCCAGTCTTCTCGACCAGGGTCTGACGGATCTGACGGCCGGCGGTACTGCGTTCCCGTTCACGTTGAGTCCGGGATTCGCGGACTTCAACACGCCGACAAGTTTCTCGACATTCAATCGCGCGCTCAAAGCGCGTGCCGAGGTTTATCGCACCAATTACGCGGCGGCGTTGACAGCGTTGACGGGTTCGTTCATCAGCACCACCGCGCCGCTGACCCTCGGCGCGTACCACTCGTACAGCACGAACTCTGGCGACACCCAGAACTTCCTGTACGATCCTGCTGGCCGCGCGATTCTGGCGCATCCGTCGATCGAGACCGATGCGGAGCTTCAGCCGGGTGGCGCGCTCGACGCGCGAGTGCTGGCGAAGGTCGCTCACCTGCCGGATGTGCACACGGTGCAGGGGATCTCGAGTGACCTCGTCTTCACGATTTACAACTCGCCCAACGCTCCGTTGCCGATCATCCGCAACGAGGAGCTGATCCTGTTGCGAGCTGAAGCACGCTACTTCACCAATGACCAGGCAGGCGCGCTGGCGGATATCAACTTCATTCGCACGACGTCGGGTGGGTTGGCTCCGCGCGGGCCATTCACCAGCAACGCCGACTTCGTGGCGGAGTTGGTGAAGCAGCGGCGGTACTCATTGCTTTTCGAGGGTGGACACCGCTGGATCGACGCGCGTCGGTTCAATCTGCTCAACACGCTGCCAAAGGCATTGCCCACCCACAACATCTTCAGCCGGTTCCCGTTCCCGGAAGCCGAATGTCTGGCGAGGGTACCGGCCCCATCGCAGGGCTGCACATAGTTGGAGATTGAGGCGTTCGGACTAAACGGCCAAACCCGCGGAGTCCGGATTAAGTGAGGAGGGCGGAAGATCCGAATCCTTCAATTAATCCGGATTCCGCCGGTCTGGTTGTTTGATCCGAATGCCTCAATAAAAAAAGGCGCCGGAGATATCCGGCGCCTTTTTTTTGAGTGAATCGATTAACGACCGCTGTGCGGAAGCGCGAAGGTCATGCTCAAGCCAAAGATCGTGTCGTCTGGATTGTCGGTCGCCGCAGCAAGCTGGAGCGAAGGACGGAGCACGAAATTCGGGGTGAGCTGGAAGCCGGCACCGAATCCGAGCAACAGATAGTTGTCGCTGGCAGCACCGGAGTTTCCGTTCACTGAAACCGCAACGCGCGTGTGGGCAAACGCCGCCGACGCGAACGGAAGCAGATTCACGCTCTTGCTGAGCGGCAGCGAAGTACCGGTCGAAGCACCCATCGTGATCGTCTGGGTCGAGATCTTCGCGCCGTTGCTGTTCGGGCCGAAGCTCAGAGCGAGTGTTCCACCCGGGCAGAGCTGCCAGTTGCTTCTGGCCTGCAGCGGCATCGAGTAGCCAACACCACCGCCGAGTGCGACCGCGTTTCCAGCGCCCGCGTCATAGTTGGTCATGCCAACCGACGCACCGCCGTAAAGTCCCTGGCGATGTCCCCAGGTCGCCCCGCCACCAAACGACGTCGTGTGGTTCGACATCGCCAACGCGGCGCCGAGGTGAGTCGGGCTGCGGAACGCAAGATCACCCTGACAGACTTGGGCGGTCGCGCTCGTCGCGCAAACCGCGACAGCAGCAACCGCGCTAACGAATAAACCAAACTTCATATGGGCCTCCAGGCCGTGTGCATTAATCTTCGAGACTCGGAATAACCGAACCTGTCGCCAAATTGACGCGTGCCCCAGTACTGGAGTCACCTGATTAATCACGAATGTGCTATCGGATTGAGAGCACGTGGCCCGGCGCGTGCGCCATGCTGCTGTCCGGTTTATTGTAAAATCTCGCGCGATGCACTCCTGAACTGATGCCACCACAACGCAAAGTCGCGGTCTTCGTCGGCAGCCTGCGCAAGGAATCGCTGACACGCAAAGTCGCCCTGGCAATCTTCAGCCTCGCGCCGTCAGCACTGCAGTTCGAGATCATCGACATTGGTGCCGTCTCGCACTACAACCAGGATCTCGAATCGACGCCGCCCCCTGACTGGCTGGCGTTGCGCGACAAAGTGAGACCGGCGGACGCTGTACTGTTCGCGACACCGGAGTACAATCGCTCGGTGCCAGGCGTGCTCAAGAATGCCATCGATGTCGGGTCGCGACCGAAAGAGGACAACGTCTTCAACGGCAAACCGGGCGCGGTAGTCAGCGTCTCACCCGGCAACATATCCGGGTTTGGCGCCAACCATCACCTGCGTCAGATGCTCGTCTTCCTCAACGTGCCGACGATGCAGCAGCCGGAAGCGTACATCGGTGGCGCCGCAAAGCTGTTCGACGAGCAGGGCAATCTCACCAATGATTCGACGCGTCAGTTTCTAAAGAATTTCGCGGACGCCTACTCGGCGTGGGTCGAGCTGATTCTCGGCGGTCGTAAGTGAGCGACTAGTATCTCACCGCAACGCCCGTCTGAATGGTCCGGGCAGGCACGCGGTAGTACTGCGCATCTCCAAACTCGCTCTCCGAGACGGGATCACGGCGGTTGGTGAGATTGCGTCCATCCAGACGCAGCTCGAACCTGCTCTCGCGGAACCCGATGCCGGCGTCGAAGGTCATGAATGGCTTCGCAAGCGAATTATTTCGCTTGTCGAGGTAGCGGTCGCCAGTATAGTTGGCAGTCGTGTACGCAGTCAGTCCATTCTCCGGCGCGTAAGTGAAACCGGCCGAGGCCAGGTGACGCGCTGACATCTCGATTCGGTTGCCACCGAGCTGGGTGGCAACGCCGCCAAAATCCTGCACAAAATTAACGAACCTTCCATCGTGGAAGCTGTACGTTGCGCGCGCCAGAGCAGAGAAGGGCATTCGCAATTCAGTCTCGAGCTCGATGCCTTTGAAGCGCGTTTTTCCAGAGTTGATCAACGCCGGCAGATTGTTGACGATGGTCGCGGTGACCAGATTCTCGAAATCCATGCGGAACGCGCTTGCCTCGAAATCGAGACGGCCGCCGAGCGCACGGACCTTCAATCCAGCCTCATAGCTCTGCGATGTCTCCGGATCGAGTACCCCCTCGTTTTCAGCGAGACTGAAGTCGAATGCGGCTGGTTTGAAAGTGTTCCGGTAGTTGGCGAACAGCCGTATGTGATCGATGTCGCGCTCGTACAGACCGAGCAACGCGCCAGCGCTGCCGCTGACACGGTTGTGAGTGACTTCGGCGCCCTCGCCACGACTCTCGGCTGTTGAATTGAAGCGTAGT
>DASTGU010000168.1:0-12324 GCA_035718845.1 Gemmatimonadaceae bacterium | reverse complement strand
GAGCCAATGCCTGGTCGAGATGAACTCAATCTTCGGGAGGCTGCGCGCTTTCCTCGCTTCGCTCGCATCCGGCGTTTTTGCGCATCGCATCCTTGCATGGTGGGTGCGTGGTGCGTGGGCACGCGACGTTCGCGACGAAGTCGACAATCTTCTGCGCGGCCTGCCCGGCAACGTGACGACGGAGATGGATCTCGCTGTTGGAGACCTAACCGATCTCTTACGCCGAAGCCCGCATCTCGCAACGGTCCTCGATCACCGCCCATGGCCCGAGGTGCGTCGATCGCTGCTCGAGCTGGATGGTGGAAAGGAATTCATCGCCGAGTTCGACAAGTTTCTCGATCGATACGGCGACAGAACTGCGGGCGAGGTTGACATCTCGCGGCCGAGGTGGCGCGACGATCCGTCGCTGCTATTGCGCGTGATCGCCGGAGGTTTGTCGGGAGAGCCGGGTGCGCATCGACGTCAGCATCGAACTCAAGTCGAAGTTGCCAACTCGGCTCAGACGCGCCTGGTGGCTGCCGCGCGACGCGGACCGCTCGGAATCGTGCGAGGATGGTGGATCGCGCGACTATGTCGGGTTGCGCGCGCAGGCCTCGGCTTGCGCGAGCATCCGAAGTTCACCGTGGTCAAATTGATGGGCGTGGTACGTCCGGAGATAATCGCCGCCGGGGAAGAGCTCGCGTGCCGCGGACAAATCGCCGATTCAAAACAGGTCTGGCACCTCGGAGTCTTCGAGCTGATCGATGCGCTCGCCGATCCGAAGATCGATATGCGGAGCGAGCTCGCCGCGCGTGTCGATCAATTCAATCGCGACAAGCTCCGTCGTCCGCCGATTGCGATTGCGAGTGATGGTGAGATTCCATCGCTGGTGGAGGACCGCGAAGGAATCCCGCCCAATGCACTGCCCGGCACCGCCGCTTCAGCCGGCGTCGTCGAGGGAATCGCCCACGTGATCACCGATCCGCACCGCGAAGTACTCGAGGCGGGCGAGATCCTGGTGGCGCCATTTACCGATCCAGGCTGGACTCCGCTCTTCGTTCACGCCGCCGGGGTGGTGACGGAGGTCGGTGGGCTGATGACGCACGGCGCGGTGATCGCGCGCGAGTATGGCATTCCCGCGGTGGTGAGCGTCGCGGGAGCGACGGAGCGGATTCGCACGGGCCAGCGGATCCGCGTGGATGGCAGGCGCGGGTTTGTAGAGATCCTGGAAGAATGAGGCTGGGTCGCGTGCAGATCCTAAAACTGAATCGTTAATCCAAGCGGTTTCCAAATGACTCTGTTGCGCTTCGCGCTCCCGGGGTCAAAGATGGGCCCTTGCGTCGGGCTGATTGCGTAGGGCGTTCCGCGGGGACTTTCGAGACGATAGACGTGCGCCTGGCTCTCGATCACAACTGATCGAAGCCCACCGGGCAAGCGTAAGCCGAGTCCCAAGGTCGCTCCGGCTTTTGGATTCGAGTCCTCTTCGAGATATGCTCCGGCACCTACCAGCAAGTACGGCGCGACTTTCCTGGTCGAGAATGGTGTTAGAAGCAAATTACCCGTAAGGCCTGCGACATTGGGCCAGCGTCCCCAATTCGAGTAGAACAAGTCGGCCCGCGGTCGCAGCATCTGAACGGGCGACGGAAACTCGAGCGTCGAGAGCAGTGTGTACCCTACACCCTGGTCGGCCTGGGCAAAGCCAGCGCCGACGCCGAGCGAAAATCCACCTTGCCCCTCTTGAGCGCCCGCGAATGCTGCGAGAAGCGCAGTCGCAGCGACCACCGATAAGGTTGTGCGTTTTACAGTCATCGCTCGACCTCCTTACTTGATCGTGATTCTGAAGTACGCCGATGTGTTGGCGTTCTCCTGAGGGAAAGTGTTTGCGTAATACGTGTAGACGACGTCGTAGGTCGCACCGCCGGGATAACCGCCTGCGGCCCAGAAGCGCCACCCGTAGTCATCGTCCGAGCCTATGTCGCCGTCAACCTCGTACATGTGAACCGCGTACACCGCTGGGTATCCATTGCACGAGAGAAATGAATTTTTGACTACAGTCGGACTAATGGAGTACGGGCCGTAATATCCCTGGTATTGGTTGACCCCGTCCTGCGAATACAGGCCCTTGTCGCAGATGTAGTCCGAGATAAGGTGCCAACTTCCATTGGGAAATTGCACAAAGTGCCAATTCCCCGCTACCGCATAGCTTTGGAAGCGCATCTCCTCGGAACCAAACCAACCGTCGCTCGCCTGAATGTTGAAATGGGTGATATAAGTACCGGGCGCCAGCGTTGTGCCGCCGCTACCACCACCCCCGGTGCAAGTCTCACCGCACTCCACAAGGAACGAGGGCTGACTCGAGCTGGATCCCGCTACCGCCATGGGACTCTCAACCACGTCGGAGTCGCCACTCGCGAGTAGATCGCTGCGAGTCTCCTTCGGCTCCGCTGGATGCAGAATGATGAGAGGGACAGTTGGAATGCCGTCGGCCTGCCTCAGTGTGAGGGTTTGGCCGTTGGTGCCGTACGCCGTGATCGCGGGCGCATTTGGATCGAAGGTCGCGGCGACGTACACGTCCGTCGTTGGTTTCCAGGTCTGTCGATGGGCCTTGAACGGAAGGTAGAAATCGAGAGCTGGCAGATCTGCGATCGCACTCTTGGTTACAGCACTGAAAAGGTTTTCGCCGTCTGGCGTATTTGCCAGGTCCTGCAACACCAGCTTGTGTTCGTTAAAGCGTGATGCACGCATGGCGCGTTGTACCTGACGTCGAATGGATGGATCGCTCATAGCGAACGCCAGGCTCCGTGCGACCGCCTGCGCGTTGGGAGGCGTCGCGATCGTGACCATACCAGACACCCGTGTCGGTGGCTCGATGCTACGTGTGAGAGAATCCGTGCAGGCCCCCATGATTGTCACTACCGCGCCGCCGATCGTTGCGTTCAGCACTGCAATTAAGCGACTGGTTCGACTCATCATGTTCCTCTCTCCTTCAGTTGTAGCACGACGGGATTGTCGTCGAGGCAATACAGTGCGTTAGCCCCGTCAAACTCCCGTCATGAGAGGAACCAAGTACCAGGAAGTTCGAGCGAACTGCCCGGTTCGTTCAATGTCGGTTTTCTTTCCCAGGATGTCGTTTTTCTTTCACCCGTCAGACCGACGTCAGTTCTAGTTGGGGAAGTGAGCGCGGCTGTCACCGGCGGCGTGGGAGCCGCGGGTAGGTGGAGGGGCTGGGGTTAGTTATCGAGTCGCGACCGGCGCGCCGGCTCGCGGCGAGCTTGTGTCGGTGCAAGAGAAGTTTTGCGTGCGCTTCCCCGGCTACTATCTCTATTATCCGCAGCGGCGACAGGCGTCACGCGCGCTGCGTGCGCTCATCGATCACTTGCAGAAGTAGATCAAGCGGCCGCCTTCGTTTTCCAGCTCGACCGCTTGAATGCGGCCGTTCGGA
Organism: Gemmatimonadaceae bacterium; assembly: GCA_035718845.1. Taxonomy (GTDB): domain Bacteria; phylum Gemmatimonadota; class Gemmatimonadetes; order Gemmatimonadales; family Gemmatimonadaceae; genus UBA4720. Next base: position 8,903 of record DASTGU010000168.1, on the reverse strand, counting down.
AGTCGCGCCGCGACGGTCTTCGCCGCGTTGGCCTCCGAGACCGTTGCCTGCTTGACGAGCTTGGACGGAAGGTCACGCTTGTAGGTCGGCCCCTGGACTTGGGCCGCCAGAGTGGTGGACGCGGCGGCGATTGCGCCGGCGGCAAAAAGAGTTTGCATGATCGAACGTACCATTGGAGTCTTCTCCTGCATTCGTGGTGACCGCCTCGGTGAGTGCGCAGCATGAGTGCGGCTGACGAGACAAGTTTGGGTGTTTGCGCACGAATGCAATGTGGCGACACATACCTAAACCCAACCCTAAACAGCACTGATTCCGCCGAGATCGTGCCGTCACGGCTGCTCGCCTGTCAGCCAAGGCCGCGGCTAAGCTTTTGCGCCCGCCGTCGGCATGAGCGCCACTTCCCTCGAGAACAAATACCTCGGTATGAGCGAGACGCCAGCTGTCACGGTGAAGCGGGCGCAAGGGGATTTTGTCTACGACAGTCGGGGAAAGAAGTACATCGACTTCGTGATGGGTTGGTGCGTCGGGAATTTCGGCTGGAACAATCCGCAGATCGTGCGGGCGATGCAGCGATACGACGGGCCGGACTATGTCTATCCCGAGTACTCGTACGCCGCGTGGGGAGAGCTGGCGCGACTATTGGCGTCGATCGCTCCCGGCAACTTGACCAAATCCTTTCGCGCGACAGGCGGATCGGAAGCGGTCGAGTTGGCGCTGCAGGCGGCGATGCTGCATACCGGGCGCAAGAAATTCGTCGCCCTCGAGGACAGCTACCACGGCAACACCCTTGGCGCGATGAGCATCGCCAGCAGGGAGTACCGCGACAAACTTTCGAATTTACTTCCCTACTGCCATCGCATCCCGACGCCGCTCGACGAGCACGCGCTGGAGCGACTGAAGAGCGCGTTGAAGGGGCGCGACGTCGCCGCATTCATCATGGAACCGGTGTCGATGAATCTCAACGTGCTGATTCCCGAAAAATCATTCATGACGGAAGTGCAGCAACTCTGTCGTCGCTACGGCACGTTGCTCGTCATGGACGAAGTCGCGTGCGGTTTCTGTCGCACCGGGACGATTTTTGCCAGCGAGCATTTCGACATCGAGCCCGACATCATGACAATGGGCAAGGCAATCACCGGCGGCGTCGCCGGCCTCGGTGCGACGATCATGACGGAGGAAGTCGCGGATTCATTGTCGGAGGATGGAAATATCTGGTCGACGTTCGGCTGGCACCCGCGCAGCGTCGATGCAGCAATCGCGACGGTGACATACGTCAAGCGGCGCGAGCGGCAGATACTACGGCACGTCGCCGAGCTCAGCGAGTATTTCCGCGCGAGTCTCTCGTCGATGACCTTTCGCGGTTACAGCGCGGTCAACATCCTCGGTCTCGCCATTTATCTCAACCTCGGCGACGAGGACTACGCCGAAGAAATTCGCAAGAAGTCCCAGCGCAAAGGGTTGTTGCTGGTGACTCAGGAGGATGGGCTGCTGCTCATTCCGGCAGTCACGGTGGATCGTCAGGTCGCGGCGCGGGCAATGGAGATCCTCGCCGACTGTGCATAGCAGTTATCGCGGCGCCGCAGTCGCGCCCGGCTCGCCGCGACCCGCAATGATCGCGTCAATGGAGTATCTGCCGGCCCCCATGAAGAACAGGGCGATCGCCGAGCCGAGGAGCAGGAATTCGAGCTCAAACTTTGAGAAACCGTTCTTCAGCTGCACGAGGAAAATGGCGCCGAGCATGTCGAGCACGAACGCCAACGCGATCGGTCGCGTCAGAAAGCCCACGATTATCGCGACGGCGCCCAAGACTTCGAGCAGTGTGATCAGGGTTGCCATCACGTTGGGCAGCGGGATGCCGACCTGGCCGAAGAACCCGGTGACGCCGCCGATACCCATCCTGAACATTTTCTGATAGCCGTGATCGAGGAACACCAGACCGGCTGCGATTCTGAGCACGGCGAGACCGAAGTTTACCTGGCTCGGAGACGGAGAGCGAAACAGCTTCATCGGATGGTCCTCACTTGATTCAGCGGGAAGGTTGATCGCTGAATTCTATTGATCGAACAAAGGCGAGGTCAGGGGAATCGCGAGACCCGCAGAATGATCGAGGTCTCTCGAGTCTTTACGTCAGGCCGGTCGTGAGCGGCGATGTTTCCATCTCACCTCACGACAGCGCCTTCGCCATATCGAAGTTCTGACACCCCGACGTAACCGGCGAACACCTCGCGAGTGCGTGTGCTGCGTCCAGACCAAGCTCCAGAAACAGCAGTTGCCAGGGATAGACAGACCGGATGCCTACCGGCGATTGATAGATCGCCTGAGTGTCATTGTTGGATTTTATGTTGAAGTGGTGCAGCCCGAACTCGGCTCGGCGCACCCCGACGACTCCCTCAGCTATTGCGCTCGAACGCTCGACGACGGAATCACCAAGACCTTGCTTGAACGTGTCCAGAGCATCCAGCTCTGGGAATAAGGGGATAATGTCCGACACCAGGCCTGCGAGGCGAAGCCAGTGCCAATGCCAAGAGTAATAAATCCAGGGCACCGTGATTTTCATTCCCAGGACGGTGATAACTGTCGTACCCGCGTGCGGAGTGAGACTCTCTAACAAGCCCTGCATATCGAGACTAGCCAGCCACGAACCCAGGTAAACGGTGAGTTGGTCGGGAGCTGTTCCGGCGATCAACACCGTGTCGATGGCCTCCCAGAGAGAAAGGAGCTGTCCCTTCACAGGAACCTGCGCACCTGCGTAACCAGCATTCAGGTTCTGAATGAAACTCGAATCCGGACGCATCTCCTCTCCCGACGCGACAAAGCCGGCGAAATTCGGCCACACTTGTTCGACAACAGGCGTGACGGCCGTGAGAATGAGATTTTCGAGGTGGGTTTTCACCGAAGGGCCGAAAATCTGGCCGATGAAATCGAGCATCTGAGCTGGTAACTCACCGTACGAGGGCGAGGCAAAGACAACCGCGAGTAGCAGTCCTGGGATAGCTTCGGCAAGAATGTCTTCGCCAACAGTTGCCAGCGCTGCACCAAGATGCGGCGTCCCATAGGTGACCAGCTTCTGAACGTCAACGGCGTTTTCGTTCTGCCAGTAGTCGAGGATACACTTTCGCGAGACCAGGCCTCCGCGACTGTGAGCAACGAGGATCACTTCCTCAACGCCGTACTTCTCCTTGGTTTCGTTGATCACGAACCGCAGCTCATTGACTGAATCCTGTATTGGACCACCCGGATGTGACTGTCCCCACGTCACGTAGTCATACCCGGCCGCGCATCGCAGCATCGTGCCGAGTCCATAGTATTCCCGGTATATAGGCAACCTCGGCTCAAACTCGGCGACAGGCGGTGGCAGCACCTGGTTACTATTGTCACCCCATGGTGCACTCGCTGGCGGGCGCGTCGAGAATGACGATTCGTCGCCAAACGTACCTCCCCCGGTGTGGACGGTAATCTGAACCTGCCATCCAGACACCATTACCACTGGACGATGGCTCTCGGGCGGACCGTGTATCTCACCCTTGAAGAACAGAGTCGGGATGTAGCCATGCACATAGCAGAGTATGCGCTTGCATGGCTGCAGATCACAGTTAGACAGGTGAGGGCCACCACCGCGACCCAGCGGAATCGGCCAGGCAAAGGATTTCTGTTCGAGGAACTCGCTCACGTCGCTGACGATCGCATCTGCCCAGTGTGCGGCGCTACCGAACGCGCGGTCCAGAGCCGCCTGCCATTCCTCCGCCGACCGTGGAGTAGGGATTGAGCCAGGGCGACCGGCCTTGGCTGAGATCCGCGCTACACGCGCAGCGTGTAAGTCGACCAGCTCGTTAAGACGAAGGTTGATCGACGCTACGACATCCTTTCGAACCTGAAGCCGATCGTGGTGCTTCGACAGGTATAGGAGTGTTGCCAGAAGTTCGTCTGCACCACTACCGGGTGTGAGTGCGGGCGCGGCGCGTCCTGAATGTCGCCGAAGCGTCGATGGCTTCTTCGCGTTGGCGTCGCGAGTTCCGCAGATCTTCGCGAGGATTGCATTGGCTCGCGTGACGGCGGCGGCGGGATCCAGTCCGACGTCGCGCTGATCGGCGACGGCGTCCAGCAATGCGACGGCGTATTGCGCGTTCTTAACATTGTACCCATTCCCGTCCGACGAGCGCCCCATGCCAAGCTCGTCGTCGAACGTTGCGTTGCCCCACAAGACCGATGTGGCGGTGAGAAAGAGGCGCCGAGCATCCAGATCTGTGCTTGACATAACGCGACTCCTATCTACGACTCACCGGAATCATTCGGGAGAGTCGTCGCAGCAACATCATACTGCAGAAACTACGATAGCGATACAATCGAATAGGCCGCCCACCCCGCCTCGGTGCGGTGGTCGTACTCCGCGCCCGCGGCGTCGCACGGGTCACCGATCGATCATCTTCTGCGCGCTCTCCGGATAGCGCGCGCCCTGCACCGCGATCGCCGACGTTGCATCCTCGATCTCACGCAGATCGTCCGGCGTCAGATCGACCGACGCGGCGCCGATGTTTTCGTCCAATCGCTCGATCTTGCGCGTGCCGGGGATCGGCACGATCCACGGTTTTTGCGCCAGCAGCCAGGCCAGCGCGATCTGCGCCGGCGTCGCTTTCTTCCGCGCAGCGATTCTTGCGATCGCGTCGATCAGCGCCTGATTGTTCTTTCGATTCTCGGCAGTGAAGCGCGGGATGGAGTTGCGGAAGTCGGTGCTGTCGAATTTCGTCGACTCGTCGATCTTGCCCGTCAGAAATCCCTTGCCGAGCGGACTAAAGGGAACGAAGCCGATTCCCAGCTCTTCGCACGTGGGAATGATTTCGTCTTCCGGCTCCCGCCACCATAGCGAGTACTCGCTCTGCACCGCTGTCACTGGCTGCACCGCATTTGCGCGGCGGATCGTCTTCGCGCCGGCTTCGGAGAGACCGAAGTGCTTCACTCTTCCCTGGGCGATGAGATCCTTCACAGTGCCCGCGACTTCCTCGACGGGAACTGCGGGGTCGACGCGGTGCTGGTATAGCAGATCGATCGCGTCGACGCGCAGTCGCTTGAGCGAAGTCTCGACCACTTTTCGGATTCGCGCCGGACTGCTGTCGAGGCCGGCACCCGTGCCCGCCGCCGGATCCCTGAATCCAAACTTGGTGGCGATCACCACGCGTCCCTTGAACGGTGTGAGCGCCTCGCCGACCAGCTCTTCGTTGTGGCCTGCACCGTAGATCTCGGCGGTATCGAAGAAAGTGACGCCGCGCTCGACGGCCGCGCGCAGAACTGCGATCGATTCCTCTCGCGAGCCGGCGGGGCCATAGCTCTGACTCATCCCCATCGCACCGAACCCGATTGCCGAAACCTCGAGGCCGCTGCGGCTCAGTTTTCTTTTCTTCATGCGTGCCCCGTTTTCAAGCTGCCAGTCGAATCAACGAAAGACTCCATGCGCGTCAACAGCCTACTCTCCGAGCAACCGCGTGAACGACAGCGAGGCCAACTTCCACGCACCGCGCTGGCGCACGTACACCTCTGTCACCAGGAACGGGTTCGTGACCTCGTTGCCGCCGACGACCGCGTCGAGACGAATCCTGCTCAGTACGATTGCCGTCGAGTCGATGATTCGCGCGCTCGACTCGAAGATCTCCGCGTGCTTGTAGTGGATCCCGCCGCTGCGGATGATGTCGACCTCCTGTGCTTTGCCCCAGCTCCCGCCCATGTGCACGAAGATGGACTTATCGTCGAAAAGCGCGGCCAGCGTGTCTGCCTTCTTCTCCGCCATCCAGCGCCACTTCTCCTTCGAGAGGTCGAGAACCTCCTGCTCCGCCTTCGTCGGAGGCCCAACACTCGGCATCGCGGCTCGCTGACCAAGCCCAGGCCGATACGGCACGGCGATACCCTTCGCGAAGTTCTCGAGCGCGAGCACCTGGTCGCCGACGAGCGTCACACCGGAGGGCCGAGTGAGTCCGTCGCGGAGCACGCGCACATCCGCCCGCTTTCCGTCGATCGTGATCTCCGTGATGCGCCCCTGCTGCTCGGCCTGGAGAAGAGTACGCGGACCAACGCTCCGCAATCCGTCGGGCCGGACGAAGGGTTGCGACGTCTCGATCGGCACGACCGCGCCCGCGCTGCCGTCGGCGTTCACCGGAACGCGAAATAGTTTGCCCGTCGCGAAGTTGTTGGCGTAGACCGCGCCGTCGGCGAGGACTGCGATGCCGTCGATGACGGAGAGCACGGTGTCGCGCGCCCACACCTCGAGTGCCGACGCGCCCGGCCGCAAACGGTGAATGCGACCGCCGAATGACTCCGAGACATACGCCGTACCATTCGCCGAGATCGCGATGTCGTTGCAGATCCCGCTGTTCGGAGGAAACGGGTATGTCCCCTTCGCCGCTCCGCCCTTCAGATCGAAAGTGCGGAGTGCGGTCTCGCCCGTAACGGGCGCGCCGTTTCGACCATCGGTCGCGTTCTGGCAGACCCAGAGCGTGTTGCTGCGGTCGTCCGCGAGAACGCCGAGCACGCGAGTGAGGCCCGCCGTCGACGCGACGATCCACGGGTCGGCGCGCGTCGCGCCTGGCACTGCTCGGTAGATCGTTCCTGTCGCCATGCTGCCGAAGTACACGGTGCCGTCGCGGCTCGAGGTCAGATTCTCCGCCATCACACCGCTATCGGCGAGAGTCACCTCGGTACGGGCCTGTGCGCTGGCGACAGCGGTGAGCGAAAGGCTCCAGGCGAATGCGAAGAGGAGATCGCGGAAATTTCGAAGCGGGGTGCGCATATGCATTGGTCGTCTAGCGTTGGTAGGTGACACGGAGAATACGATTGCCGAAGTCATCGCTGATCAGGATCGATCCGTCCGGTAACTGGAGAACGTCCACTGGCCGCCCGGTCGCCAGTCGCGTAGCCGCGCGACCGCCAGTCGTATTTGATCTGGGCATGAAGCCTTCGAGGAAAGTTTCGTAGCTCGTCACTTTGCGGCCGTTAGTGCGCGCCACCATTACGCGATAGCCGCTGGGAACCGATCGATTCCACGAGCCATGCTCGGCGATGATCGCCGCGTTTTTGTAACTCGCAGGGAACATGTTGCCCGTGTAGAACCTGAAGCCAAGCGACGCCACGTGCGCGCCGAGCTTCAGTACTGGCGGTTCAGTCGTTGAGCAGGCTCGCTGCGCGCCGAACTCGGGATCCGCGACATCGCCCTGATGGCAGAATGGAAAACCAAAGTGCAGTCCGCGCTTCCACGCGACGTTGAGCTCGTCGTTCGGGACATCGTCGCCGAGCATGTCACGACCGTTGTCAGTGAACCAGAGCTCGTGGGTCTGTGGATGCCATTGGAAGCCGACGGTGTTGCGGACGCCCTCGGCGAACACCTCGAGATTCGATCCATCGGGCTTCATGCGCAGAATGGTCCCTATCGTCGGCTGCACTAGGCAGACATTGCAAGGGACGCCGACGGACATGTAGAGGAGATTGTCGGGACCGAAGGCGATGTACTTCCAGGTGTGACCGGCGCTCGGATTCGGCAGTGGATCACGCACGACGACCGGGGTCGGTGGCGCATCGATGTGTTGTTCGATGTCGTCGTAGCGCAGAAGCTTGCTCTTCGTCGCGACGTAAAGCGCGCCGTTGTGCACAGCGACGCCGTTCGGCTGATCGAGACCGCTGGCTATGACTGCGACGCGATCGGCTTTCCCATCAGCGTTCCGATCGATGACCGCGTAGACCTTTCCGATCCACGATCCGACGAAGACCGTGCCGCGTGGACCGAGCGCCATCTCGCGCGCGTTCCCGACACTGTCGGCGAACACGCTGACATGAAATCCCGGCGGAGTCACCCACTGGCTCGCGGTTTGGCCGTTCAGACATCCGGCTGATGTCAGTGCCAAGAGTGCGATGCAGCAGCTGACGATTGAGGTCTTCTGCGTCATAGTCATGCCTCGGGAATAGGCCTGCCGAAGTTCTCGAGAGTGATGTTAGCGGGCTCCGGTCCGCGACGAACGTCGGTGTCGAGCGCGTCGATTGAAGCGATCTCCGCTGCGGACAGCTCAAAGTCGAACACGTCGAAGTTCTCGGCGATGCGCGCGGGCTTAACGGATTTGGGAATCGCCGAGCGCCCTTCCTGGAGATGCCAACGCAGCATCACTTGAGCCGGAGTTTTGCCGTGCCGACGCGCGATCTCCATCAGGCTCGGGTCTTCGAAGGCATTTTTGCCGGCGGGCCGATAGGCGGTGATGCCGCCGATCGGTGACCACGCCTGCGTCGCGATGCCGTGCTGCGCGTGCAAACGCTGCAAGGTTTTTTGCTGGAAGTACGGATGCAGCTCGATCTGATTGACCGCGGGTACGACGGACGCTTTCGCAAGCAGCGGATCGAGATGGTCGGGCATGAAGTTGCTCACTCCGATTGCACGCACCTTACCGTCCGAAAGGAGTTTCTCCAGCGCGCGGTAGGCTTCGAGAGTTTTGTCGAACGCCGACGGCAGTGGTTGGTGCAGGATGAGCAGGTCGAGCTGCTCGACTCGCAGCTTGCCAACGCTTTTCTCGAACGCGTGCAGGGTGGCGTCGTAGCCGTAGTCGCTGATCCAGACCTTGGTCTCGATAAAGATCTCGTCGCGTGGGATTCCGGAGCGGCGAATGCCCTCGCCGACCTCACGCTCGTTGCCATAGGACGCGGCAGTGTCGATCAGTCGATAACCGGTCTTGAGCGCGGCTTCGACGGCGCTTGAAGTTTCCGCCGGTGGGATCTGAAAAACGCCGAGTCCAAGCGCCGGGAGCTGGACGCCGTTGTTGAGTGTGATAGAGGGCGTGAGTGTCGTTGTGCCGCCGGGATTCGCTCCCTTCATATAGTGGACTCCATTCGATACGCGATCCAATTAAGGGCGTCGGGCCCTGCTGATCCAGTTGCCG
>DASTGU010000167.1:0-2959 GCA_035718845.1 Gemmatimonadaceae bacterium | reverse complement strand
CCCTGCGGCAACGCCATCGATCTGATCTTGTAGCCCGGCACCGCGGAATCGATCGCGAGAACGTTGCGCGCGATCTGCTCCTGCACGAACGGGTCGGGATACTTGCTCAACTGCGCGTGCCACAGCGTGTGATCGCACAATTCAAATCCGTTGTCGGCGAGCCACTTCACCTTCTTGAATCGCCAGTTTGAGAGCTGGCCCTGGATGCCGCGATCACCGAAGAAGTTGTGCCCCGCGTTGGCACCGGACAGTAAGCAGAACACGCCTTTGTTCGCCCAATCGGGATGCGTCTTCTTGAAGTCGAGCCAGATGCCGATGCCGCTGGTTGGATCGATCTCCAGATTGCCGTTGTTGTTGATGTAGCGGAACTGCTCCGGCGACGCGTCATCGAACACGAATACAACGGGCGACAATCCCTTCGCCAGATTGAGATTCTTGTCGAGCACATCGGCCATGTTCACTGGGCGATAACCCCGATCGTAGAGCAGCTCCAAGTCCTTTCGAAACTGCCCGCGTTCCCGAGCGTAGAAGCCATTATGGTCGGTGATCAGGTGATACTCGAGCACCATGATTCGCCCCATCTCATTGGGGACGCGATTGGGATTTGGTTTTGCAGAAGGGTCGGGGTTGTTCCCGCTGTTAACGCCTCCCGCCTCCCGCCTCTCGCCTCCCACGTTTGGACCTGCAGCAGCACCAGCGGTGTCTGATGTGCTAGTGGAAGGCTGTGTTGCGGAGCCGGAGTTATTACTGTTCGCGGCAGATGCCGATTTCGTCCCGCCACCGCTGCACGCAGCTGCGGCGAATGCGATAGCGATCGAAAAGAGGATTGAACGATTCATTTTTCGCAGGTGATATCTGGAGTAGGCGCGAGATCCCGAGGTGTCTTCGGCTGGATGAACACTCATCGCCGAAGTCTTCTGTTGGGGTTATTCGCAATATGTATTCTAGCGGTATATGCCACCGATATGTGGCTGCTGACGTGCGGCTTCGACGGCTGTCCGTCGCCGCGCGACATCCAGACTTTCCAGCCCGATCAGGGCGGCCGCATCCTGGATCGCTACAATCGCCTGATGGGACGTATCGAGCTCGTACGACGCGTCAACGTCCCGCTGAGCCAGGTGCCGCAATTCGTCCAGCAGGCGTTCGTCGCCACCGAAGATCGCCGCTTCTACCAGCATAACGGCCTCGATTGGCGCGGCTTCTTCCGCGCGCTGGTGACGAACATCAAGGCCGGCGGCACCCGCCAAGGTTTCAGCACCATTACAATGCAAGTCGCGCGAAACACCTTCGCGGTGCGCAAATATCCCGCGCGGTCGCTCAGGCAGAAGCTCACCGAGCTGCGACTTTCCCGCCTCATCGAGCGCTCGCTCACCAAGCAGCAGATCCTCGAGCTGTACTTCAACGTCATCTACATGGGCAACGGCGTTTACGGCGTCGAGGCCGCCAGTCGAGATCTGTTCGGCAAGAGCGTCAACAAGATCAATCTGCCGCAGGCGGCGACATTGGCCGCGCTGCCTAAAGCGCCGTCGGTCTACACACCGCGCCGGCATCCAAAGCGCGCGCTCGAGCGTCGCAATCTCGTGCTCACGCTGATGGTGCAGCAGGGATATGTCTCCCAGAATCGACTCGCCGGACTGCAGGCGACGCCGATGACCATCGCCAAGGACGAATGGCGGCCGACTGATCCCAACGATTCGTACGCACTCGACGCAGTGCGCACCCTGGTCGATTCGATCATTCAGGGCGGCACCGCCGACATCGTCGATCTCACCGTGCGCACCACCCTCGATCGCAACGCACAGATCGCCGCCGATCGCGCGGTGCGACGTCGCGCTGCCGCGATTCAATCCGAGGCGTCGAGACGCGCGGTGATCCAGGGCGCGATGGTCGCGATCGACCCGGTCAATGGTGACATCCGCGCGCTCACCGGCGGACGTCAGTACGAGCGCGGCACTTTCAATCGCGCGCTGCTCGCGCATCGTCAGCCTGGCTCCGCGTTCAAGCCGTTCGTCTATGCCGCGGCGATGGCGGCTGGTTACACACCATCGTCGGAAGTCGACGACGATCCGATCGACGTGATTCAGGGTCGCAGCGTCTGGTCGCCCGCGAATTACAACGACGACTACGCAGGCCGCATCACGTTCCGCAAAGCGCTCATTCGCTCGGCGAATGCTGCAACCGTGCGCGTCAGTCAGGCGGTTGGAATTCCACGCGTGATTGCCCAGGCTCACAAGAACGGGATCGTAAGTCAGATTCCCGATCTCCCCTCAGTCGCGCTCGGCACCTCCGAAGTGACGCCGATCGAGCTGGTTACCGCGTACGCTCCGTTCGCGAATGGCGGCTACAAGGTTCGTCCGCGACTGATTCGCAGCATCTCGGCGTCGCACGACATTCCGATCTGGGAGGATCCCGAGCGCGATCCGAACAGTCGCCAACTGGTGATGGATCCCCGAGATGCGTATCAGGTGACTTCGATGTTGCAGTCGGTGGTCGACTACGGTACCGGCAAAGCGATTCGCGATTATGGAGTGAAAGGGTTAGTCGCCGGGAAAACCGGTACCACCAATAGCGGCACCGACGTCTGGTTCGTCGGTTACACTCCGACCATCATCGCCGCTTTCTGGTTTGGCTACGACGTGCCCGCTCCGATATCGAGCGATGCATCAGGCGGCCGTCTCGCCGCGCCGGCGTGGGCCGAGTTTTATCTGAATGGCTGGCGCGAGACTGCGGCACCGACCGCGTGGAATCCTCCGCCCGGCATGAAAGAAGTGATCATCGATCCGACCACCGGCTATCTCGCGACTGAGTGGTGTCCGGTCACGCGCAACGAGTACTACAAACCCGAGCTGCCGCTGCCGACGATCCCGTGTCCCGAGCACGGTCCCGACATGGATCAGAACACGCAGGGTGATCGCCCGCAGAATCCCGTCGACGATCTCGGCCAGCGCATAGGCCGCGC
>DASTGU010000166.1:0-30491 GCA_035718845.1 Gemmatimonadaceae bacterium | reverse complement strand
GTGGATGCTCGTGCTCGGGGCGAGCCCACGAGTACCGACAACGCTCGAAGAAACGACAGCCCTTCGGCCAATTGGTCGGCGCGGGGACCGTGCCAGGAATGACATTCAGCCGTTCCAAATCGTGGCCGATGTGCGGCATCGATCCCATCAACCCTTCGGTGTAAGGATGATGCGGACGCGCGAACAACTCGTCGACATTCGCCTCCTCCACCACCTCGCCGGCGTACATCACTATCACCCGCTCGGCCATCTCTGCGATGACGCCGAGGTCGTGGGTGATCATCAGGATCGAAGTGCCGAACTCCTTTTGAAGCTGGAGCAGCAGATCGAGAATCTGCGCCTGGATGGTGACGTCGAGGGCGGTCGTCGGCTCGTCGGCGATGATGAGTTTGGGTTTCATTATCAACGCCATCGCGATCAACACGCGTTGCCGCATACCGCCAGATAATTGATGCGGATATTGTTTGGCGCGCTCCTCGGGCGAAGGAATTCCGGTGAGCGCCAGGGTCTCCACCGCGCGGTCCCACGCCTGACGGCGACTGACGCCGCCGTGAATGCGCATGACTTCCGCCACCTGGTCGCCGACGCTGAACACCGGATTGAGCGCGGACATCGGCTCCTGAAAAATCATGGAGATGCGATTGCCCCGCACGTGGCGCATCGCTTCGTCGTCGAGGGTGACGAGATCGGTGCCCTCGAACTCGATCCGACTCCCGGGCTCGATACGTCCTGGCGGCTGGATCAACCTGAGAATCGATAGCGCGGTGACTGATTTGCCGCAGCCGGATTCACCGACGATGCCGACGGTCTCACCTTCGCCAATGTCGAATGAGACCCCATCGACTGAGCGCGCGACACCAGCTTCAGTGTGGAAATACGTGCGCAGGTCTCGAATCGAGAGGAGTGGAGTCATCGCCTCTCGTAGACGTCGCGCAGGGATTCGCCGAGCACGTTCAGTGTCATCACCGTTATCACCAAGAAGAGTCCAGGAAACAACGACATCCACCACAGCTGCGCAATCTGATCGGATCCGTCATAGATAATGTTGCCCCAGCTCGCCAGCGGTTGAGGGACGCCGATCCCGAGGAAGGAAAGTCCTGCCTCCAGAACAATCACGTGCGCGATCCCCAAAGTTGCCGCAACAATTATCGGTGAGACGAGATTCGGCAGCAGATGTCGCACCAGAATTCGACGCCGACTCGCGCCAAGTGCTTCGGCCGCGGTGACGAATTCAGCGTGTTTCAACGCAAGAACCTGACCTCTAACGATGCGACTGAGACCGAACCAGCCAGTGAGTCCCAGAAACAGGATCAGCGCGCCAATCGACAGGTGCGGCCACGCGACCAGCACTCCGAGCAGCAGCAGCAGTCGCGGAATTGACAGCAGCGCATCGAGGAAGCGCATCATGATGGCGTCGACCACTCCGCCGGCGTACCCCGAGATCGCTCCGTACGCGACGCCGAATGTGAGGCTCACCAGCGTCGCGAGAATGCCGATCGTCAGCGACAGGCGCGCACCATAAATCACCCTGCTCAGCACGTCTCGGCTGTAAGGATCGGTGCCGAATGGATGTGAGAGGGTCGGCGCGAGATCCTTGCCGCCGACGATGTCAGGCTGCGCAGCTGGATCGTACGGCGCAATTAACGGCGCGAGCACCGCAATCACGACGATCACGCCAAGAACAATCAGTGCAACGCGTGAAGAACGGCGGCGGAGAATTGCGCGCACACCGAGGCCGAGCGGTGATTCGCGTGGCCGCGGCCGGGCGTCGCTGTGGGCGACTTCGCTGGCTGTCACGTCAGTGCGAGCGGAGTCTGGGGTCGGCCCAGGCATACAGGAGATCCGCGAGGAGACTGCCGAGCGTGACCATGATGCTGCCAATGATCACCCCACCGACAACCAGCGGGTAATCACGCGCGCCAATTGCGTTCACGACGGCGTAGCCCATGCCGGGCCACGCGAAAATCTTCTCGATGAAAAACGCGCCGGTGAGCAACGCGGGGAAAGAGAGACCGATCAAGGTGATGATCGGCAGCAGCGCGTTGCGCAGAGCATGGCGGCGAAGAATCTGGCGCTCGGTCAGACCTTTTAGCCGGGCGGTGCGGATGTAATCAGCCGGCAGCACATCGATCAGCGCGGCACGCTGGAACCGGGCGACGCTGGCTGACGCGAGCAGCGTCAGAGTCAGACCAGGCAGCGCCAGATGTCGAAGCCTGTCAATGATGCGACCGCCGAGTCCGAGAAATTCGTGCATTACCGGATCGACAGCCCCGCCGACGGGGAAAATCGGAATCCAATATGTGAAAGCCAGCAGCGCCAGGATGCCCAGCCAGAAGTCGGGCATCGAAAAGAAGAACAGCGTGATGCCGCTCAAGGTGTGGTCGATCGCGCTACCGCGGCGCGCCACCTGAATGAGCGCGATGAAGATCCCCAGGACGAAGCTCCCAATCAGCGCCACCGACATCAACAACAGCGTATTAGGCAATGCGCTGGCGAGCACTTCGCTCACCGGGCGATCGTGTGAAAACGACCAGCCCAGCTGACCGTGCGCGAGCGCGTTTACGTAGCGCACAAACTGCTCGGGGAGCGGACGATCCAGTCCATACTGCGCGCGCAGTGTCGTGCGCACCTTCTCGCTGACGTTCGGATTGTCGAGGATCGCGCTGAACGGATCGCCCGGCGCGATGTGGATCAGGAAGAAGGTGATCGCGGCGACAATTGCGACGATCACCGCCGCCTGACCGAGCCGACGCGCGATGAAGCGGAGCACCCGCTAGCGAGTCTTCTTGCCCGCCGTGTCAGCGGGAGCGGATGTCTCGCCCGTCGACGGCGGAATGCTGTCTCGCGCGATGCGCCTGTCCGCCGGAATCGACCAATCGGCGAGATGCGCCCACCATGAGTCTGCTCTCATGCCCGCCAGCTGCAAGCGTGAATGGTAGCCAAAAATCTGACGCGGCTCTGCGAGCCAGATCGCGGCCGCGTCCTGGTTGATGATCTCGTACGCTTTCGTGAAGTACTGTCGCTCGCGGCCGGCGTCGAATGAATTGACCGCGCTGTCGACGTACGCGTCGAACACTGGACTCTCGTACGAGCCAAAGTTGTTCCCGTTTGCACGCGACGCTGCGGTGCTCCACGATCCACGAACCGCGCCCGGGCTCGGCTGCGTATTCCACTGACCGATGTAAGCGTCGAAGGTGTGTTTGGTCGCCTTGTCGATCATCGCCGGCAGCGCGAGCTGCTCGACATCGACCTGCACGCCGGCATGGCGCAGCTGTTCCTGCAGCAACACCGCCATCTTCACCCGCACCGCGCTCGTCGCGGGAACCGAGATGCTGAAGCGGAGGGGGCGACCGTTCTTCACGCGAATACTGTCGCTACCGGAAACCCGCCAGCCGAGCGAGTCCAGCGTTTTTTTCGCCGCGGCCAGATCGAACGGAATCTGCGGGATCCGGGGATCGGTTGTTGGATAAGCGCGAACAGTCGGACCCAGCGCAGGGAGGGCGAGCGAATCGTATCCGGCGCGGACAACGCCAGCTCTATCCGTGGCCATCGTCAGCGCCCGTCGCAGCTCCCGATTCCCGAACAGGGGATGTGGACGATCGTGGTTGGCAGGATCGCGCAGGTTGAAAGCCATGTAGCTGTAGGCGAGCCACGGCTTCAGCTTCACGCCGAGATGTTGCTTCTGCGCTGGGGCGATGTTTTCGGGGCGCAAAGCCTCGAACACGTCTATCTCTCCACCGAGGAAGCGCGTGAGCAGCGTGTTGAAGTCCGGCGCAATGCTCCAAATCAACCGTCTGATCTTCGGCGATCCGCGGTAGTTGGCCGTATCAGCAGCGAGCTCGACGGCCGTCGAAGGAATCCAGCGTACGAAGCGGTATGGCCCTGAGCCGATCGGGTTTTTTGCCTGTTCAGACGCGCGCCAGCTGATGGGAGCGACACCCTTCCACACGTGCTCCGGAATGATCGGGTTCTGGAAAACCGCGTCGTAGAACTGCTGCGGCGAGCGTGTATGGAACCAGAAGACCGCAGTGGCGGAGTCGGGCGTACTGACGGAATCAATGTTGGTGATTACCGATGCCGCGGGAGCAGCGAGGCTCGAGTCTTTCGTAGACGCGATGGTGAAGCGGACATCGTTGGAGCGGACGGGCTGCCCATCGTGCCAGCGCGCGGCCGGGTTCAGGTGAAACGCGATGCTCAGTGAGTCACGCGACCATGTCCAGCGGTCGGCCAATCGTGGAGTGAATCCGCGGTCGCCGACGATGCTGAGCGAGTCGCTGATATCGGCGAGCCTGTCGTAGATCATGTCGATGATCTCGGCAGCCGTGGTAGTTTGTGCCAGCGCCGGGATCAGCGAGCCGGGATCGGTGCCCGCGGCGATTACGACGGTGCCACCAACGCTTCTGCCGGATTCGCCGGCGCAGCCGCACAACAGCAGCGCGCAAAGGGCCGCCGTTTTTCTCACCGCCGCCATGTCCAACCCTCGTCGAGAAATTGCGGAACGCGCTCCAGCGCAGCCGCGCGCACTTCGTCTTCGTCCAGATCCGTCACCGCTTCATCTTCGAGCAATCGCACCGCGTCGCGCATCGCGGCTGCGACCTCCGCCGTATCCGGCGCGCGGCCGAGCAACGAGTGCAGCGAAGCAGGCGGGCTCCAGCCCTCGCCCCTGACTGGCGTCAGCGACAGCTCGAGGAGCGACGACTGGTCATCATCGACGAGGATCGAGCCGTGTTGCAACAAGGCGCCGCCGTCGCGCCATTGGGCGCTGCCGACGAGTTTCCCGCCGTCGGCGACGAGCTCTCCTTTCGATGGAGTTTCGAAGCAGGGTCTGACGCTTGGGACCTCAGCGCGCTGTGCGCCTGCGGCCGCCTCGACCAGAACACCAATCGCGTTCAGCCCGTGCTGAAGGATGCGATTGATGCGCGTGTATGTCTCCCGCAGGCTGGCGCTTTCGACAGGTGCGGTGACGCTATAGGTGATTTCGCGGTGGTGAAGGATTGCCCGTCCGCCGGTTGGACGACGAACGACGTCGATTCCGTCAGCGCGGATTTTGTCCAGATCGTATAAGCCGATCGCCGGCTGATTTCGTCCGAAGGACAGCGTTGGACGGCTCCACGAATAGATGCTGAAGACCGTCTCGCCAGTGTTCGCAGCGCGCATTTGGAGCGCGACATCTCGCGCCATATTCTCCGCGCCAGACCGCGGCGGCGCGACGAGAAAGCGCCAGCGCCGATTGCTTCGCCGGGGGTGCATAGAGTGTTAAATTGTCACTCCTATGAGTACCACAATCAAGCACGTTGATACAGCGATTCCGCCCGCGGAATCCTTCATTCCAAGACACGTTGGACCAGACGAGCGAGACGTGGCCGAGATGGTGAAGTTCATCGGCTTTCCCTCGCTCGATGCGCTAATAGACGCGACGGTGCCGCGCAAAATCCGGATGCGTCAGCCGTTGGAGCTGCCCAAGGGACTGACCGAGCTCGAGGTTCTCACCTACTTCCGTGCACTCGCCGCGAAAAATCAGGTCTATCGCTCGTTCATCGGCATGGGCTACTCGGACACGGTGACACCGCCGGTGATTCAGCGGAACATCATCGAGAACCCCGGCTGGTACACTGCGTATACGCCGTATCAGGCGGAGATTGCCCAGGGACGCCTCGAGGCGCTGCTCAACTTCCAGACGATGGTGATGGATCTGACGGCGATGGAAATCGCCAACGCATCACTGCTGGATGAGGCAACTGCGGCGGCCGAAGCGATGACGATGAGCTACGCGCTCAAAGGCAAGGAAGGGAAGGAAGTCTTCCTCGTCGCCGCCGAGTCTCATCCCCAGACGATCGATGTCGTAAAGACCCGGGCCGGGGTGCGTGGGATCGAGGTACGCGTCGCGCCGTTCGAGAACCTGAAGATCACGCCTGAGGTCTTCGGCGTGCTGCTTCAGTATCCCGCAAGTGACGGCGCGGTGTTCGACTACAGCAAAACGGTCGAGCAGACGCATGCGAATGACGCCCTCGTTACAGTCGCGGCTGACATCCTGAGTCTGGTGTTGTTGACTCCGCCCGGTGAATGGGGCGCCGACATTGTCGTCGGCAACACTCAGCGCTTCGGTGTTCCACTCGGTTATGGTGGACCGCATGCAGCGTATTTTGCGACGCGCGACGAGTTCAAGCGGCACATCCCGGGGCGAATCATCGGCGTCTCGCGCGATGCGGACGGCAAGCCTGCGCTGCGAATGGCGCTGCAGACCCGCGAGCAGCACATCCGCCGCGAGAAGGCGACCAGCAATGTCTGCACCGCCCAGGTTCTGCTGGCCGTCGTCGCGAGCATGTACGCGGTCTATCACGGACCGCAGGGCCTGACGCGGATTGCGCGTCGAGTTCACGGGTACGCGGCGGCGCTGAGCGAAGGTCTGCGCAGGCTCGGTTTCACCATCGTCCACGACGATTTCTTCGACACCATTCGGGTCGCGGTCGGGAAGCGCAACGCGCAGGCGATCATCGACGAAGCGCAGGGACGGCGGATCAACCTGCGATTCATGGATGACCGCACGATCTGCATCGCGCTCGACGAGACCGTCGGCGACGATGATATCGACAACCTCCTTGCCGCCTTTAACGGCGGCAAGGAGGCGGACTTCGGAATCGATGACCTCGCTCTCAACGCCGACACACGCTACGACGAGCGCTTCAACCGCACGACTTCGTTCCTGACGCATCCGGTGTTCAACAAGCATCACGCTGAAACCGAGATGCTGCGGTACATGAACAAGCTGCAGTCGCGCGATCTATCGCTGGTGCACTCGATGATTCCACTCGGCTCGTGCACCATGAAGCTGAACGCGACGGCGGAGATGATGCCGATCACCTGGCCGGGTTTCGCGAAGATACATCCTTTCGCGCCGCTCGATCAGACCGATGGCTATCGACAGCTGTTCGACGAGCTGGAGAGCGCGCTGGCGGAGATCACGGGATTTGCCGCGGTGTCGCTGCAGCCGAACGCCGGCTCACAGGGCGAGCTGGCCGGTCTACTGGTGATCGATGCGTATCACGCGTCGAGGAATGAAGCGCACCGCAACGTCTGCCTCATTCCACAATCCGCGCACGGAACCAACCCGGCGAGCGCGGTGATGGCGGGGATGCGTGTTGTCGTCGTGAAAACCGACGATCGCGGCAACATCGATGTCGCGGATCTCAAGGCGAAGGCGGAAGAGCACGCTTTGAATCTCGCCGCGCTGATGGTGACCTATCCGTCGACGCACGGCGTGTTCGAGGAGTCGATCGTCGAGATCTGTGAGATCGTCCACAAGTACGGCGGCCAGGTCTACATGGATGGCGCCAACATGAACGCGATGGTCGGACTTTGCCGCCCGTCGGACATCGGCGCCGACGTCTGCCATCTCAATCTTCACAAGACGTTCTGCATCCCGCACGGCGGCGGCGGCCCGGGGATGGGCCCGATCGGAGTGGCCAAGCATCTGGTGGCTTTTCTGCCGGGTCACCCGGTAGTGAGACTGGACGGCCGCAACGAAGTCGGCGCGGTATCCGCGGCTCCGTGGGGCAGCGCGAGCATCCTGCCGATCTCGCTCGCCTACATCAAACTGATGGGCGGTGAGGGCCTGGAGTACGCGAGCAAGGTGGCGATCCTGAACGCGAACTACATCGCGAAGCGGCTGGAGTCGTCGTTCCCGGTGCTGTACAAGGGTGCGCAGGGCACCATCGCCCACGAGTGCATCGTCGATACCCGCGTGGTGAAACAGGCGAGCGGGGTGGACGTCGAGGATATCGCCAAGAGGCTGATGGACTACGGATTCCACGCGCCGACAGTGTCCTTTCCCGTTCCCGGCACGTTGATGATCGAGCCGACCGAGAGCGAGCCGAAGGAAGAGCTCGATCGGTTCTGCGAGGCGATGATCTCGATTCGCGAGGAGATCAAGGAAGTCGAGAGCGGCGAAGCAGATCGTCAGGACAACGTTCTGAAGAACGCGCCACATCCGGTGAGTCGGGTGACTGCGTCGGCATGGACGCATCCGTACACACGCGAGAAGGCGGCCTTTCCGGCGGAGTGGACGCAGGACTTCAAGTTCTGGCCGGCAGTGGCGCGGGTCGAATCGGCGTACGGCGACCGGAATCTCGTTTGCTCGTGTCCGCCGACTGACGCCTACGCTGAGGTCGAGGCGGAGGCGACGTCGGGCTGAAAGCTTAACTACTAAAGAAAAACTACCAGCTTGCGGCTGGCGGATTTCAGCCTGCTGCTGCGAGCCGACCCTGAAACGAAATGGTCAGCCGAACAGGCTGACCATTTTTTAGAAGCTCAGAGCCGCCGGCTGAGAGCAGCCAGCCGCCAGCTGGTAGTTTTTCAGTTGTCTTTCTTACTGACCGATGTGTTTGCTATACGCGCCCGAATTCATCAGCGCGTCGATTTCGCCCGGGTTGCTCGGCTTGACCCGGATCATCCAGCCAGCGCCATAGGGATCCGAGTTGACCAGCGCGGGCTCCTTGTCGAGGCGGTCGTTGATGGCGACGACTTCGCCGGCGATCGGGGAGAATAGCTCGGAGACCGCTTTCACCGCCTCGATCGTTCCGAAGACGTCGTGCTTGTTGAACTTGGTGCCGACCTTTGGCAGCTCGACGTAGACGACGTCGCCGAGCTCGCCTTGAGCGTAGTCCGTGATCCCGATCTCGGCGCTGCCGTCCTTACCCTTGCGCACGTACTCGTGCTCTTCGGTGTAGTTGAGATCGCCAGGGACGTTTGCCACAAATTTCTCCGCTGATGGTGTCGGCCGACTTCAGGGCGCGAAGTCTAATCAGCGCCCTGAAAGCGAGTCAAGAAAGTTGGGCAGCTTCACTCGGGCTCGGCTCGAACCCCGCGGCAAGCGTTATTGTCGGCGACTCCGACTCTTGAGCATCGACGTGAAGAGAGCTCCAGAGCTCGTCGACATCGCGCTCCAGGTCCTCCAGTGAGCCGTTATTCTCGATAACGTAGTCGGCGCGCGCGCGCTTGAGCTCGGCGGGCATCTGCGAAACGATCATGTTCATGGCGTCGGTCTCGTCGAGACCGCGGGTTCGGACCAGACGCTCGAGGCGGAGTGGGCGCGGCGCGTCGACGAGGACGATCGCGTCGAACTCTTCCACCAGGTTGCGCTCAAAAAGAAGCGGGATCACGCAGACGACGAGGTCGTCTCCACGCTCCCGCGCTTTTGCAATCTCCCGGTCCCTAAGTCGGGTCACTCCCGGGTGAACGATTCGATTGAGTGCGTCGAGCTCGTTCTGATCGGCGAATACGATCTGACGGAGTGCGCCGCGATCGAGGCTGCCGTCGCTCTTGAGAACATCCTTGCCCCAGCGTTTCACGATGTCCTTCAGCGCCTGGGTGTCCGGCTCGACTGCCTCGCGCGCGAGCACATCGGCATCTATCAATGTCGCACCGCGCTCGGCGAGCATCCGGGCGACCTCCGATTTCCCGCTGGCGATGTTTCCGGTCAGTCCGATGAGAATCATTTTCCCTGGATTGAGGTGGAATTCAGCCGCCGTGCGTGGCCAAGATAGGAACGCATTCCATCCCTGTCACGCTTAAACAGCTGCTTGCAAGCTTTGCTGACGACTCTCTGACAGAACTTCGCGTCCGTCAGAGCAGCGGAACCTGGGCGGCATCGCCCGGTGGAACGCTGTGGCACATCCGGCAACGCGCTTCATACGACTCGGTCCCACCGACCATGATCTGGGGCGAGTTGTAAGGCGCCGGTCGACCCCCAATCAGCCGTTGATTGCGGCTAGCTGGGCCCCCGCATAAAACGCAAATCGCGTGCAGCTTATCGACGACTTCCGCGATAGCCATTAGTTCCGGCATCGCCCCAAAGGGCTCCCCACGGAAATCTGTGTCGGTTCCGGCCACGATTACGCGCCGCCCGCGGCTGGCGAGAGAGGTCACCAGGGGGACAATCCCCTTGTCGAGGAACTGGGCTTCGTCGATGGCCACCACGTTCGCCATCGGGTCGATCTGCTGGCCGATCTGGGTCGCCGAGTCGGCCGGGATTGCCTGTACGGTGCGCCCGTCGTGGCTGGAAACGGAGTAGATCCCGGCGTACCGAGCGTCCAGGTGCGACTTGAAGACCTGGACTCGCTTCCTCGCGATAACTGCGCGACGGACCCGGCGGATCAGCTCCTCGCTTTTTCCGCTGAACATGACGCCCGCAATGACTTCAACCCAGCCACCGCTTTGGTGGAAGGGCCCACTCGGTCCGCTCACGAGCGGTCGCGATCACGACGCGGACCACCGCCGCGGTTGGGGCGCCCACGGTCAAAGCCTCGACCACGATCGCCACGATCAGAACCTCGATCACGATCGAATGCCTTGCGATCGCCACGGTGTTCACGATCTCCACGGTCACCGCGGTCGCCACGATCGAAACCCCGACCCCGCGCGCCTTCGCGATCTCGATCGCGCGGACGATCTCGATCTCGGGGGCGATCGCCCTCCTCTGGACGCGGCCGCGCAGGCGGCGTTGGATTCGCCTCCGCAGCGCGACGCTGAGCTCGCTCCTTCTCGAGTACGTGCAACGCCGCCGCGGCGAGCTCGGTCGCGTCGTACTCTCTCAGGAGCGGTTCCAGTGACAGCACTTCGCGAGGCGGCACTCCCTCAGCCAGCACCGCCTTTAGCTCTTCGCGCAACGCTTCCTCTCGGTTGCGCGCGCGGCGCTCAGGTCCATGCAGGTTGAGCGGCGTCAGCCTTCCGCTCGCCAGCTCGCGCAGCCACGGCACTTCGCCCGGCGTCGCCAAGGCAACGACTTCCACCGGTCTCGCCGACGCAATGCGCTGCAGCTCTGCCGGCGTCACCGGCGGCTGGTAGAAGATCACGGTGTGAGCGGTAGCTGCGCCAAGATCTCCACGTGTGACGTTGATCGACTTGTCGTCCTGGTGGTAGCCGAGGGTCCTCAGCGTGTGCGTCGCTCCATCAGCAGCGGCTTGATCGCGCGCGACGATGATCGCAGAGGGCGGGTCGAGATCGTCGAGCAGTCGGCGCAACGCGCTGGGGCGGGCGCTGGCAGCAACCGTGACGTAGCGAACGATCGGCATCTCATAATCAGCCGGCACCTCGGGCGCTTCGGTCTCAGCCGGCCCGATCTTCCGTGCCCGCCGAGCGTACCGCTCAACGAGATTTTCGATGGCGGGATTTGTCTTCCGGACGACGATCACTCGACCAGCCTCGCCGATCTCGCCAAGCAGCGCTTCCAGGGCCCGAATCGCTTCACTTCCTTCGGCCAGAATGTCGTCGGCCCAGGCGAGGACGACGGTGCGCACCGTATCGAGCTTGAGCAGAGAATTCTTGACGAGCGCGCTCAGCTCGGGAGCCGAGCCCGCGACTGCCAGCACTGGTCGAGTCTTGAAGATTCGCGCTGCGCGTGACGCACTGGTGACGGGCACCACTTCGATTCCGGCGGGTCCGCTGATGCGCAGAATGGTCTCCGAGATCGTCAGGGCGGTTTCCGCGTCCCGGGTGACGACGACGACCTGGGTGCCGCCAGCCGCACGATCCACCCGGGCGAGCGCGGGCGTCAGAAATTCCGCGATCGACTCGATGGTGTGGGGAAGCGTGTAAAGGAGATTTTGCGCGCGCGCGACCTGCGGTGCGGCGTGCTCTCCAAGGTCCTCCAATTCCGGCATCTCAACCTCTATTTCAAAACGTGGCGGAGCGTCCGCCGCGCCGATATCGTTATATCAATTCGCCGCCACATACGCGGCAACTCGCTGACCAAAGATACTGAAAGGCAGCCGACAGCGAGCGGCTGGCGGCCCGGAGCGTTCTTGATTACTGCGATTGTCCTGATCAAAGCGGAGCCACAACGAATCGCCCAGGCCGCGACCCGGCTGGCGGGCATCGAAGGCATCTCCCAGGTCTTCTCGGTTTCCGGTGAATGGGACCTCGTGGCGATGCTCGAGGTCGCCGAGCACGAGGCGATCGCGCGGATCGTGACCGAGGAAGTCACCGTCGTGCCCGGAATCAGGTCCACCCACACGCTTACCGCATTTCGCGCCTACTCCAAGAAGGATCTGGAGCAGGCGTGGGACATCGGGCTGGAGTAGGCGCGGGTGCAGTTGATCAACTCCGGTCCGGACCACGCGAGCCGGGCCGCGCTCAAGCTGCTGATGCAGCGGCTGCCCGGCATCAGTGAGATAAGCAGCAGCGTTGAAGTCGATTCTCCCGGCACTCTCGACCAGCCGCAGCTCCGCTCGGCGCAGATCGTCGAGGGCAGCGTGATGCGGGCGAGAAAAGTGCCCGGCGTCTCGCGCGACATGCATTCGGGTTTTGGTGCGTTCCTCGACGGCGCGCAAAAAGTCCGGCTTATCGCGCGTCACGAAGGCGTTCCGCTGGTGCTTGGAATCACTTCCGCCGTGGTAAGGGTAAGGGTAAATCGGCGCCTGACGACGTGGGGGCATCAAAAGCCGAAAGTCGAGTTCAAGCTCTACCTGCCGCTACGCTATCTGCCACCGCTCGCCGATCTCCCGATCGGCGAAACCGGTTTTACGGTCGTCGATACGTCGAAGGCCGACGCCAACGGCGATTATCCGAGCCCGCATCCGCAGGTGCTGCTCGATCGCGCCATTCGCGCCATCGATCAGCAACGCGAGCAACTCGAAGATGAGATAGCGGAAGCGTGGTGTGCGCGTCACGAGGCGCCGCTGTTCGTCGATGGCGGTATCAATCGCAGCGCAACCGTCGCGATGTCGGGTTGCGCCGTCGGGGTGATCAAGAGCCATCGCACCCTCTACGTCGAAGACGACGCTCTCAAAGTCGTGCTCAACCTCGGCGTCAACGAGCGATCATCGGTGTTCAGAGTTTCACCGCGGCTGCGCAACTCTGTGTTGAGCTGGTATCTGAGACAGCGGAGCGCCGACGGACATGATCCGCTATGGGGACTGGTTCGCGTCGAGATGAGCGAGTGCGCAGATCCAGCCGACCGCGCCGATGAGATCTCGCGCTGGATCATCGCTGAAAAAAGTCCACTGGCCCTTCCGGACGGCCGCTGGGACAAAATGTCCTACGGCGTCAGAGACTGCGAAGAATTTCTGCGGGCAATTTCATGAGCGAAGCACTAGGTCGCGTAGTAGCTACAGAGCGGAAGCCAAACACTCCGCACGAATTTCATTTCTGGACCGCGATCGACTCGCCGGTCGGAATCGGCACGATCGTTCGCGTCGATGGCGCGCAGCCGATCGACGGCCAGATTCCGCACATCTACGGCATCGTCGTCGAAGGATTCAGCTACACCGATCTCCAGTCGCCGATGCACGACGTGCTCGGTCACGACGGATCGCCCTCGGCAGCGAGTTATGCGGCGACTGAGCGGGCGGAGATTCGACTCTATACCGCTGCAGTGTTGCGGCAAATTCCGGAAGAGCCGCTCCAGCCGGTGCCGATGGGAGAGGTATTTCTCGCCGAGGAAGCTGATGTACAGGTTGCGCTGCGTATGGATGGTTATCTGCGCGAAGGAGCGAACACCGGAATTCCGATTGGCGTCTACCGCGCGGGCGGCACCGATGCGGTGATCTATCTCGATGCCGATTTCCTGCTCGGCCCCGAAGCAGCGCATCTCAACATCAGCGGCATGTCGGGTCTGGCCACGAAAACCAGCGCGGTTGAGTGGCTGCTCGCGTCACTCTTCACGCACTTCCCGCACGAGAAGGGATCGATCGCCGCCGTCGCGTTCAATGTCAAAGGACCCGACCTCTGCTATCTCGACAAGCCAGGCAGAGTCGAAGAGACTGACGAGAAACTGTACGAGAAGATGCGGGTCGACGCGAAGCCATTTTCCCAGGTGCAGTACTTCGCGCCCTACACCGCGAAGGGCATCTCGCTCAACACCTTCCGCAACAACGAGGCGCTGCTCGACAACGTTGCGCCGTTGACCTGGGGCCTGCGCGAAGTGCTGCAATTCGCCGAGGTGCTGCTCAACAAGGACGACATCGACGCCAAGGCTGATGCGTTGATCGATTTCATCAAGGAGAACGTCGTCGACAAGGAGATGATTCCCGACGGCGTGCTGAGCAAGAAGCATCGCGTGCAATCCTTCGCGGATCTCGATGCGTGGTTCCGCGACCTGCTGCAGGGGATGGAGAAGAAAGACGGCGAGAGCTGGCGCACCCATCACGTGGCGACGATTCGCAAAGTTCGTAACCGTCTCTCGAACATCTCGACGCGCTGTGCCGGGCTCGTCACCGATACCGGTGCTGTCAGCGACCTTCCGTTCGGGAGCTTTGAAGACAGGGCGGTGTACGTAGTCGATGTTGCCAATCTCGAGGAAGATGCACAGGACCTCATCTTCGCTCGCATCGTCTCGAAGCTTCGTGAACATCTCGAGCGCCGGGATCTCGGCGTCAAACACCTCGTCGTTTTCGTCGACGAGCTGAACAAGTACGCGCCTGGTGATGGAGCCGACACTTACGTCAGGAAAATGCTGCTCGATATCGCTGAACGGGGCCGCTACCTCGGTCTGGTGCTATTCAGCGCACAGCAGTTCAGATCGCAGGTGCATCGGCGAGTGGTCGGCAACTCGGGCACGGCGCTGTTTGGTCGAATGGATGCGGACGAGCTCTCGACACCCGGCTACACCGTGCTGAGCCCCGCGACCAAGACCAAACTGGCGACGCTCGAGAAGGGTCAGCTGATGATTCGACATCCGCACTTCACCCAGCCGATTTTCGTGCGCTTCCCGCGACCTGCCGTGATGCAGGGCCGCGAAGGCGCCGAGAAATATCCGCAGGCTGCGGATGTGTCGCTGGATGTCGCTGTTCTTCGCTCGCTGCGTCCACTCGACCCATCGATCACGCTGCCGTGGGTGCAGGAGATCACCGCGCTCTACACCGATGACGAAGTCATCAAGGCGCGCAACGCGACGCTGATCGCGCGTCCCGAGAACGTGAAGGCGTATTTCGCCTCGCAATTCAAGAGGATCGTATCCGCTCAATCTCCGGTGCGACCGATGGCAGCCAGCATCAAGTCGGCGCCCGATGATGATCCGTACGGATTCTAGGGCGAGAGGCGGGAGGCGAGAGGCGAGAGGCGGGACCGCAAGGTTCCAATGCCGTCTCAAATGCGCGCTACTCACCATAGGCCTCTCCCCTCTCGCCTCTCTCCTCTCGCCTCTCGCATACGGCCAGTCAGTACTGCTCCAGATCCGCCCGCACATCGGCGACACGCTGAGGATGCATCTCTCTCAGACGGTGGAGATGACGGGCACCAACAAGAGCCGCGGTCGCGATTCGGTCACATCGATGACGACATCGATCGAGGTGTTCACCCGCGCCATCCCCAGCCAATCGACGCCCGCTGGGACGCTGATGCAGGCGATCACCGATTCGGTGAAGATGACGCCGGCGTCCCAGGCGTCACTCGAGGATCTGCGGCGACGCTCGATGCAGGCGCAGCCGGTGTGGCTGCGCGTCTCGACGGACGGGGCGATGGAAATCGTCGACGATGCCGACGCCAACAGCGAGCTCCGCCACCTCTTTGGCGAGATGCCGGCGATGCTCGCCCGCCAGTCCGTCGCGGTCGGTGAAAAGTGGACCCGCGAGATGCAGATTCCGCTGAGCGGAGATCCGGGAACCGTCGGTGAAGTCAAGGCCACTTTTCGTCTCGATTCTCTGGGACGAAACGGCGATATCGCCTACATTTCAATGCACGGAACGATGTCCCGCGCCAATGCTGCGAGTGGTCAAGCTCAACCAAACGGAAGGGGCTACATGACCTCAGGCACGCTATCCGGAACCATCCAAATCGATCGACGGCTCGGCTGGATAACGGATTCAAAGAGCAGCATCATCGTACGCTCGACGATCGCGCAGACTCCAACTCGCAAAGGAGATCCGCAGATCGCGCCGATGCAGGTGCGGACCAGGATCACTCAGTGGATAAGGGCGATGCGCGCACGATGAGACTCGTACATCTCGCAGACATACATCTCGGCTTCAGACAATATCAGCGGCAGACCAAGAACGGGCTCAACCAGCGCGAGGCCGATGTCGCGAAGTCATTGCGTGCCGTCATCGACAAGACCATCGAGCTGGCGCCGGAGCTGGTGCTGATCGCGGGCGATGTCTTTCACACGGTGCGGCCGACCAATCCGGCGATTCTCACTGCGTTCATTCAATTCGAGCGACTGAAGCGCGCGCTGCCGCATACCGAGATCGTAATCGTCGCCGGCAATCACGATACGCCGCGCACGAGTGAGACGGGTTGCATCCTTGGGCTCTTCCGCCAGCTCGGCATCACCGTCGTCGAAGGAGAGCCTCGCTGGGTGCGGATCGACGAATACGATCTCGCGATTCTCGCGGTGCCGGATATGGGACAGGGGAGTCCCCGGCTCGAGCCCGATCCCACGGCGAAGTTCAACATCCTACTCCTTCACGGCGAGATCGAAGGCGTGCTGCCAACCTACGGTCGCGAGCTGGATCGCGCGCCGATGGAAATCAGCATGGAGACCCTCGGCGCGCATCGCTGGGACTACGTCGCACTCGGTCACTACCACGTCTATCGCCCGGTCGCCGACAACGCGTTCTATCCCGGCTCCATCGATTACACCAGCACCAATCCCTGGGGAGAGCTCACCGAGGAGCGTGAGAATCGACTCGAGGGGAAGGGCATTATCGAGCACGATCTCGTTAATCGCGAGCATCGATTTCATCCGGTGCCTCCGGAGCGTCGCTGGGTGGACCTGATGCCGATTTCGGGAGCGGGCTTGTCTCCGGCGTCGCTCGACGAAGCGATTCGCGACGCCCTCGACAAGTGCGAGGGCGGGATCGACGACAAGATCGTGCGGCTCGTGGTGCGGGATGTCCCGCGCCACATCCTTCGCGAGCTCGATCATCGCGCGCTGCGCGATTACAAGCGACGCGCGCTGCACTTTCATCTCGATACTCGCCGTCCCGAAATCGTGCGTCCCGATCGGCAGAACGTCGGGCCGGGACGTCGCGCATCTCTCGCCGACACCGTGCGTGACAAGCTGCGCTCACGGTCGATTACCGAGAACATCGACCGCGAAGCTCTCGTCGAGCTCGGGCTGCACTACCTCCGCGAGGCGGACCTGGTAGCGGGACCGGCCGTCGAGGAAGCGACGGCGTGAGGCTGAACAAGCTAAGCCTCACCAACTTCCGTCAGCACGCGCGGACAAGGATCGCCTTCGAGAGCGGTCTCACCGGGATCATCGGTCCCAACGGTGCGGGCAAGACGACAATTCTCGAGGCGATTGCGTGGGCGCTCTACGGCAACATGGCGATCCGCGGCAATCGCGACTCGATTCGATTCCTCGGCGCGGGCGCGCGGGCGCCCGTCGAAGTGGAGCTCGAGTTCGAGCTGGGATCGCACCGCTATCGCGTCGTGCGGAGCCTGACGAGCGCCGAGGTCTATCTCGATGGATCGGGCACGCCGATCGCGAACTCGATCACGGCGACCAATGACTTGCTGCAGCGACGACTGGGCATGTCGTTGTCCGAGTTCTACCACACGTATTTCACGGGCCAGAAAGAGCTGAACGTGATGGCGGCGATGAAGCCGGCCGGTCGCGGACAGTTTCTCTCCCGGGTGCTCGGCTACGAGAAGCTGCGCATCGCGCAGGACCTGACGCGCGAGAAGCGCAATCGGCTGAAGGCGGCGGTGGAAGGCATGCAGCGAGGGATGCCTGATCCCGAGGCGGTGCTGCGCAATCTCGCCGACGCATCGGCGCGCAAGGAAGAAGCCGAGGCACGTGCGCATCAGGCGGCGCATCGCAGCGCGGTAAGACAGCGCGAGTTCATGGCAATCGAGCCGCGCTGGGAAATGATGCAGCGGCAGCGCGAGCAGTCCGCGCAGCTGCTGACGCAGATCACGGTCGGTGAGGAAAAGGAAGCTGCGTTGCGTCGTGACGCCGAGCGAATCGCGCACGAGCTGGAGGGCGTGAATGCGGCGCGGGCGAAGGTGGATACGCTGGTAGTCGCGGTCGAGCCGCTTTACGCGCTCAACGTGGAGCTGCAGGCGCTGAATGCGCTTTATCGCGAAGAAGGTCGCCGCAAAGCGCTGATGGAGGGCGAAGCGGCACTGCGTGAGGAGATTGCGCGTCTCGAGGAGCGCCACGCGCGGATCGAGCGTGCTCCGGCGCTCGAAGAGGAAGCGACGCTCGAGCTGGAGAAGAAGCGCGCGGAGCTGGAGGACGCGCTCGGCGTTCTCGAGGCCCGACGGACGGAGTGGGTGCGCGATCGGCAGGAGGCGCAGACCAAGCGCGAGTCGCTGCGCCAACAATATACGGAGCTCAAACAGCAGCGCGATCGGCTTGTCGCTGTCGGCGAGAATGGCGAGTGCCCGACGTGTGCGCGTCCGCTGGGCGGCAGCCTGCACACGGTGGTCGATCACCTCGACGAAATGATCGAGAACGTCCACGTCGACGGCAACTATTTCAAAGCGCGCGTCGAGCAGCTCGAGCACATGCCCGAGGATGTCCAGCAGCTCGACGAGAAGCGTCGCGGGCTCACCCAGGACGTCGGCAATCTCGAGCGAAAGCTGGCGAAGGTGCAGCTGGCGGTTCAGGAGCTCGGCACCATCGTCCGTGACATCGCGACCAAGCGGCAGCGTCAGCTGCAGATGCAGCGCGACATCTCCAAGATCCCGGCCGGTTACGACTCCGCGCGCCACGCCGACGTGCTCGCCGAGGTGGAAAGGCTGACGCCGATGGAAGCGGAAGTCGCGCGGTTCCAGGCGATGCTGGAACGGGAGCCGCAGCTGAAACTGGAGCAGAGCAACATCGGCCAGGAAATCATGCGGGTGCAGTCGATGCTCGGCACCCTGCGTACTCGTCGCGCACAGATCGCCTTCACGGAGAAGGAATTCAACGATGTAAAGGCGGAGTACGATCGAGTCCGCGCTGATCTGCAGGAATGCAAGGTCGCAACCGCCCGTGCTCAGGAGCAGGTGGTGAGCATGAGCGCAGCGCTGGCAGCGGCGCAGGAGCGCGCCGAGGAATTCAAGAAGCGCG
The DNA here is from genome assembly GCA_035718845.1 of Gemmatimonadaceae bacterium. GTDB lineage: Bacteria > Gemmatimonadota > Gemmatimonadetes > Gemmatimonadales > Gemmatimonadaceae > UBA4720. Next base: position 11,497 of record DASTGU010000166.1, on the reverse strand, counting down.
CTGCGGAGCTGGACGTACTGGTCGGCGATCGTCGCCTGCACGACGAGCTCGATCGCGCGTTCTCCGACCTTCGCACCGATCTGAATTATCAGCTCCGTCCGGAGCTCTCCGAGCTGGCCAGCGCTTTTCTGAGTGAGCTGACTGACGCGCGCTACAGCGAGCTCGAGCTCGACGATCAATACAACATCGTCATCCTCGAGGACGGGGTGCCGAAGCCGGTGCTTTCGGGCGGCGAAGAAGATCTCGCGAACCTGGTGCTGCGTCTGGCGATCTCGCAGATGATCGCCGAGCGCGCGGGACAGAGTTTCTCGCTGCTGATTCTGGATGAGGTGTTCGGCTCGCTGGACGAGGCGCGGCGATTCAATGTCGTTGAGCTACTTCGTGGATTGCACGATCGCTTCGAACAGGTCATTCTCATCACACACATCGAGCCGGTGCGTGAAGGAATGGACCGTGTGATCACCGTACGTTACGACCCCGAGACTGGCAGCTCCGTCGTTGGCGGAGGAGTCGGCGACGAAGATGTCTTCGCCGACGAGCAGCCATCGCTCGGCATCGGCGACGACGCGCGTCGAGAGCGCGACTCGGACGAGTCGGCCGAATATCCGGCCGGAGCCGGGGCGTAATGGCGTTCGCTCGTAACTGGCGGCACGCGTGGGTGGCGGAAGCGCCCGAGCGGGTGAGTGTACGCGAGATCACCTCGCTCAACGCGGTGTTCAGCGAAGCATTCACCGAGCGCTATCGGAAGGACGGGATGGTCGGAGTGCGGGTGCCGCACCTCAACCCCGCCGTCTGGAAGTTTGCGATCACCGACGCCGAAGAAGGCGCGATGATCTGGCGCAACGCGCGCGACGGAATCGCCGCGTTCAACATGGTGCATCGATCCGGCGTCGAAGGCTGGATGGGACCGCTGGCTGTGCATCCGGATTACCAGGGCCAGGGCATCGGCAAAATGATCGTGTCCTCCGGCGTCGACTGGTTGAAAAAGAAAGGCGCCAAAGTGATCGGCCTCGAGACGATGCCGCGCACGATGGACAACGTCGGGTTCTACTCGACACTCGGCTTCGTTCCCGGCCATCTGACGGTGACGGTGACACTCGAGGCAGCACGCGCCGGAATCCAGGCGACGACGATCTCTTCGCTGAACCCGCACGAGCGCGAGCTCGCATTGCGTCAATGCCGAGCGATGCTGGAACAGCTTGCGGCGGGGTACGACTACACGAGGGAGATCCTGCTCACCGAGCAGCACGAGCTCGGCGACACGCTCTTTGTACGCAAAGGATCCGACGTGCTGTCGTTTGCAATCTGCCATTCGGTACCGCTCGTCGAGGGGCGGGCGACCGAAGAGATGCGAGTCCTGAAGATGGTGGCGAAGAGCGAAGCCGATTTCGATCACCTGGTCACGCAGCTCTGCGCGCACGCGCGGGTCCGTGGTGCGCGTCGAGTCGCGATCCGCGTGCAGGGTCAATACAGCAGCATCTACCGCCGATTGATTGCCCGCGGCGCGCGGGTCAGGTGGACCGATCTGCGGATGTCGGTGCACGACTACGCCGAGTCCAGGCCGGCGAACGGCGGAATCGTGTTGTCGAACTGGGAAATCTGAGGGAGAATCGCGATGACGACGGCGAGACAAATCGCGTCGTTTCTCGCCAGGTACGATCCCAAAATCGCCGCGGACGCTCGCGCCTCGCGCGCCAGAATGCGCAAGCTGGTTCCGGGCGGCATCGAGTTCGTCTACGACAACTACAATGCGCTGGTATTCGGATTTGGTCCCAGCGATCGGCCGTCGGAGGCAGTGTTGTCGCTGGCGATCATGCCGCGCTGGGTGACGCTCTGTTTCCTCAAGGGGGCGAAGCTGCGGGATCCAAAGAAGCTGCTCGGCGGTGGCGGCAGCATCGTGCGGAACATTCACCTGTCATCTCCGACTCATCTCGAGGATCGTGATGTCCGCGATCTCATCGATCAGGCGATTGTCGCTGCCCGGCCCGCGTTCACGGGGAAAGCCGGGAAACAGCGTACGGTGATCAGATCGATTTCTGCCAAGCAGCGCCCGCGTCGTCCCCGGAGCTGAGTTGCACGGGCGCCGCGGCGCCCGTGCGCCGATTCCGCCTTGACGCTCCCAGTACCACATCCTACGTTGGCTCCGCCTCCTTCAATCGGCGTCTCTAGCCAATTTCCTAATGCGAAGACGTGAAGTAGTTCAGTTCCTCGGTGCGGCGCTGGCCCTCCAATTCCTCCCGCGCAGCGCGGAAGCCGCGATCGAGCTCGGAGAACAAATTCATCGCCGGCTCGGCGATGTACCATTTCGGACGCTCAATCCCGATCAACAGCGGCTGGTGACGCAGATTGCGGAGATGATCATACCGGAAACCGACACGCCGGGCGCGACCAGCGTGAAGGTGCCGCAGTTCATCGACCTGATAGTGACCGAGTGGATGAGTGAAGACGAAAAGAAAGCGTTCCTCGCCGGACTCGCGGATATGGATGTGCAGGCTGCGGCGATGGGCACTCCTCATTTCGTCGATTTGACTGACGTGAAGCGCGGTGATTTCCTGACCGGTCTCGATGCCAAGCGCCCGCACAAAGAGGGAGCTGGTCATGCATTCGAGCGCATCAAGGCGCTCACGGTCTACGGCTATTTCACCTCCGAGCCGGTGCAGGTCGACATTCTCAAGACGCAGATGTTCTTCAACGGCTACGACGGCAACGTCCCATTCACTCCGAGGGTCTGACGATGGCTGATACGTATGATGCGATCGTCGTCGGGTCCGGAATTTCCGGCGGCTGGGCGGCGAAGGAGCTGACCGAGCATGGGCTCAAGACAATCGTGCTCGAAGCAGGCCGTCCGATCGATCCGGCGATCGATTACCGCGAGCACGTGATGCCCTTTGAGAAACGCTATCGGGGAATGGGCGATCGCGCTCGTCTCGAGCGGTATCAGCCGATTCAATCGCAATGCGGCGCCTGCGATGAATACGCCGGCAAATTTTTCGTCAACGATCTCGACAACCCGTACTCGACGCCCGAGGGCAAGCCGTTCTCGTGGATTCGCGGCCGCCAGGTCGGTGGTAAGTCGATCATGTGGGGCCGCTGCGTGTTTCGGTGGAGCGATCTCGACTACGAAGCGAATCTCAAAGAAGGCGTCGCCGTCGATTGGCCGATTCGCTACAAGGACATGGCGCCGTGGTGGAGTCACGTCGAGAAATTCGTCGGCGTGCAGGGCAGGCGCGAAGGCTTGGCGCATCTGCCCGACGGAGAATTTCTGCCGCCATGGCCGCTCAACGCGGCTGAATCAAAGGCACGCGATGTTCTGTTGACGAAGTTCAACGGCGAGCGACTCGTCACCAACATGAGACTCGCAGTCCTCACCGAGAACCATCTCGGTCGGCAGAAGTGTCACCTCTGCGGAAATTGCTACCGCGGCTGTGTCACCCTGTCGTACTTCAGCAGCCTCAACTCGACGCTGCCCGCAGCTAGAAAGACCGGCAACCTGACACTGCGCCCATTCAGCGTGGTGCACAGCGTCATCTACGATCCGAAGACCAAGAAGGCGTCGGGCGTAAGAGTCGTTGATGGAAACACGAAGGAGATGTTCGAGGTCAAGGGACGAATCATCTTCATCAACGCAGCGGCGCTCGAGTCGACGCGCATCATGCTCAACTCGACGTCGCCGGAATTTCCGAACGGACTAGGCAACTCGAGTGGCGAGCTTGGGCACAACCTGATGGATCACATCATGGGCGGCGGGGCGACCGGCGAGCTGCCGTGGGCGAAGGATCGCATGGAGGTCGGCCGTCGTCCCGACGCGATCTACGTCCCGCGTTTCCGCAACGTGAAGACCAAGCATCCCGAGTTCCAGCGGGGATACGGATTCGAGGGAAGAGCGTCTCGTCAGGGTTGGGAGCGCGGCACCGACATGGCCGGCTTCGGCGCGAAGTTCAAGAAGTCACTGATCGGCGATCTGGGTCCGTGGGAGATGTCCTTCGATGGCTTCGGCGAAATGCTGCCGCGCCACGAGAACTACATCGAGATCGATCCACATCTCGTCGACGCGTGGGGAATTCCCGCGCTGCGCATCAACTGCGCGTACAGCGACAACGAGCTGAAGATGCAGCAGGACATGGTTGAAACGGCCTCAGAGATGTTGGAAGCGATGGGCGCGACCAACATCAGGACGTTCAAGGAGAACAACGCGCCGGGCCTGGTGATCCACGAAACGGGCACCGCGCGCATGGGTCGTGATCCGAAGACCTCAGTGCTCAACGCGCACAACCAGGTGTGGGATGCGCCGAACGTGTTCATGACCGATGGCGCGTGCATGACGTCTAACGCGAATCAGAACCCCAGCATCACCTACATGGCGCTGACGGCGCGCGCGGTGAACTACGCGGTTGAGGCGATGAAGAGGAGGGAGCTGTAGCTAGTGAAGGCAGTCACGGCGCTCGCTCTCGTAGCCTCGACTGCTGCCTGCGTTCATCGGTCGCCGGAGGCCGCTGTAATAACGGCATTCAATGAAGCAACCTCGCGAAGCGGTTTCCAAGGCGCTCGTCTCGACTCCGCCGCACGCGGGTGTACTTCACCAGCGACAAAGGTCCAGTTGATCGCGAAAGACACGGCCGTATTAAAATACTTCCAGGACTGCGCGGGCTGCCCGGGTGTACCCTCCTGCGGAACTCTGCGCTTCGAAACCGACTATCTGGTCTTCAAAAGGAACGGACACTGGAAAGTTGACAAGGCAGTCGGTGGCGGAGTGATTCAGACTTCGTAGTTGAACCCTCCCTTTAGCGCGAACGCGTCCGTGACTGAGTTGTCTTTTTCGTCACGTATTGATGCGCCGACTCCAGCAGGTCCTTGAGCGCCGAGTCGCTCACCTTCGATAGACGCGTCAACACGCAAGGGTAACCAAGGTAGTGGGGCTTCACGTAGTAAACCTCGGGCTCGTGTGCGACGCGGAGGTCGCGCTCCAGAAAATCGACCCGCACGACCAACGAGTCCGGCTCCGCGGATTTGTGGCTCGGCAAGCACGCTATGATCTCGCCATTCACCTTGAGCGCGGGCTTGCCGAAATATGTGGAGCGTTCGACGCCGGGCAGCTTCATGCCGAACTTCTCGACCCGGCTAAACGAAGATGCCTTTGACTTCGTAGGACTCATCGACGAGCTGGAATAGCCGCTTGTCTTAGCCGCAGGTCCGTGCCCAGGGAATGATGTCGAGGCGCTCGAATGGAATCGCGCGGCCATCCTCCTCGCACACACCGAAATCCGCGGGAGATTTGTAAAGCCGCTCCAGCGCAGCATCAATCTCGGCGAGTTCGCGTGAAGCGCGCGTGGCATTCGATTCGTCCACCGCACGATTGATCTCGTCGGTCGCAAGATCCGCCGGATGGAAAGGCACCTTCGACAAATCTCCGGCCGCATCCTGCTCGGTGAGCGATGAGGTGTCGGCGAGAATGCCGTTCAGCACCTTGAGCGTGCGCTCGCGCTCCTCGTGCAATCGTTTCTCGATGTGGTCGCGCTGTGCGTTGGTGAGAGCCATTCTGATCTCCGTGCTGTCTGTATTAGCTACGCCTGCAAATACTGATTTGCTGCGAGGATCATTCCTGCAACGCCTGGTGCACGAAGGAAATCGCGATCGATCCTTCACCCACCGCTGATGCGACACGCTTCACGTTGCCCGCCCGAACGTCACCGACGGCGAAGACTCCGGGCCGGCTTGTCTCCAGCAAGTGAGGTGGACGCGACAGCGGCCATTTGGCCGACGCAAGTTCTTCCGGCGAAAGATCCGGTCCGGTTTTCACGAAGCCCTGAGCGTCCAACGCTACGCACCCGGCGAGCCATTGGGTGCTCGGCGTTGCGCCCGTCATCATGAACACGTGCCGAATGTCCTTCGAAACAACAGGACCACCGTCTGTCCTCCACTGCAATCGCTCCAGGTGATCGTTTCCCTCGAGCGCGACGATCTCGGTGCACGCGTGCAGCGTGATGCGGTCGTTTTCTTCGATTCGGCGGATCAAGTAGCGCGACATCGTCTCCGCGAGCCCTTTTCCCCGTACGATCATGTGTACGGTCTTCGCCGTTTGCGCGAGGAAGACGGCTGCCTGACCGGCGGAATTCCCTCCGCCCACCACGACGATCTCGACGCCTTCACAGAGTTGCGATTCGATGAACGTCGCACCGTAATAAATCCCAACGCCCTCGAAGCGCGCGATGTTCGGCAGCGGCAGTTTTCGATACTGAGCACCCGTAGCAATGACAATCGTACGAGCGCGCACCTCGACGCCGTTGTCGAGTTTGATCTTGTAGGCGTTGGGCGTGCAGTCGAGATGAATTGCGCTCTCCGCGATCGCAATGGCGGCTCCGAACTTCTGAGCCTGCGCATAGGCGCGGCCGGTTAGCTCCTGGCCGGTGATTCCAGAGGGAAATCCGAGATAGTTCTCGATCCGCGAGCTCGATCCCGCCTGCCCACCCGGATAGCTCGTCTCGATGACGAGGACGTCGAGACCTTCGGACGCCGCATAGACTGCCGCTGCCAGGCCCGCCGGTCCTGCGCCGACGACGGCCACATCGCGAGTGTGGGTTTGGTCGATCGCGGCGTTGAAGCCGAGGCAATCTGCTATCTGCTGATTACTCGGATTGCGGAGAACTGCGCTGTTTCGTGAGATCAGAACCGGGAGGTCCGACATCGAGAACTGACCGTGATCGAGCAGCTCCTGTATATGTGGATCGTGATCCGGATCGACCGACGTGTATGGATGCGCGTTACGGCTGAGAAATTCCTTAATGCGCAGGGTGTCCGACGAGTGGTTGGATCCGACCAGCACCACATCCGCATATCCACCGCTGATCAAGACGACGCGGCGTAGCAGGAACGCGCGCACCAGGATCTCACTGAGCTCGGCGTCCGTTTGAATGATGTCGAGCAGGCTGTCGCGGTCCATCTCGAGCAGCTCGCCGTCCTGACACACCCGCAGGGTGATCAGCGACGGCCGTCCCGAGAGCATTGCGACTTCTCCGCTGAACTGGCCGGCGCGGAGGGTCTTTAAGCGAATGCCGCCCCCCTGCCGGAGCTGCACGCCCTCGATAGCGCCTGAAAGAACTACATAGAAATTCCGGACAGTGTCGCCGACATCGACCAGGACCTCGCCGATTCTGACCGCACGCCGGTGTCCGTGCTGACCGAGACGCGCAAGCTGCGACTCGCTGAGTACTGGAAAAGTCTCATCGATGTCGTTGCTAACGGGGAAGGCCGAAAGTGTGTCGGGCGGCGCAGTCATGGCATTACGATAGCACCTCCCGTCGAGCTTCGCCCGCGAGCAGCGCAGTCCAGGCCGCGCTTATCGTCCCTGAGACTTGACCACGTCGACCCGGTTGGCAAACAACTGCAGCAGGCTGCCCCAACCACCCTCGGCGTTGACGCCAGCGCGCATTGCTTCGCCTCCGGCGGTCATGCGCTCGAAGTGTCTGTGCTCGAGATCGACACGGGTTTTGCCGCCGCCTTCGGGTGTAAAGCGGACCTCTACTTCGCTCGCTTTCGACAAGTCGGGCTCGCACTTCCAGTCGGCACCGATCTGCCAGGAGAAGACGAGTCTTCGTGGCGGCTCCCAGACGAGCACTGTTCCCCAGTCGACTTCGCTGCCGTCTTCGTGGCTGGTGTAGCAGCGACCTCCTTTGCGTGGCTCGATTATCCCGCGCGTCATCGGAGTCTTGCCGAGGTGGTGCGAGCGGGGCCACCAGCTATCGAAATCAGCGGTGAAGATCTCGAACGCCGTCTCAGGATTCGCGCTCACTGTTATGGATTTCTTGACCGCCTCAATCGTTCGCTCTGCCATGGCCGGCATCGCTCCTCCTCGGTGGGTTTTCGACTCGTTTCTTGAAAGAGATCAGCGCCACACCCCAGAACTCGTCGAAGTACTCGCGGAGTGAGGCGAACGCTTCAGGGTTGAGCTCGTATACTCGCCTGGTTCCTTCGGCGCGGTCCCTGACCAGATCGGCGTCCTTGAGCACTCGCAGATGCTGGGAGATGGCAGGTCTGCTCACGGGGAAGCCGCCGGCCAGCTTGCCGACGGATGCCGGTCCTTTCCGCAGTCGGGCCAGGATGGCTCGGCGGGTGGGATCGCCGATTGCATCGAGCTGTTTATCTCGGTAAGTAGTCACTAACGGTAAGCTAGAGCTTACCAATGGAAAGTCAAGAGCTGAACTGGCGATCTTTGGTATTTCCGCACATATCTGGTGGCCGACCACCAACTCATTCGCGTGACAGACGCTACTCCTTCGCAGGTCAAGCGAACTTCCGCCAAAGGACGCGAGCTCGCGGTCACCACCGCGATCGCTTTCGTCGTCTCGCTGGTGTTCCCGACTGCGGCAGGCCTGTCGCAAGACGTGTCCGCGCTGCCCGCATGGTGGGGAATCGCCGACGTGGTTTTCGCGTTCATTCTGGCGGCGTTGGCAATCACCGTTGCCGCGCGGTTCGATCGACGGAAAACGCCCGAGATCGAGCGCGCTAGCTACAAGGTGTATCGAATCGTGGTCAACCTGATCCTCGTGCTGCTGGTGATCTTCCTCATTGGCGGCGACCGCATTCGTTGGACAATTTTTCTCCCCGGAATCGCCTGGCGCGGGTGGCTCTTTCTCTACGCCTATCCCGCCTGGCTCACTGCGCTGCGATCACCTCGTACCGGAGAACCGAATGCACGCTGAGTTCCTGCTGCTCCGCTTCATCCACGTCGTTGGGGCAATCGTCTGGGTTGGCGGAGGTGCTTACGTCGCCTTCTTCCTCATCCCGGCGCTGCTGCCAAACCCGCCGCTCATACCGCAGGTGATGGAAGGACTGGCAAAGCGAAAGGTGTTCGTCATCCTCCCGACGGTTGGTCTGCTGGTAGTTCTCTCGGGGGTGCGTCTGTTATGGATCGATTCGGCGGGTTTCGCCGAGAGCTTCCTGTCGACCGGACCCGGGAGAACCTTCTCGATCGGCGGCACCGCAGGCATCCTCGCGTTCCTGGTGCAGATTCTCGTGCAGAGGCCAGCGGGTGCGCGCCTTGGCATAATTGCGGCGACGCTCGCCGGGAATGTGTCGCCCGAGGATCGGCAGCGGCTCACCAGCGAGGCGGATCGGATGCGACGGCGGAACTCGTGGGGCGTACAGGCAGCGGTCGGCTTCGGCTTGCTGGCGGCGACCGCGATGTCGATCGCTCGCTACATGTAACTAGCCGCGCTCGAACAGCGAGTTGAGCGCGCTGCGAAAGGTGATTCGCCGCAGGTAGCCGAGCTCGTCGCCGGCGAATGGCATCGGCGACACCTTGAAGACCTCGGTCAGTGCGTTCCTGGACACGGTGTTGTCGACGCTCAAGAGATCGAGCAGCCCCGGCGTCACCGGCGGATTGGGCAGGAACCGCTGCATCAGCGACACGATCGGCCGCAGCGCTTTCACCGGCACCGACACCAGTGTGCGCGTCGTTCCCATCGCTACCAGAATCCGCTCGGTCATGTCGCGCAGACTGAGCGGCGCCGGGCCGCCCAGATCGTAACTCTGGCGCACCGTTTCCTTTTTCTCGAGCGAGAGCCTCACTACGCGCGCTACGTCATCGACCGCGATCGGCTGGAATCGCGCTCGACCACCGCCCGGCAGCGGAAAGAATTTCGGCGACAACCGGATAAGCCTGCCGAGTACGTTTACGAATTGATCCTCGGGGCCGAAAATCACTGAGGGCCGCAACACCGTCCACTGAAGCCCACTCGTCCTGATCGAATCCTGCGCGACTCCCTTGCTGTGCAGGAATGGGTGCTTCGAACGGCTGTCGGCGCCGTTCTGGGACATGAAGATCACCCGCTGCACATTCTCCGCGCGCGCCGCCGAAATCAGCCGCTCGGTCGCGGTGGTGTTCGTCTCGCTGTACTTCTCGGTTTTCTTTTCGATGGCGATCGCCGCGAGATGGACGACTGCGCCGCACCCGTTGAGCGAGCTGCGCAGTGCACTGGCGTCACGTATGTCACCGACGCGGAATTCGACCGGCAGTTGACCCAGCGCCAGGGCTGCCTTTGCTGGATCCCGGATCAGCGCCCGTATCTGCCAGCCATTTTTGGATAACTCTCGACAGGTATGGATGCCGACGAGTCCGGTAGCGCCTGTTATGAGAACCGGTTTTTTCTTGTCGGCCGACAGCGGCTGCGGCTGCTCGGCGACCGCCGTGGCGGGACCGCTTCCGCCTTCTTCATCTCCGAACGAGTACGACCCGCGTCCGGAACGGGACATCAAGTCTTGGGCTTGTTGTCGACGCCTCGGGTGCCTCGCACGACGATGCGGTACATGAGCAGGAACATTCCGAGGGTGAGGAGAAGATGGATCCAGCCGGGAGCCGTCGTTGTGAAGGTGACGATTGCCCAAATAACAAGCATCAAAACGCTCAAAATCAGCAGATAATCCATAGCGAAATTTCGTTGACCTTCGGTGTTACGACGGGTATGTTCAGAGAGTCTTACGGACAGCAGTTGCAAGACAAAAATTCGACTTCATCGTTGGGGCGGGGAACTCACTTTTTGAGCCAACAAGTCCTTCGAGTGGGTTCGATAAACTGTGCTGACGTCATGCCCCAGTGCGGGGAAGGCGATAGGCAGGGTGAGGACCTCATACATTCGACCGGGCTTCAAAAAACCTCTCCGTCCCATTAGTGAGGCTCCACTATCAAAATAGTGGGGCCTCTTTTTCTTTCCCACGGGAAAGGCTCAGCCCGCATATCTTACCCTAAACATGCCTCGCGTAACAGTCACCAGGCGCCTGCGCTTCAACGCCGCTCACCGCGTTCACAACCCCGAGCTCTCCGACGCGGAGAACTCGCGCCTGTTCGGTAAGTGCAACAACCCGAACTGGCACGGACACAACTATACGCTCGACGTTTCAGTCGAGGGCGACATCGATCCGAAGACCGGCTACGTCTGCGATCTGTCGCAGCTGAAGAAGATCGTCGAGCGCGAGGTCGTCGACTTCGTCGATCACAAGAACTTCAACCTCGATGTGCCGTTCATGAAGGGCGTGATTCCGACATCCGAGAACATCATCGTCGCTTTCTGGAAAATTCTTGCGCCCAAGGTGAAACCCGGCAAACTCACTCGGCTCGTCATGTGGGAAACGGAGAACAACTATGTCGAGTACACGGGTGGCTAAGGACTTCAAGGAAGTCGAGGAGAAGGAAGTCTCGAGGGAATTCCAGGACCTCGTTCGCCGCGAGATCGAGCTGATCGGCGAGGATCCCAATCGCGAGGGATTGAAGGCGACGCCGCGTCGTGTCGCGCGCGCGCTGACCTGGCTGACCCAGGGTTATAGCCTCACGGCGGAGGAAGTCGTTGGAAACGGCGTGTTCAAGGAAGACCACGACAACATGATCATGGTGCGTGACATCGAGCTCTACTCGATGTGCGAGCACCACATGCTGCCGTTCTTCGGCAAAGCCCACGTCGCCTACATCCCGAACGGCAAGATCGTCGGGCTCTCCAAGATCCCGCGC
>DASTGU010000165.1:0-8570 GCA_035718845.1 Gemmatimonadaceae bacterium | reverse complement strand
GCATCCAGCGCCGTAGGATTGAAGATCGACGGCGACTCGCTGCCATCGCCCCACTCGCGGTCGGTGAAGGTGTTGACGCCGAAGTGCAGGAACATCGCGAGCTCGTCGCGATGCCATTGCAGCTGCGCCGCTGTGGGCAGGGGACGATCGAGTGCCGGCAAGGACAATCCACCCCCGCGCGGCAACGCGCACGCGGCGAGCGATATCGCGCTGACGCGCAGAAAGGAGCGTCTATCGAGTGGAGTGGTCATTGTCCGCACGGCGCACGCGTCTTACGTCGGCGCGAAGTTACGCGATATTGGGTGCCGATGCGACTCAATCACTTCATCGTTGCCATCGCGATCGGCGTCGGCGCGACGGTGCTGATGGACCTCTGGAATCTCTTTCTCAAGCGCGCGTTCGGCATTCCATCGCTCAACTACTGCCTGCTCGGACGTTGGGTCAGACACATGCCCGACGGAACGTTTCGCCACGCCAGCATCGCCAAGGCGCCCGCGAAGAAGTTCGAGTGTCAGGTCGGCTGGCTCAGCCATTACACCATTGGCGTGACACTGACGATCGTTTTCGTCGCGATCGTTTCCGATAGATGGCTTGCACAGCCGACGCTGGCGCCAGCGCTGGTTTACGGTGTGGCGACGGTGATTTTTCCGATGTTTGTAATGCAGCCGTCACTCGGCCTCGGCATCGCCTCGTCGAGAACTCCGAATCCAACCAGGGCCAGACTCAAGAGCCTGGCGACGCACCTGATCTTCGGCATCGGTCTCTACGTGACTGCGCTCGGTATCCGTCACCTCTAGGCACGCGTGGTACAACACGCTGTGGCGCCCGCGAAGGAGTAGCTGCTCCGCGGGCACCTGACTGGTTTATCTCGCTGCTGTCTGTCCGGCAGGCTCGAACGTCGCCGTGGTCAGCGCGAACAGGAAACCGTCCTTCACCGCGGGATTGGTGAACACGAAGTAGAGATCGTGCATTCCCGACGTCGGCCGCAGCGTCGTGCGCAAACGCAGCGGCGCCTGATCGCTGGTCGGACTGATCGGCTGACTCTCGCCCAGCAGTGCGCCGGTCGGCGAATCGAGATGAACCTCGATCTTGCCACCACGCGCCTGATACTGACTCGGAGCCAGCGCCATGAACGTCACCGCGCCGATCCCGGTCAGATCGATCTGCTTCACCGCCACCGAGGCACCCGATTTGTTGACGACGGTGATGGTCACCGGAATCCCTTCGACGCCTTGCTTCGATGCGCCTTCGGAGAGATCGGCATCTGCAACCACCATCGTCGGAGAGCGCAGCATCACTGATTTCTCGCCGGTAATCGCCGGCATTCCGTTGCCGCCGCGGTCAGTGTACTCCGCGTGCAGCTCGACCACGCCTTGCGGCGAAGCTTCAGATCCTGCCGGCGGCATGTATGACCCGCGCACTGGCTGCGGCGCCGCATTTCCGCGCTCGGCGAGACTGAGGATGTACGCTACGATCGCGTGGGTCTGAGTCTCACTGAGGCTCGGATGCGCGGGCATCGTCGCGCTGCCCCACACTCCCGAGCCACCTTCGCGAATCTTTTTGACCAGATGCGCTACCGCGGTGTTGTCACCGTGATACTTCTTCGCAACGTCAGTATAGGCAGGTCCGATGTTCCTGGTCGTGAACTGATGGCATGACAGGCAATCATTTCCCTCGATCAATCTTCTGCCGACCGTAAGCGGGTTCTCCGAGCCAGACATGTTCCCGGTGGCGAGCCCGCTCTTCAGATACTGCGCGCTGACGTGCACTCGATTCGGCGCGATGCTTCCGCTGCGCAGAGACCCATCCTCGCGATCAGTTACGGTCGTCGCGTAGCGCACCGGCACGCCCGGGAAGAAGAACGTCTTGTTGCTGTTTACAAGCGCCACGTTCACATTCGGCGGCTCGTTGCCGGCGACAATCTCAACGTTCGTCGTCGCCGAAGCTCCGTGGGTGTCTGTCGTAGTCAGCGACGCAGTATACGTCCCCGGTTTGGTGAAGGTGTATGCCGGGTTCGCGCTCCTGAGTCTCGCGACCTGTGCACCGCCCTTGCGCGAGATCGTCCAGACGTAACTCAGTGAATCTTCATCGAGATCCACCGTGCCCGCCGAAGACAGCTTCACTCGCATCGGCAATGCGCCACTCGGTTTGTCCACCGACGCCGCCACGATTGGCTTGCGGTTGCCGCCGTTGTACTCGACGCGCACCAGGCGCGCGTCATCGTTGCCCTGGAACCAGCGCGTGCCGTACTCGAGTATGTACATGTCGCCACTTGGCGCGAACTCCATCTCGATCGGCGCCGCGAACTGGGAGTTCGGCATGAAGCGCTCCATCGAAACGAAGTCGCCGTTCTTGTCCATCGTTACTGCCATGATCCAGTGACGCATGAACTCGTAGATGAACAGCTTGCCGTCGTAGTACTGCGGGAACGCCCGCGGCGCGCCGCGGAAATCGTCGCGATAGAAAACGGGTCCAGCCTCGGCGGCACGACCGCCGCTGCCGACGATCGGAAATTCAGGCGAGGCGGCGTACGGATACCAGATGTAAGCGCCGCGTGCCGGTGGCAGCTCGTTCAGTCCGGTATTGTTCGGCGAGTTGTTCACCGGATGCTCGGGATCGAACTGCGGTCCGGTCTGGATATTCGCGGAGTCGATAAATGCGAAGTGGTAGTAAGCCTGGTTGTTCCCGACGAAATACGGCCAGCCATAGTTGCCCGGGCTGCGCGCCTGATTGATCTCGTCGTAACCGCGCGGCCCACGCCCGGCGGAATCGACGTTCGCATCAGGACCGACTTCGCCCCAGTAGACATAACCGGTGTGCTTGTCCACTGAGATTCGATACGGATTGCGATGACCCATGGTGTAGATCTCGGGTCTCGTCTTCGGCGTTCCCGGCGCGAAAAGATTTCCCGCAGGAACCGTGTAGGTCCCGTCGGGTTCTGGGTGGATGCGAATGATCTTTCCACGCAGGTCGTTGGTGTTGCCCGATGACTTCTGGGCATCCCATGGCATGCGGCCGGGGCGCTCGTCGATTGGAGCGTAGCCGGTCGCGAACGGATTCGAGTTGTCGCCGGTCGACAAATAGAGATTGCCCTTGGCGTCGAACGCGATCGAGCCACCGGTATGACAACACTTCAGACGCTGCGTCGGAATTTCCAGCAAGACTTTTCTCGACGAGAGATCGAGCGAATCCCCGACCATCGTGAAGCGAGCGAGCTGGTTTTTGGCCTCAGGACCAGCGGGCGAGTAGTACATGTAGACCCAGTGGTTCGACGCGAAGTTCGGATCGATGTTCATTCCGAGCAGGCCGTCCTCCGCCTGGCTGCTGTCCGCGTACTTGTTGCTCACGGGAATCGTGGCGATGGTGCGGGTCTTACCGTCTGATGGCGTGTACAGCTTGACGGCGCCGCGGCGCTCGACGAACAACACTTTTTCACCAGGCAGCACTGCCAGCTCCACCGGCTCTACCAGCTTCTCGGCGAGCACCACTCGCGTGAAGCGATTCTCTTCGGGCCGCGCGCGACTGAAATCGATCTTGCCGTTGCCGATCGCGTACTTGATTCCGCCGAGGATGTGGTTGAGGAAGAGCGGCTCTGTGTAGCTCTCTTCGGTGTGACCCATGTTGGTGTACCACGCGCGCCCGCCGTCGAAATCGTGGTACCAGCTCATTGGGTGATGCGCGCCATTGGTGCCGCCGGTGTAGCTGCTCTCGTCGATCTCGACGAGGGTGTGAATGGTCGGATCGATCGACTTGAAGTTGTAGAACTCGTCGGTGCGATCGAAGGTCGCGGGGAATCCTTTCGTCGAGATGTGGGTGGAGTCGATGGTGTGGTACGTGCCTTTTTTGACGTTTGGATTGTTCGGATGGCCGTTGAAATAGGCGCCGGCCAATCTCCCGTACCACGGCCAGTCGTATTCGGTATCGGTCGCTGAGTGGATGCCGACGTATCCGCCGCCCGCCTGGATGTAACGCTCGAAGTCGTCCTGCTGCGCCGGATCGAGCACATCGCCGGTCGTGCTGAGGAAGACCACCGCAGCGTAGCGCGCGAGGTTCTTCTGGGTGAAGGCCGCGGCGTTCTCGGTGGTATCGACGGTAAATCCGTTTTGCTGTCCGAGTCTTATGATCGCGGCTTTTCCATTGGGGATCGAGCTATGTCGAAATCCCGCGGTCTTGGAAAAGACGAGGATGCGTGGCTGTTGCGCGTGCGCGGCGGGGATGGCGAGGATCGCTGCGACGATAACTGCGAGGCGGGCGACGAGTCGGTGCATGGCGGCCGGAACGAGGGTGACGGACGGGGTGTTGTCGACGGCCAATCTGCACCTTGGCTTATCGTGGGGATAGAGGGTGTTCCCTCGTCATTTGTAGCCGACGCGTAAGGTGGTATTGAACCGTCGCGTCCGGAGAGCGACACTAGTGGAATGTCGTCCTCAGTGCCGCCGAGGCGGATCGCGGTCTACGCCCGTCGCAAGGATCTGGTGGTCCTCGCCTATCACATGACCGACGCCGGTTTCTGGCTGGCTGGATTGCCGGCGATCCAGGTCGATACCGATGCGACTTCGACGGAGCTGAGTCGAATCATTCGCGATGTTCTGGCGGGAAGTGGGACGGTGGTGACGACGCCGCGACGGACGGACTACGCGAAGCGGCTCAAGCCCGTCCTTCAGGCGCTCGGCGCCAAAGTGTGGTCGGATATCGAGCGGAATGCGCGCCTCTGCGTGATTCAGCAGGAGGAATCGGGTGAGCTGCGCATCATTCCAACCCGCAACGGCGGCGCGCGCGGAGCCGACAAGGGATTCCACGAGCTGCGGTCGCGGGAGTTCACGGTTCCCGCCGATGCTTTCGATGAGGTGCTGAGCGCGGGCGTCCGTCGCGGCCTCGATCTGTCGCAGGTGAAGTCGGCGAAATCGAAACCGAGCTGATGCAACAGCGAATCGCCCACGTCGCCCTCGTGGTAGCGGATTACGACGAGGCGATCGCGTTTTACACTCGGAAGCTCCACTTCACCCTGGTTGACGACACTTATCAGCCGGCGCAGGACAAGCGCTGGGTGATCGTCGCGCCGCCGGGGAACTCTGGGGGAACGACGCTGTTACTGGCGCGCGCAGCGACGCCGGAACAGCGAGAGTTCATCGGGAACCAGTCCGGCGGTCGCGTATTTCTCTTTCTGCAGACGGACGATTTCTGGCGCGACTACAACGAGATGTCGGCCAATGGCATCAAGTTCGTGCGCCCGCCGAGCGAGCAGGACTATGGTACCGTAGCCGTATTCGAGGATCTGTATGGGAACCGTTGGGATCTCGTTCAGTACACAGCTTGAGCTTTCGGAGTATTCGTCGTGACAGCGCGCTTGCCCCGCGTTGACCTCGAGCTTGCGCGCAAACTCGAGCGCGCCGAGGCGATGGCAAATGCTGCCGCAGTCGAAGCGCGCCAGAAAGTCCAGCCGGAAGTCAGCGCCGAGTGGATCGAGGTCGCGGGCGCCTATGCGATGTACGATGGTCCCGACGCGCCGACCACCCAGACTTTCGGCATTGGATTGTTCGACCGATTTCTCGATCGCGAATTCGAGCGAGTCGAAGAATTCTTCATGCGGCATCAAACGAGCGTCTATCACGAAGTCTGCTCTTTCGCCGCACACGAGACTCTCGGTCAGTTGAGCGTGCGAGAATACACGCCGTTCGAGCCGTCCGTTGTTCTCGTTCGTAGCACGGCCGGCCACTCCGGCTCAAAGCGCGGTGCGATCAAGGCGCGCGCGATCGGCCTCGATGAGCTGCCAACGTGGTGTCGCGTCGCCGGCGAAGCGTGGAGCGCCGAATCGCCCGAGCTCGGCGAGTTCGTCGCCAACCTCGGCGACATCTGGGGACGTGCGCGCGGCGTCACATGCTTCCTCGCCGAGCGTGATGGAGTGCCGATCGGGTCGGGAGCGTTGAACATCGCCAACGGCGTCGCGATCATGGCCGGTGCGTCGACGATTCCATCGGCGCGTCGACAAGGAGCGCAGGCGGCGCTGCTCGAGACGCGACTGGCATTCGCTGCCGAGCGCGGTGTCGAGCTGGCGATGGTGGTGACTGCGCCCGGTGGGGGATCACAGCGCAACAGCGAGCGCCAGGGATTCCGGCCTGTGTATACGCGCATGAAGTGGAAACGCCCGTTGGCTTGACCGCTCGGTGAAATGCGCGCTAGCGTAAAACATGTCAACCGAGCAGGTCGATGGTCGCGTGTATCCCGCGCCTGCGTTCAGCACGCGGATCGAGCGGGTGGACCCAGCAAGCCCTGAGGCGCGTTGGTGCGTGCAGCAGTATTTCGCCGAGATCAATCGGCGCTTCGAGAAGGGCTTCGATCCGGCGTTGAGTATTCCAGCCGATGATGTCGATTTTCGTCCGCCGCTCGGAGCGTTTCTCATCGCCATCGCCGACGGTAAATCCGTCGGGTGCGGTGCAGTGAAGACAATCGCTCCGCACATTGGCTACTTGAAGCGCATGTGGGTTGCAGATTCTGCGCGCGGAGCGGGGCTGGGTCGGCGAATGCTTCACGCGCTCGAGGACCAGGCTCGCGAACTGGAAATGACGACTCTCCGACTCGAAACCAATCGCACACTGGTGGAAGCAATCTCGATGTATCGTCACTCGGGCTACACTGAAGTCGCGCCGTTTAACGACGAGCCGTACGCGCATCACTGGTTCGAGAAGCACCTATAGCGTTGTACCCAGCGCACAAATGGCACTCGTCGTATTTCTGAAGGGCATCAACGTCGGCGGTCACCGACGAATCCGGCCCACCGAATTGGCGAAACAGCTCCAGCGTTACGACGTCGCCAACATTGGCGCCGCGGGCACGTTCGTAGTGCGTGCGCCTGTCAACCAGACAAAGTTTCGCGCCGAGCTGAAACGTCGCCTGCCGTTCGAGGCCGAAGTGATGATCTGCAGCGGCAGCGACATACTCGCATTGGCATCAACCGATCCTTTTGAGCACGAGCCGAGCGATCGCAGCGTGATGCAGTTCGTCAGCGTTCGCGGCGATCGCCGTTCAGCCTCCGCTCCTCCCTCTGTCGTTATACCGGCGAGCGGTGAATGGGAGATGAAAGTTCTGGATCACAGCGACCGATTCGTGATCGGCATCTGCCGCCGACAGATGAAAGCGATCGGCCACTTCGGCCAGCTCGAAAAGATCTTTGGCTCCGCGACGACCCGCAGCTGGAGCACCATTCTCAAGATCGCGCGTATTCTGGAGCAGCCGACTAATCAGCGACGCGCTCGATCGCCCAGCCAAAGCAAGGCGTCGAGAATCAAGCGGTCCTGAACCGGATTCCCGAACGTATACGACAGCGTGCGATTGGTGCTGTCGAACTTGTGCTCGTAGTCGATGTCGTTGTGGCCGAAGTTGAAATAGATCATCCGATACTTCCGATTCGTCCACGCCACCGGGTAGTAGCCGCTGTGCCAGATCTCGTGCGGCTTGGGACCGGTGCCGAGCGGGAAGCTCGTCGAGTCGATGGAGAGCAGAATGTCGATGTTTGCATTCTGCCTCAGATCCTTCTCCCACCGGTACCACTCGCTCGGCGATGACTTAAAGGTCGGCGGAATCCCACGCAGCGCGGGATGCGCGGGATCTTCGACACGTAGAATCGCCGACGTCGGACGCCAGGTGTTGCTCACATAATGTCCGGCGCCCAGGAAAATGTAGTGGTACCAGTCCCAGTTGGAGGGATAGTCGGAGGGCGTCAACGCAAAGCCGGCGAAGTGAAATCCCATCCATGCGCCGCCGCGCTCCATGTAGCTCTGAAACGCCGCGCGCTGGATAGAATCTTCGGGACGAGTGTCCAGAAAGATCACGACCTGATAACGCCGCAGAAAATCAGGATTCATATTCTGCCAGTTCGAGGTCGTATCGAAGGCGAAGTTGTTCTTCCGGGCCTGCTCCGGAAACCATTGCACCGCCTCGCGCAGGAAGCTGATGTGCGCCTGATCCTGCTTCCCTGTGAAAAACGCAATCGCGCTGAAACGCGGCCTGGGCCGGGCTGCGATCCCGACACAACAGCACACTAGCGCAACAATCGATAGTGCTTTTCCGACCTTCATGGTGAAGATTTAGGCATGGACAGCAAGGAAAAGTGGGCGCCGGCGACACCAAAGCCTAACCAACCACAGGCTGCTCGGCCAAAGCCCAACTTTTCGGGCGAGTATGTTCTCGATCGGAGCGCAAGCAAACTCGGGGGCGGCGCTGCCACTGCGCGCGGGGCGACTCTGCGCATCGACCATCTCGAGCCACTGATCCGCATCGACGCGAAGTTCGAATTCGTCGGGCAGACCTTCGCGTTTTCGACGCAGCGCACATCAGACGGCCGGGAGAGAACGGAGCCTTCGGACCCGCGCAACGTCTCGAGTCTCCGCTGGGACGGCGACGCGCTCCTCTTCACCGATCGCAGCGAGTCCGCCAAGGGCAGCGTCACGATGACGTGGCGTTACGAGCTCGTCGAAAACGGCCGTCATCTCCGGGCAACCGAACAAATTCGCGGCGGAGGCCGCGACCAGGATAACATTTGGGTCTTCGAGCGCCGCTGATCCTGGCGGGCA
>DASTGU010000164.1:0-6909 GCA_035718845.1 Gemmatimonadaceae bacterium | reverse complement strand
CGGCCAGGGACCGGACTCCACCGCGATGCAGCGGGCCGTGCTCGATTCGCTTTACGCCCACCGCGACACTGCTGCACTCGTCGCCGGGCTGCGCTCCTGGAATGGACCGGCCAGCGCGCGCATCGAGCTCTACCGCGGCGTGAGTGCGGTCTGGACCGGACGAGTCACCCAGGCGATTGGAATACTGCGGCCTTTGCTCGATTCGTCGCGCGTCGGTCTCACCAAGAACGAGCAGCGCGACGCGATTCGCGCGCTCGCCGAGAGCTACGCGCGCAAACGGAAATATGCGGAAGCTGCCGCCCTGTACGACGCCGAGCTGAGCACCCTCGACGTCTCGCTCGACTCGGCGCACGCTGCCGCAACCGCCAACAGCGATTCCGCCACGGCGAAACCGATCATCGATGCGCTGACATCGCCGGACGTGACTCCGCCCGAGCCGAATAAGGTACCGGGCCAGCTGTCGTTCATCGCATTGCTGATGGCGCTGTTCGTGGTGCCGAAGATGCTCCAACGATTCAGAATTCCAGGAGCGATTACAGCGTTATTGATGGGATTTGCGATCAGCGTGATCGGCTGGTTTCCAAACGACATGACGATTCGACTCTTCTCCACCCTCGGCATCGTCTCGCTATTCCTGTTCGCCGGCCTCGAGATCGACGGCACCGAGCTGCGTCGAAATGTCAAACCGCTGGTGATGTACGCGGTAATCTGGATGGTGCTGGCGGTGATCACCGCTGTCGTTGCAGGCAGCCTTCTCGATCTCCCGCCGAGGGCGAGCGCACTGCTGTCGCTGGCGCTGGTGACGCCATCGACCGGATTCATCCTCTCGACGCTCTCGACCTTCGCGCTGACACCCGGCGAGCGGACCACCGTCCGCACCTATGCGATCGGATCGGAGCTGATCGCGCTCACTGCGCTGTTCTTCATTCTGCAGTCGACGTCGGTGCAGCAATTGATCATCTCACTCGCCGCAATGGCCGCGGTCGTAATCGTGATTCCGTTGGCGTTCCACATTTTTGCGACGTTGATCGCGCCATACGCGCCGAAGTCGGAATTCGCGTTTCTACTGCTCGTCGGCATCGCCTGCGCGTACGCGACCAGACTGCTCGGCGTCTACTATCTGGTCGGAGCGTTCCTGGTTGGTGTCGCCGCGCAGCGCTTCCGCGCGAAGCATCCAGCGATGACTTCGGAGAAGATGGTGGACGCACTCGAGGCGTTCGGGTCGGTCTTCATTCCTTTCTATTTCTTCCACGCGGGCACCGAGATTCTGGCCGAGCACATCTCGTGGAGCGCGGCCGCGGTCGGCGTGCTGTTGGTGACAGTGCTGGTGCCGCTCCGGGTGGGAGTGATATCTGTTCACCGCAAGATCGTGCTCAAGGAATCTCTCGGCGTGTCGCGACGGGTTGGCAGCGCGATGATCCCGACGCTGGTATTCACTTTGGTGATACTTGCCATATTGGTCGAGCAATTCGATCTGTCGGGCACACTGGCCGGGGCGTTAGTCTTTTACACCATTGTTAACACCACCCTGCCGGGATTCTTACTGCGGGGCGAGCCCGTTGATTTCGAGGACGTGGAAGCGCTGCCCGCGCTTTCGGGACGCTGATCAGATGCGACCTATACGAATGTTGAAGTGCGCACGCTTGATTCTCGCAGGTCTTGTTTTGGCGATGCCGGTGATAGCCACCGCGCAGGCACGCACGCGACCGACAGCGCCGGTCACTACCGAGCTGCTGGTTCCGGATCGCGTTTGGGATGGTGTGACGGACGCGCCGCATTCTGGCTGGGCTGTGCTCGTCACTGGCAATCGTATAGTTGCAGCTGGACCGCGCGGTCACATCAATGCGCCGGCAGGCACGACGACCATCGATCTGCCGGGCACGACGCTGATGCCGGGATTGATCGACGCTCATTCGCACGTGCTGTTGCACCCGTATAACGAGACGTCGTGGAACGATCAGGTGCTGCACGAGGCGCTGGCGCTGCGCACCGCGCGCGCGATGAATCATCTGCGAGCGACGTTGATGGCTGGATTCACCACACTGCGCGACCTCGGCACCGAGGGCGCGGGCTACGCGGACGTCGGACTCAAGCAAGCGATCAATCAGGAGATCATTCCGGGTCCGCGGCTGTTCACGTCGACGCGCGCGATCGTGGCGACGGGCGCGTATGGACCGTCGGGATTCACCCCCGAATATCAGGACCAGATTCCGCAGGGCGCGCAGGAGGCGAGCGGGCTCCAGCAGATGGCGCAGGTGGTGCGCGATCAGATCAAGCACAGCGCGGACTGGGTGAAGATCTACGCCGATTATCGCTGGGGTCCGAACGGCGAAGCCGAGCCGACCTTCACGGTGGAGGAGCTGAAGGAAGCAGTCGAGATCGCGAACAGTTCGGGCCGTCCAGTGACCGTGCACGCGACCACCGCTGAAGGAATGCGCCGCGGAGTGCTCGCGGGCGTTGCAAGCGTTGAGCACGGCGATGCCGGCACGCCGGAAGTGTTCAAGATGATGGCAGAGCGCGGCATCTGCTTCGTTCCAACTCTGGCCGCGGGCGACGCGATTCTGCAGTACGGCGGCTGGCGCAAAGGAGTCGATCCCGATCCGCCGGCGATCGTCTCCAAGAAGAAATCATTCAAGGCCGCGCTCGACGCGGGCGTCACGATCTGCAACGGCAGCGACGTCGGCGTGTTCACCCACGGCGACAACGCGCGCGAGATCGAGATGCTCGTTGGTTACGGGATGACACCGGTGGCTGCTTTACGTTCTGCCACGTCGATCGACGCAAAGATGCTCGGCATGGCGGACAAGCTCGGCCAGGTGAAAGAGGGCTATCTCGCCGATCTCATCGCGGTGAAGGGCGATCCGACGAAAGACATCTCGGCGATTCGGCAGGTCCAGCTCGTAATGAAGGACGGGACGGTCTACAAGCACTAACACACGTTGTCACACCGGATTCGGTCGATTCGGCCTCATAAAGGCGTGCATTGCGCTAAGTTACAGTAGCGCCGTCCTCGAATCAGAGCTCTGGCCAGTCTCCTTCCACGTCACCGATGACAATACCACCAGAGCGTCCCGCAAATAGATGGAATACTTCGCCAACCGTGAGAGCGAGAAACACTGTTCAACGAGCAGTTACGGCCTTGCTCGACAATCTCGCGCCCGAGCGCGCGCCAAAACAGAACGAGCAGCAGCACGGCCCCGTCGAGCAGCACCGCACTCCGAACAGCTGCATCCTGCAGGCTGAGAAAGCCGCGCTCAGCGTCTCCTGGTTTTCCGCCAACGGCAGCGATCCGCTCCTCGGTGAGCTGTCAGTGATCGTCTGGCGCGGGACCGTAGCCCGCCGGGGCGCCGCGGCGCGAAAGGAGGGAGCGACGGTAGTCGAGGAGATGGTGCTCCACCCGATCGAAGATTCGGGCAGCGATAAGGTGTGGCGGGCACGAGATGGCGCGAAGTACAGCACGCCGGGTCTGGCTGCGTTTTGCATGAAGCTTCTCGATGCGCAGGTGTTGACGGAGGCCTAGCCGGGTCAGCATCATCCCGCCCGATGAAGACTGACTTTTCGATCGCCGGGCACCTTCTCTTACTGCTCACCATCGCGCCGGTTCGCGCAATAGAGTCGCAAGCAGCCTGCTCCAAAGCGGTGCCCCGCATTCGCTCGATCGTCCGTGCGGTTCACGACAAGCAAAAGAACGTCGGACTCTCCGCAGCGGTCATGCATCACGGTCGGCTCGTTTACTCGGAGGGAATGGGTTTCGCCGACGTGGAGAACCATGTTCCTTTCACGACGGCGACGCGATCGACGGCCGCCAGCGTCACCAAAGCATTCACCGGTACGACGCTCGCGATCCTCGCCGATAGTGGCGTCATCGATCTCGATGCACCGATCGGTCGCTACGTGCCCGAGTTTCATCCCCCCGGCAGCGATCGCATCACACTCCGGCTTCTCGCTGCACACCTCGGCGGGGTGCGGCACTATCGCGCAAACGAGAGAACGCCGGAGTTTCTCAATCGGCATTTCGACGATGTGAAAGACATCGTCTCACTGGTCGCAAATGATACGCTGATCGACAATCCGGGCGACTCGTATCACTACTCGAGTTACGGCTACAATCTTCTCGCGGCCGCGATCCAGTCGGCGACTCACAAGCCATTTGCGACAGTCGTCGATGAATTGCTTTTTCGTCCGCTCAAATTGAACGACACGCGCTTCGACGATATCCGCATCGTCATCGACAAGCGCGCGCGACATTACGCGTACAACGATCCGTGGACGTACGCGGTCACCACCGAGCTGCGTCGCGTTCCCGAGTTTGACTACAGCTACAACATGGGTGGTGGCAACATCATCACCACCGCCGAGGACCTGGTGAAGTTCGGGCAGGTCGTGATTCGGCGGGGACGACTGACGCGCGGCGCACTCAGCCTCACGCAAACCGAGAAGCGTGGTGCGAAGACGGCGACCAACTGGGGCTTAGGCTGGTTCGTGAATCCCGACAGTGCGGGTCACCGGATGATACACGTCAACGGATCATTCCCCGGCACCCAGGCGGCGCTGTACGTCTATCCGGACGACGACATCGCGGTGTCGGTGATATCGAACACGTGGGGTGTTGGCGCTTCCAGCGGCGAGATGGCGACTACACTACCGATGGCGATGGCTGAGGCGTGCCGAGCGGCCGTGCATCACTATGCGTTCTATGGACAGAATCGCGAGCAGATGCGCCACGATTCAGCGTTTCTCAGCACGACACAGCTCGAGGGAGCCCAGATCGCTTACACGTGGCGATCGCTCGAGCCTGAGCAAGATCGCTACGATTTCAGCGCCATCGAGGAGGACCTCGCGTTTCTCGCGGCGCACGGTAAGAAGCTCTTCGTCCAGCTTCAGGATGTGTCGTTCTACAACGATCGGGTTAACGTACCGGTGTATCTGACGCGCGACACCGCATACCACGGCGGCGCAAACCAACAGTACCGGGATGGCGACAGCGCGCGTACCATCGCCCATGGCTGGATGGCGCGTCGCTGGGATCCCGCAGTTCAGGCTCGCCTCTACCGACTTTTCACCGCGCTGGGCGACAGATTCGACGGGAAAATCGCCGGAATCAATCTGGCCGAGACGTCCGCGGAATTCGGCGCGAGCGAGAAGTTATTTCCCTCGGGATTCTCGGCCGAGCGATATCGGGATGCGATCATCGCGAATATCAGAGCGCTCAAGCGCGCGTTCTCAAAATCCGTGACTCTCGTCTACGGCAACTTCATGCCCGGCGAATGGCGTCCTGAGGACGACAAGGGTTATCTGCGCGCGGTGTACGACTCTGCCAAGGCGTTTGGCGTTGGTGTCGGCGGACCTGACCTCCTCCCGTGGCGACCGGGGCAGTTGAAAGGCCCCTATCCATTGATGCGCGACGCGTCGCGGTACGTCCCTGTCGGCATCGCCGTTCAGGGAGGGAATTATGATGAGATCAATCGAGCAACTGGAGCGCGAATCAGCATCGACGAGCTGTATCGATTCGCGAAAGATTACCTCAATGCCGATTACATCTTCTGGTACGTCGAGGAGCCGTACTATTCCCGCGATGTAGTGTCATTCGTGCGTCATATGTAGTCGCGCTGAGCATGTCTTTTTTCTATCAGACACTGTCTATTTCATATCACCCAGACAGTGCGTGATTTCTCCGGCGGCGCTCGCAAATGGACCTGCATTCGTACGTAAGCTTCAAGGGAGACTGCGCCGCCGCGTTCAAGTTCTACGAAGAATCACTCGGCGCGACGCCCGGGCTCATCTTCCGCTACGCCGATTCGCCGCTCGCTGACGTCGTTCCGCCGGGCTGGGACGACAAGGTGATGCACGGCAGCGTAAAGATCGGCCAGCATCTGCTGGAAGGCGCCGACGTCCCACCCGAGCGATACGAAGAGCCGAAGGGATTCTCGCTCTCGCTCAACGTCGCATCGCCGGCGGAGGCAGAAGATCTCTTTGAGAAGCTCGCGGCCGGCGGCCGAGTGCTCTACCCGATCGCGAAGACGTTCTGGTCGGAGCGTTTTGGAATGGTGATCGATCGCTTCGGGATTCCGTGGATGATCAACTGCGAAGGGATTTGATCGCTATCGGCGCTGACGCCTACCGGGCGAGCCGAAGCTTGAATACTCGTCGGCCGACCACCGCCGCGATCGAGAGCAGGACCGTGCTGAGCACAAAACGAGGCATACCCATAGGCATGCTGGGCAGCGTGGTGCCGGGGCGCAGTTTTGCAATTCCAGCCGGCGGTGCGACGAGCGCGGTGTGGCCGTCAGGAAACGTCATCAGCACTTCGGCGTGAGATGGAATCGCGCGCGCGACTGTCAACACCACGACGGTCAGCACAGCGGAGATAGCGACCACCCAAGCGGCGCGGCGCATCAGCACGCCGGCCGACAATCCCCAGCGTTGCGCTGACTGACGGCGCGTCGCGTCGAACAATCGACGCACGCTGCTGCGAATTCGATCCCAATTCAGCGCGACGTGCAGGCCGACGATGAAGAGCGCGATCGTCGATGCGTTTTCGTGCAGACTGTGCCAGTGCAGATAGTCGCCCGGCAGCAGCTGATTCGGGAAAATGACCTTCGAGATAACGATCCCAGACACGAGCGCGGTACCCATCGCCAGGAACAGTGCGGTGTTGAGGAGGAGGGCGATGGTGCCGGTGCGATGCCGACGAGTGATGCGACTGACGCTGCCCTCGACCCATGCCCAGTGCACGATCAAATGCGCGACGATGAGGGCAATCAGCGATAGACCAATCCATTCGTGGGCGATGACGCCGCTCAGGCGCCACGACATCAACACGATGAAGAACAGCAACATCGTCGCGTCGAGCGCGACCAGGACTCCGCGTTTGGACATTCGCCCTCTGAGATCAATGATCGGTCTTTT
>DASTGU010000163.1:0-4443 GCA_035718845.1 Gemmatimonadaceae bacterium | reverse complement strand
CGTCGAGCAGCGCGCGATCGACGACGGCGCCGATGTCGCCCGCCGTCAACGGATTCAGCACGAACACGCGCAGACGAGATAGAAGCGCGCCGTTGATCTCGAACGATGGATTCTCCGTGGTCGCGCCGACGAGGGTGATGGTGCCCGCCTCGACGTGCGGGAGAAACGCATCTTGCTGCGCTTTGTTGAAGCGATGGATCTCGTCGACGAACAGAATCGTCTGCCTTCCCATCTGCAGCCGTTGCTCGGCTTCGTCGACGACTTCGCGCACGCGCGGGATTCCCTCGGTCACCGCCGAGAATGGGACGAAATCGCGATCGGTGTATTGCGCGATCAATCGACCTAATGTGGTTTTGCCGGAGCCGGGCGG
The DNA here is from genome assembly GCA_035718845.1 of Gemmatimonadaceae bacterium. Classification (GTDB taxonomy): domain Bacteria; phylum Gemmatimonadota; class Gemmatimonadetes; order Gemmatimonadales; family Gemmatimonadaceae; genus UBA4720. The sequence goes on along the minus strand of DASTGU010000163.1, from coordinate 4,073 downwards.
GCCCCAGAACACCATCGATTTGATGTTGCCGCTCTCGATCGCGGATCTGAGTGCTTTGCCGTTTGCGAGGAGGTGCTCTTGTCCGACAAACTCCTCGAGCGTGCGCGGCCGCATCCGCGCGGCGAGTGGCTGCGCGGTTTCGCGGGCGGAGAACAGAGACTCTTCGCGGCGGTGAATACTGGAAGGAGCCTGACGGAATTTCTTCGGCATCGACCCTTAAAGATGCACAAAAGGGGCTAAGAAGTGCCGGTCACCATTGACCGAAATAAAATCAGTCTGCAGTTTGGTTTGAGTCCGATATGGAGCGGCGATGTTCCGTCTCGCTCTACTGCTTGTCCTGCTCGTCTCGTATGCTGCGTGTAGCGGCACTGATACCACTGTGCCGCCTGTCGTACGAGTATCGGCCATCAAGGTGGCCAGCGGCAGCGGACAGACCGCCAACGTGTCTCATACTCTCGACGCGCCGCTCACTATTCAGGCCGTCAACTCGAACGGTAATCCGGCGGTCAATGTCGAGATCGAGTGGGCCGTCACGGGCGGCGACGGCCACCTCTCGGAGACGTCGACACGAACCGACCTCGAGGGCAAGTCGTCGGTTTCGTGGACCCTCGGAAAGTGGGGTCCACAGTCAGCAACTGCCAGCGCACCGATGGTGTCTGGTCCACCGGTTCAATTCACTGCCACTGCGACTGCGCCGGTCACACTCCGGTTCGACGGCCACGCGTGGAGCATCGCGGACCAGGATACCGCTCCCTTGGGAGTCAATCTCTCGTCCGTGTGGGTTGGCTCTGAATCGAACGCCGTCGCGGTGGGCAGCTGTGGCGGCGAGGCCCTCGCCCGGACATACAACGGTAATTCGTGGGACGGAGGGTTCGAGCATTGCGCATATCAGAGTGGCCACCCGGCATTCTATACCAACGTCACCGGAAACCCGGCCGGCGACGTTTTTTTCGTCATCCAGTTTCTTGACATCTCTCTATGGACGGTAGCGATCTCGCGCTACAGTGGACAACACGCGGATCCTATTTACTGGGATTCCCACCGGTGTTGTGGCGGTGGTTTGCGCGCAGTATTCTCGAGATCAGCGAACGATGTCATTGCCGTCGGCGATTCTGGTGAGGTCGAGCACTATGACGGAACAAGCTGGACTCGTGAGTGGACCCCCGTGAACGCGAGACTTAACGCCGTTTGGGGAAGTCCTGATACCGTTTTCGCGGTCGGCGATAACGCCACGATCCTGACTTCCTACGGTAGCGGGTGGAACTCGCAATACGTGGGTGCGGGGTATTCGATCTACTCGGTTTGGGGGACGAGCCCGCGCGATGTCTTCGCGGTCGGTGCTGGTGGAATCATCCTGCACTATGACGGCAACTGGTGGACGCGACAGGAAAGCGGCACGACTCAGACTCTGCGCGGCGTTTGGGGCGGCGCACCCAATTCGGTGTTCGCCGTCGGAGATTCGAGCACCATCCTGCACTACGATGGATCGACGTGGTCGCGCCAACCTGCAAACGCCTCAATAGATCTCCACGCGATCTGGGGCAGCTCGCCAACCAATGTCTTCGCGGTAGGGCGACCGAGATAGCCTTTTCGAATTCATCATCTGCCTCCGGTGCAGCGGCCCTGGAGGTGATATTTTATTGTCCCCACGCCCGACCCGATCAGTGACACCATTGCAGCAAAAAACCAGTGCGTTGACCGTCGCACTAGGTGAGTACGACACCGGCTGGCACAACGCGCCGGCGTCGCTTTCTCGCGCGCGAGAGATTGCGCGCAACGCCAAGGCAGCTGGCGCTGACGTGTTGCTGCTTCCCGAGATGTTCGCCACCGGCTTCACCATGGAAGCCGCCGAGTTTGCCGAGCCGGAAAGTGGCCCGATAGCAAAACAGGTAAGCGGCATCGCCGCCGAACACGAGCTTTGGATTCTCGCGGGTATTTCAGTGCGCAAACCTGATGGCCGATTTGTAAACACCGCCATGCTGTTCTCTCCGCGGGGAGAGGCGACCGCGACCTATGAGAAACAGCGCCTGTTTGTATACGCGAACGAAAACGAGATCTATTCGTCAGGCGAACAACAATCGATCGTGGAGATCAATGAAGTCCGAGCGGGTGTCCTGATCTGTTTCGATCTTCGCTTTCCCGAGCTCTTTCGTGAAATTGCGCCGGACGTCGACGCTTTTTTTCTGATCGCGAACTGGCCACAGTCGAGACAACATCACTGGGATGTGCTCACGAGAGCGCGTGCGATCGAGAATCAGTGCTACATGGTCGCGGTCAATCGCACCGGTGAAGGTGGCGGACTTCAGTATGCGGGCGGCTCAGTGGCTTACGATCCGTCAGGCAATCGATGCGACGAGGCAGTGCCGAATTCGTCGTTACGCATCGCTCGGCTGTCAACGGACGCCGTCCACCACGCCCGCAAATCCTTTCCGATATCAAGCTTCGTTCAGCGCGCGCCGATCAGCTCTCGCGCCACATAGTACAACGCGCAGCCGGCGAAGAAGCTGATCGGCAAACGCCACTCTCGCTTGCCCTGAAACTCCGGGACCAGATTCGACATCCCGACGTAGAGAGATACGCCCGCCGCGAGCGGTAGACCGAATTGGCCGAGCAAGGGCAACGTCTCCGTCAGCAGCGCGCCAAGCAGCGTTGAGACCGCCAGCGCCACACTCGCTCCGAACGCGGCTCGCCTGCTCTCTCCCGACGCCAGAAACAAGCTCGAGATCGCCAGTCCTTCCGGCAGTTTGTGCAACAGGATCGCCAGAAACACGAGCAGCCCAAGCGCATTGCTGATCCCGAATCCGCTCGCGATCGCGACACCGTCGACAAAGGTGTGCAGAATCAAGCCGGCCAACGCCGAGAAGCTCACGACCTTCGTTACCTGATGATGCTCTTCACCAAAATGGAAATGCGGCGCCAGGGTATGCTGGGTGAGGTGCACAAGCAGATAGCCGAGCAGGATGATGAGCGCCGCGGTTTCGCCGTGCACTCTGATCGAATCGGGCACCAGATCGAGCAGCGCCACCGACACCATGAACCCCGCCGAGAGTGCCACCATGTTCTCGAGCGCACGCACGCTCCAGCGGTTGCGCGCAACGACAGCGGCGGCGCCAAGCAGGTTGGCGGCCGCGGCAATCGATGTGTAAAGAAGCGCAGTGCCGTTCATGGGGACCAAATCTAAGCGCGCTCGCCAGGCCTTACGCCCACCTGTCCGCTGCGATGACAGGGAGGCTGCAGTATCGTATTTTCACTATCCCTACCGTGTAACGAGGTGTCTCAATGCTGCGTAGCTTCGAGTACGAGTTTCGCTCGGCGCGCGACATCCTCGATATCCAATCAGTTTGGCAAGCGCTCGGCGGATACGAGTGGCGCGCGTTCGACAACGACCAGACGGGCATTTACATCGTCGCAAGAGAAGCCGAACAGAATCTCAGACTCAAGCTCTCGGGAGAAAAACCCGACTACACGCTCGAAGTGCACTTTGACGTTGAAGCGAAACTGGCCGATACCATGATGGAGAAGCTGTTGAGAGAAATCTTCCAGACGCTTCTGCCGGCAATCGATGCCGTCAACGTACGCGAACCGGACGTGCCATTTCTCTCGCCAGTTCAGCACCCCTTTGCTTCTTCCTCCGACGAATAGTTGGCGGTGCACCCGCGTTTCAGGAGCTCACAATGGAGTCAGCTCGACCGAAGAAAGGCGACAAGATTTACGTCCCCGGATTTCTGCACATCACCCACGGAGTGGATGATTTCGAAGGTGGTGTTGTGACAGTTGGGGACGTCCGCATCGACAAAATCGGGGGTCAGAATGTCGCGTTCGTCTATATCGTCGAGGATGAGAGCTGGTTGAATTGGGATACGTTCCTGGCCCCGATGCAGGACGAGCTTAGAACGCATTTCGGGACGAAGCCGGGCAAACCCAAACCCGACCTTCGTCCCGAGTTCAACGAATAGCGTAACGGCTACTTGACGGCGCCCGCCGAACCAGCAGTGGGCTTTGCGTTGTTCGAGCCCGGCTCTGGGTAATCCGGAACATCCCACTCACTTCCGTGGTCCTGATACCATCCGAGC
>DASTGU010000162.1:0-6579 GCA_035718845.1 Gemmatimonadaceae bacterium | reverse complement strand
TGCGCGCGGGTGATCACGCGCACATCGCTGACGTGCTTCTTCGTCGTATCGCTCGATTTCTTCGCCGAATCCGCTCCGGCAGTATCCGGGATCGACAGAAACGCGATCGTCCGACCATCAGGCGACCACACCGGCGACGACGCGCCCTTCGGCGCCATAGTCAGCATCCGCGCTTCGCCACCATCCATTGTGATCAGATAGACCTGCGGCGGACGCGGCTTGCCATCGACGGGGTCCGGCGTGCGCACGAAAGCGAGCTGCCTTCCATCGGGCGACCACCGCGGCGCGCGATCGCCGCGCCCCGCCGTCAACGGCCTCGGCGCGGAACTCCCGTCCGCGGGCACGATGTAGATCTGTGTATCGTACCGATCCTTGTCTGGATCGGCCGTCACGCGCACGAACGCGACCTGCGATCCGTTTGGCGAGATCTGCGGATCGGCCGCCCACACGAACCTGAAGAGATCAGTCTCCGTGATCGGACGGCGCACCTGGGCATAGCTGTGCGAGGAGGAGATGATCAGCGTCGAGACAACGGCGCCAATGAAAAGAGGAGTCTTACTCGTCATATGATTATTGTTGGATGGAACGACGGGAGTTGCACCGCACGCGCTAGGGGACCGGTTCCCAGGTTTCTTTGCCAAGTGAAATACCGGCCAGAAGACCCACAAAAGCGCCGGCTAAAGCCGCCTCCGGCACAACGATGTAACGAAGGCCACAGAGATCGTCGCTGCATTGCTGCATGCTGATGGCTGCCGCCGCAATTCCGCCGCCGATCACAGCGCCGCCGAGAAAGCCCAGGACCCCATTACGGAACCCGGTCGAGCCGCGATAAACCTCGAGTCCAGAAATGTCCGCTCGAGCGTAGCGTAGGTACGAACAGCCGTAGCACGTCCCGAGAATCAGTGAATCGGGAGTCAGCCGCGTCAGTTCGCCTTCGCGAACGTCACTTTCTCGGTGCATTCTGAAGCGGACAATCGTCGCCGAATCCAGTTGCTGAGCGTCGAGCGCTAGCGGCGACGCCATGCTAAGCGCCGCCGCCGCCAAAAACGCAAATCGCACTTACTTCACCAACTCTGCGGTCGCTACTGCGCCATTCATCTGCGGCAGAATGCTGCTGCTCTTCACCACGCGTCGATCGGCCTTGCTCACCCACAGCGTCGTCGTCTCACCAGTTCCCTCAGCGGGTGTGGTCACGACCTTCCACGCGTCGAAAGTACCGGCCGGCACCGTCACACTCTCACTGCCGACCACTTTCAGCTGCCGCGGCTTCACCTGCTGCGACATGATGTCGAAGTTGCGGAAGGTCGTGGTGTAACCGTCGGTCAGCGGCAGCGCGGCGATCGCGTCGCTCGCACCCGCACCGTCGGCAAACAAAACGCCGCCCAGGTCAGCTGCGATCGGACGATCCTGCCCATTGATCGACATCTTGCCCGTGGCCTTGTTGTCGGCGAACTGGACCTCCACTGTGGCCGGGCCCTGACGAATCAGCCGGCGAGTCAGCAGCAATGATCCTTTCGACACCATCGATTCGTCGGACATCGTGCCCATCGGCATCGACGCTGATTCCGTCACCAGCCACATACCGGCCGTGTCTTTGACGGTGTGCGTGACATCCATCGGGATCGTTTGGCCGGCCATTTCGATCCTGCCCTTGTAAGTCGTCACACCCGGCGTCAGCTCATACGCCGGCTTAGGCGCACTCGGCGCGACCTCGATCTTCTTCGCCACGACGACGGTCTTCGGATCGACCGTCAGCTGCGCGAGACGCTCGCTGATCGCCGGCGTCATGCTCTCCTGATAGCGCCCACCGAGATGCTTCGCGAGGAACTTCTCGGCGGCAGCAAACATCGCGAGGTTGTTGATTGGACGCGCGAAGCCGTGACCTTCATCGGGCGCGAGCAGGTATTCGACTTGAGATCCACGATCGCGCAGCGCGGCGACGATCTGCTCGCTCTCTGCCTTGTTGACGCGTGGGTCGTTGGCTCCCTGCACCACCAGCAATGGCGCCTTGATCTTGTCGGCCGAATTGAGCGGCGATTGGCGCATCAGCTGCGCTTTTCCGGCTTCGGTGTTCGGATTGCCCATTCGCTCGTTGAAGATCGTGCGGATCGATTCCCAATAAGGGGGAATCGAGTTGAGCAGGGTGATCAGATTCGACGGACCAACGTACGAAACGCCGGCTGCATAGACGTCCGGTGTAAACGCGAGACCGGCGAGCGTCGCGTAACCACCGTAGGATCCGCCGGCAATTCCAACGCGCTTCGGATCTACGATGCCCTGCGCGATGAGATCGCGAACGCCGTAGGTGATGTCGTCCTGCATCTTCTGTCCCCACTCGTTGTTGCCGGCGTTGAGAAACTTCTTGCCGTAACCGGTCGAGGCGCGGAAGTTCGGCTGGAGCACGGCGTAGCCACGATTCGCAAAAAACTGCGCGAACGGATTGTATCCCCACGCATCGCGCCCCCAGGGACCACCGTGAATCCAGGCAACGAGTGGAAGATTCCTGGCCGGCACACCGACGGGGAGCGTCAGATAGGCAGGAATGACGAGGCCGTCGGACGACTTGTACGAGATCGACTTCATCTGCGCCAAAGACTCGCGCGGCAGTTTGTCGAAAATGCGATAGAGTAGGGTCAGCTTTCTGGTCTTGCGATCGAACAGGTATCGCTCGCCCGGTTCACGGTCGCTCGACGCCACGATCATCCACTCGCTCTCGTCGCTGGTCGTCGACGGGATGTTGATCTCTTTGCCCGGCAGCTTGCTCTTCAGGAAATCGTAGTCTTTCTGCCACTGCGGATCTTTCCAGTAGATGCGCGTGCGATCGCCGATGTACGCGGTCGCTACCAGCTTGTTGGTGACATCGGAGAAAGTCGCTGCTCCAAAATCGACGCGATTGAGTGGATCGGACTCGACGAGCTGCTCGGTTTTGGTGTTGGGATCGAACAGAACCAGGCGCGTCAGATCGGGCGTGCCCTTGTTGGTCTCCATGTAAACCTTGTCGTTCGCCGCATCGTAGCGAAGCGGATTGCAGGTCTCGAAGACGGTGCACGAGTAGACCTGCGTGAAGCCGGTCGGATCGACGCGCAGAATCTCGGTGTCGCCCTTGTCGGTCGTGCGCGCGGCGAGCTTGAGATTGCCCGCATTGTCGAAGATCCAGCCGGCGATGCGCTCGGTGTTCTGCTTGAGTAGCGTTTTCTCACCGGTCGCGATGTTGAGCTTGTACAGGTCGTGCCACGCTTTATCACGATCGTTGATGCCGATGTACATCGTGTTCGGATCGTTGCGCGGCACCGCGTAGATCAGCGCCCTCACGCCCTTTGCTTCAGTGAGATTGCGCGCGGTCGGCACTTCCTGTCCCGATGCTACGGCCGCGGACGGATCGACCGCGTAGACGTTGAAGTTTTCGTCGCCGCCCTGATCCTGAACGTAGAGGATGTACTTGCCGTCTCTGCTCCAGAAATACTGGGTGACGGGCCGCTTGGTATCGTTGGTGATCAGCTTTGCTTTCGTCCACGGATCATTAACGCCCTTCACCCAGATGTTGCGCGTGTCCTTGTACGGCTTCAGGAACGAGATGTATTTGCCATCGGGAGAGATCTGCGCGCCGGAAATCTCCGGATTGCCGAAGAACAGCTCGCGATCGATCAGCGGTGGCAGCTTGCCGTTTTGCGCCGGAGCGAGCGCCGGTGTCGTGAATGCGATCGCCAGCGCGAGTGACCAACGCAGCGCCCGGTGCGCGCGAAGAGTGACGGGAATTCTCATTGGAAAGTCCGTGACGGAGAAGTGTTGCGTGGGCGTACTAACGTATACCGCGCACAAAACGGCCACCAGCACGAAATCGACATAGCGGGCTTCCCCACTCAGATTACATAGCGAATGTCACTTCCCGAACCAAAGACCGTGACGATGGTACCAACACCGCGCCGAGCATTTGGCCCCGGCGTGATGTTGGTCGTCGTGGCGCTGCTGCTGCTGATTGCTTTCGGCTACTGCGCCAGCCGCGTCTCCACCAGCTCATTCCTAGGCCGCAGCGAGCCGGTTGTCACGCACGACATCGTCGTGCAGCAAGTGCGGAATGTCGCGAAGCTCGTCTCGAGCGAAGCAACCGTGCGCGATGTCGTCTCGTATCAAAACACGTGGTACGGATCGACCAAGCGCTCGCTGGTGGTCGTCACCGGCCGACTGCTCGCCGGGATCGATCTCAAGGACAATCCGGACGTGCGCATCGACGACGCCAACCGTCGCATCATCATTCGCATTCCGCCCGCGAAGCTCATCGCCGTCGAGATCAGAGACATGCACACCTACGACGAGCGCGGCGGATTGTGGAATCCGTTTACGCCGGAAGATCGCGATGCGATTCAGCGGCAGGCGCGCGCTCAACTGCTCGCGGCGGGCTCACAGATGGACCTGCTCAAACACGCCAATGACAGCGCCATCGAGATGCTGCGCATGTTGCTTGCGAAGGACGGCTACACCGTTGATGTTGCAGTGAGAGGTACATAACAGAAAGTCCGCCGGAGGATTCATGAACGAGCGCGTCCCGTCTGCTGTCGCCGTCGTTTCGTCTCTGGTCATCATCGCGTACGCCTGCACGACGACTCAGACCACCACCAACTCGAATCCTTCTCCGGCTGGTGGTGCCGTGGCGCAGGGACAGGCTGGTCAACCCGGCGCCGGCAGACCCGGCGGATTTCGCGGCCCAATGACCGATTCCGCCCGGCGCGTGCGCGACAGTCTCAATTCGGCGCGACGTGACAGCGGTGCCGCGATGGTGATGCGATCGATTGCCAGCCGCGAGAATCAGCCGGCCGAGAGCGTGTTCAAGAACATCAAGATTTTCAAAGGCGTGCCGGCGGGCAGACTCGTCAACATCATGAACAACGGCTTCGGCCGCTCGCTCGGTGTGAGCTGCGGCTTCTGTCATGTGCCCGGCAAATGGGACCTGGACGACAAGGAAGAGAAGAACACCGCGCGTCTGATGTTCGCGATGGTGCAGACGATCAACCGCGATTACATCTCGAAGGTCCCGCACGACAGCACGGGACCACAGCCGGTGGTCAACTGCTTCACCTGCCACCGCGGCGAGCCACGTCCACTCGGACCCGGTGGACCGCCGCCGGGAAATCGTCCGCCAAGCGGCCCACCACCAGGCTCACCTCCGCCTTTTTAGGACCGAGGCCTCAGGACTAACGGTCCGAACGCCTCAGTCAGTTACGGAGCCGGCGAGCCGATCTCGGCGACGATCTTCCACTTTCCGCCAACGTTCTTCCACACGTTGAGGAAGTTGCCGGACTGTTTCGTTGGCTTGCCTTTGACATCTGCAGTCTGCGAGAACGTGCCGTAGTCCCACGCCATCATGCCGTCGTCGGAGAAGTTCACGCCGTCGCTATGGAAGTTGACGTCTTTCACGTTTGCCTTCACTGCCTCGACGTACGACTTCCGGATGTCCGACAGTCCTTTGTACGCCTTGCCGCCTCCGAGCGAAACGGCGTCGTTGTCGTAGCAGCACATCACCGAATCGACATTCTTCGCCATCATGCCGCGTATGAACGCCGAGTCGTTGGCGAGTATCTGCGCGCTCGCTGCGTTCTTGTCGAAGGATTTCGTGGTGGCGGTCGAGGACGCCGCCACGGAGTCCGCGGAAGCAGAGGTTCCCTTGTAACAGGCCGACTGAGCAACTGCGGTTACCGCTACCAAGGTGAAAATGCCGTGAATTCGCATAGTCCCTCCCTGACGGTTAACAACACAAAAGGTAGGCAGACTACAGAGAGCTCAGAAATGAGTCAGCAGCGTATGATATTGGCGATTTTGGCGACGCGCGCCAGAACGCCACATTCAAACGCTGCGAACTCCGACCTGAGCTCTCTGCTTCCTGCCTACCTTTGGTGAGCCCGCAGCCCGCGGCTTTACTGCTGGAGGCGGATCTCTCTGGCCCCGAACGGACGCGCGAATGTGCCGGCGTTAGCGCGCTGCGCGAGCGCATTCACGCGCGCGACCGTCTGGCGAACGGTGTCCGTAATGCGGTCCCACTGACCGCCGGCGATCCAATCCGATGGGGCCATCCAGCTGCCGCCGACGGCGACGACGTTCTTCATCGCCAGGTACTGCGGGAAGGTTGCGCCGGTGACGCCGCCCGATGGATTGAACTGCACGCCGTTGAAGGGACCGTTCAGCAACTCGAGGTACTCGGTGCCGCCGAGCGTGGTGATTGGCCACAGCTTCATCAGTTTGAGGCCCGTGTCGAGCACTGCCTCGATCTCGGATGCGGTAGCAACGCCCGGAAAGACCGGCATCCCCTGCTCCAAGCAGTAATCGACGACGTCGCGCTTGAACCCGGGGGAGATCACGAACTCGGCGCCGGCGGCTTTCGCCTGCTTCGCCTGTTCGACGTTGAGCACGGTGCCGCACCCCGCAAACATCTCCGGCTGCTCGCCTTTGATCCGTCTCAGCGCTTCCAGCGCCTTCGGCGTGCGCAGGGTGATCTCGGCGATCGGGAGTCCACCGCTCAATAAGGCCCCGGCCAGCGGCAGTGCGTTATTGGGGTCTTCGATGACGATCACGGGAATGATCCGCCAG
>DASTGU010000161.1:0-2769 GCA_035718845.1 Gemmatimonadaceae bacterium | reverse complement strand
AAGCGCTGGAGCTAATGTCCAAGTCCGATGTAGCGGAAGCAATTCTCGACCGGATCGAGGCGGCGTTTCGTGAACGCTAACGCGCTGCTGCGCGCCTACCTCGAGCAGCGGCGCGAGCTCGGAGAAACCGAGCTGGTGCTGGACTCGCTCGATGTCGACGAAGTGATGAGATTGCTCGGCGCGGCCGGACGCTCGCATGCGGCGGATAGACCTGTGTCCGCACAGCCGAGTCTTCGAAAGCTCGCCGAGGAGATCGCGGGACAGGACGTCAAGGACTGGCGCGATTCGCTGCGTCAGGCTGGCGTGAATGTTGACGCGAGTTCATCCGCGAGAAACGAATCGTTGTCCCCAACCGCCGAGCCCGCTCAAGACATGGCTTTCAAGAAAGGAATCGTCATTTCGTCGGGAGAGGCGGAGCTGATTCCAGGCGCGATCGAAAAACTCGACACGCTCGAGCAGATCGCGAAGAAGGTCGACAAATGCACTCGCTGCCCGCTTTACGAGACGGCGACTAAGGGAGTTCCCGGGGAGGGAAATCCGAAGGCCAAACTCGTTTGCGTCGGAGAGGCGCCGGGCGCGAAGGAAGATGAGACTGGTCGCCCGTTCGTCGGTCAGGCCGGTCAGCTGCTCAACAAGATTCTCGCGGCGATCGACCTAACTCGTGAAGAGGTCTTCATCTGCAACGTTCTCAAACATCGTCCGCCCGGAAACCGAAATCCGCGGCCGGAAGAAGTCGAGGCGTGCAGTCCATATCTCATTCGTCAGCTCGAGCTGATCAAGCCAAAAGTCATCGTTGCGTTTGGGACCTTCGCTGCCCAAACTCTCCTCAACACTAAAACGCCGATCGGCCAACTCCGTGGTTTGATGCACAAATATCACGGCATACCGCTCGTCGTCACCTATCACCCGGCGGCGCTGCTGCGCAATCCGGCGTGGAAACGCCCGACGTGGGAAGATGTCAAGTTCGCCCGTAGAATTCTCGATAGCGGCACCCGCTCGTGATCCATACAAGGACCGTCGACCGCCTTACTCCGAAGACGCGGAGCAGGCGGTGTTGTCGGCGATGCTCATGGATCCCGACGCGATCCTTCGCGCGACCGAATTCCTCGACGACACGATGTTCTACCGCGAGGGACACCGGCGGATTTTCCGGGCGATGGTCGCGCTTTCCGAGCGCGGTGATGTAGTCGATCCGCTCACGCTGTCGGAGGAGCTGGCGCGCACCGGGGCGCTCGAGTCCAGCGGCGGCAAGGATTACATCGGATTTCTCGTCGACGCGGTTCCCACCGCGGCCAACGTCGAGTATCACGCCAAGATCGTTCGAGAGAAAGCGCTCCGTCGTCGCCTGATCGAAGTGTCGACGTCGATCGTCGCCGAGGCGTTCGAATCAGGAGCACCTTCGACGGAGCTCCTCGACGAAGCCGAGCACCGGATCTTCGAGGTCAATCAGAGCCGCGGGGGCGAGGGCTTCACGCGCATCAAGGAGCTCCTTTGGCCGACGATGGAGCGGATCGAAGAGATCCAGCGCGGCGGTGGATCGATTACGGGCGTGGCAAGCGGGTTCAAGGAACTCGACGAAATGACGGCAGGTTTCCAGCCGTCCGATCTGATCATCGTCGCCGCGCGACCGTCGATGGGAAAGACAGCGTTCGTGCTCAACATCGCGCAGAATGCGGCGCTCGATAACAACGTCCCGGTGGCGTTCTTTTCGTTGGAAATGAGCAAAGAGCAATTGGTGCAGCGACTGCTGACGTCCGAAGGCCGCGTCGATGCGCAGCGTCTACGCAAAGGACGCCTGCACGACGACGAGTTCGTGCGACTCGGTCGGGCCGCGGGCATTCTCAGCCACGCGCCGATCTGGATCGACGACACGCCGGCGATGAATCTGCTGGAGATGCGCTCGAAGGCTCGGCGTCTCAAGATGGAAAACAACATCGGCATGGTGGTCGTCGACTATCTGCAGCTGATGCAAGGTCCCAACGACGTCGAAAGCCGGCAGCAGGAAATCAGCTACATCTCGCGGTCTCTCAAGGCGCTGGCGCGCGAGCTACGAATTCCGGTAGTCGCATTGTCACAGCTGTCGCGTGCACCGGAGCAGCGTGCCGGCGAGAACAAGCGGCCGCAGCTGTCAGACCTCCGCGAATCGGGTGCGATCGAGCAGGACGCCGATCTGGTGATGTTCATCTATCGGCAGGAGATGTACGACGGTCCGACGGACAAGGACGGGAACTCTCTCGAGGGCCGCGCCGAGATCATCGTCGGCAAACAGCGCAATGGACCGACGGGCTTCATCAATCTCTATTTCAACAAGACCTACACCCGCTTCGAGAATCTGTCGCCGCGTCTGGCTCAGTGAGTCCAAAAGCAAAAACAGTCTATCGCTGCACAAATTGCGGCGCTGACCATCCCAAGTGGGCAGGGCGCTGCGATGTCTGCGGTGATTGGAACACCCTGGTCGAGGAGATTGCCGCGCCGGCAGCGTCCGCGTCTGCGTCGAGCCGGCGCGTCGGTGGCAAGCGATCGATGGCGGAGGGCGGTAGCGTTGCACCGACGCCGCGCCTGCGTGAGATCCAGAGCTCGGAAGGTCGCCGACTCAAGACCGGTATCAAGGAGTTCGACTTCGTGCTTGGCGGCGGCATCGTGCCCGGCTCGATGGTGCTCGTCGGCGGAGAGCCTGGCATCGGCAAGTCGACGTTGCTCCTCCAGGTCGCCGGAAAGCTGCAGTCGCTCGGGCATTCCGCGCTCTACGTCTCCGGTGAAGAATCGGCA
>DASTGU010000160.1:0-24232 GCA_035718845.1 Gemmatimonadaceae bacterium | reverse complement strand
GTGAATCCGTGCGGGCTGTCCGAGCGCGGCAGATCGTAGCGTTGCACGATCTTCTCTGTCGCCGGATCGATCGCCACCAGCTGATTGCGCGACTGCACCGCGACCAGAATGCAGCGCGATACCGAATCGTAATGAGTGTTGCCTGCTTCGCCGCCGAGGTCGATCGTGGAGCGCTTGCGCAAAGTTTTGGCGTCGATGACGACATTCATGGCGCCCGTCTCATCAGACACGAACACCTTGTCGACATCCGTCGCGTAAGCGATGCCGTCGGGAAAACGAATTCCGTCGATGCGCGCGATCGTCCTGAAATTGCGATCGTCCACAACTACGACCGCGTGGGCCCCGGCCGCCGAGATGTAAACCTGGTGCCGAGTCGGGACGACGAGAACTCCGGTCGCGCGCGGAACCCCGGTGATCTCCGTAATCACCCTATCAGTAATGACGTCGAATACGATGGTGCGGCCGGCGTTCATGTGATTCATATAGATGCGTCCGCTGATCGGATCGACGCTCTGATAGTCGAACCTGTTGGCGGGGCCCGGCAGGGCGATCTCTCGTACGAGCTTCAATCCACCTCGGGGTGCGGGCGACGACAATGCACCCGACGCATTCCAGTTCGCTGGCGTCAATGTGGTGGCAGTGGCGTAGCAGTCACGCGCGCCCCTGGGCTGCGCGGACTGGGCATTGCCGCAAGCAGCGATGGCAACGAGGAACAGCGGGACAATTCGCACGTTAGTCTCCATGGCCGTGGCGGTGATGGATGTCCGGATAGTGCGCGTGTGAGTGCACCAGTGGCTCGTGATGGTGGGCGTGGGTGTGCGGCGTCGGATCCGTCACCGGCGGATCGTCGGCGAAGTGCTGGTGCTGGTGATGCTCATCGTGCACATGCGGATGATCGTGATCAGTTGACTCGTGTGAGTGCTCGTGCTCGTGTCGCTCGGTGACGTGCAGCCAGACGCCGATTCCCATCAACCCTGCCGACGCAAGGAGTAACGTCGTCGGCCGCTCGTGAAATATGATCAGGGAGATCGCGGCGCCGACGAACGGCGCCGTCGAGAAATACGCGCTGGTGCGCGCGGTGCCGAGGCTGCGCAGTGCCAGCACGAATAGCACCAGGCTGACGCCGTAGCTCAAAAATCCAAGCACCAGCGAAGCAGGAATTACCACCGCGCTCGGCAGCGTCGCGCCGAGTGCGAAGGCGATCGCCGCGTTGACGGAGCCGGCGACGAGTCCCTTGATCATGGTGATCTGCACCGGATCGCCGCCGGAGACTTTCTGAGTGAGGTTGTTGTCGATCGCCCAGCAAAGGCAGGCGGCCGCGACGGCGAGCGGACCACCGATCCCGCCCCACTCCAGTCTGCCCTGCCACGACAGCACTGCTCCGCCCGCGACGATGGCGAGCATTCCGAGTGCGATCCGCCGATCGAAGTTTTCGCGGAAGACGAACCACGCCAATAGCGCGGTGAACACGCCTTCCAGATTGAGCAGCAGCGACGCCGCCGATGCCGGGGTGCGCGACAATCCGAGCATCAGCGACAGCGGTCCGAGCACGCCACCGAACATGATCGCTCCACTCAACCACGGCAGCTCGCGACGGGTGAGTGACCGCTCGCGCGCGAACTCGGCGCTGCCGCGTCGGCGCAGCCAGACGACGCCGAGCCCGATGCCGGATCCGAGGTAGAGCAAGCCGGCGAGGAGCTGTGGCGATTCGTTGGCGAGCAGCAGTTTGGCAAACGGAGCACTGGCGCCGAAGAGTAGAGCGGCGCCGATGGCCAGGCTGATGCCGCGGCGATGACCCGTTGTGAGAGCGTTAGTCGGCCTCATACGTGCCACGTCAACTAAGAATTCTCTTCCGCGTTTTCGTTTGATGGCATAGTGTGGGTGTGCGCTGTGTGAACGATACCCTGCGAAAGGAGGCCAGTCATGATCTCTCCCAGGAAAATCTTCATTTGGTTGGCTCTTGGTACGCTCGCGTGTCAACCAGGCGTACCTCCTTCAACGGGAATCATGAGCGCAACGCAGCGCACTTCGATTGCCGACAGCGTTCAGCAGGCCGTGAACAGTTTCATTGCCGCCGCCGCGCGCGCCGATGCGGTCGGAACGTTCTCGTATTTCAGCCGAAGCCCTGAGTTCACTGCCGTCGACAACGCGACCTACTACACTTCGGTCGATCGGCTACAGAGTGTGTACACGCAGATCTACAGCACGATTCGATCGCAGGAAATAGTGACGGATCGTTCGAAGATTGTCGTGCTGTCGCCGAGCGCTGCATTGGTGAGCTCGATCTTGAGCTTTGCGGCTGTCGATCGCGCTGGCAATCGGAGCCAGCCTCGCCCACTGGGTTTCACAACGGTTTGGGTGCGAGAGCCGAGTGGGTGGAAAATACTGCACGCTCACCAGTCATTCACCCCGGGCGCGCCGTAACGAGCGAGGCACCTCGACTTCGCGGGCATCGCGCGGTTACCGCTTCCCAAGGTCCATCACCCAAATGTCGGCCTCGTGCCTGCCGAGCGTGAAATAGATCGTCTTTTCGTCAGTAGCGAAGCTCGCTCTGAACGGCGGTCGACTCTTGTCATCGAAGCGTACCAGTACTCTCCCACCGTTGCCATCTGTGCCGACGCTCGCGATGAGAGGCGTGCCGTCGGGAGCTGTTGAGCGCACATAAAGTCGCTTGCCGTCCGCGCTCCAACCATAGCCGGCAACCAGGCGTCCGAGCTCGGCGGGCAGAGCAATGGTTTTCGCCTTGCCGCCGTCGGAGGGGATGATGCGTAACACGTTCTGAGGTACACCAAGGGCAGTACTCACGCCGACGGTATACGCGACGAACTTGCCATCGGGCGACCAACGCGGAGTGTTGCCGCCCTGCTCGTCAGTCAGCCGCCTCAGGTTTCCACCGTCTGCGGAAACGAGATAAATGTTGATTGGGCCACTGCGATCCGACTCGAACGCCACCTGACTGCCGTCCGGCGACCAATACCCGCCGTAGTCGTGCGCCGGACCCGACTGAAAGACGCGTTCGTGCGAGCCGTCGCTGGCCATCATGTAAAAGTCACGGTTTCCGCTGCGCCATGACTGAAAGCCGATTTGGCGGCCATCGGGCGACCACGACGGCCTGAAGTCGTCGGCGGTGTTGTGGGTAAGCTGCTGCAGCTGAGTGCCGTCCGTTCGCATCTTGTAAATGTCCGAGTTACCGGAGCGATCGGAATCGAATGCCAGCCATTGTGCATCGGGACTAAGTCTGACGATCTCGATGGTTTCGTTTGCTGCATTTACCTGCCGCGCCGTCGACACCGAAACGCTCTGCGATCGAGGAAATGGTACCGACCAAATTCCGACGAGGGCATTCCACGCCACGTAGGCAATTCGGTCCCCCTCGCCCCCGGCGATGCCATGGATCTTCAGACCCGAGGTAAGCCGCTGCGGGTCGCCATCCGCGTGATTCCCGCGCAGATGTTGATAGTACACATCATTGCCACCGCGAATGTTGGAGACGAAAAAAATTCCATCACCGTCGCCGGACCATATGGGGCTCACACTGTGGTGGATTGAATCCGTCACCGCCGTCGCACCGCTGCCGTCTTTGTTCATGACCCACACGGCGGAAGGCGCAACGTTGCCAAACGAAACGCCGGAATACACGAAAGGGATATTTCCTTCAACGAGTGCCAGGCGGTCGTCATGCGGTGACCACGATAAAGAGTGGGGCTCTGTCGCATCCAGCACCTTGTGCGCGTTGCTGCCGTCAGCTTCTGCGACCCACACCGAGCCTCGGCTCCCATTCACGACAACTTGCGCGTACGCGAGGTACTTGCCGTCGTGCGACCAAACCGGACTCACGCTCATATGATCCTGCGGATTGGCCACCAGTTGGCGCGGCGTCCCACCGAACGCCGGCACCAGCGAAATGCCGTCCGGTGCAACGTATACGAGCCGCGTGCCGTCGGGAGACCATTGCGGTGCAAGGCCTGAAGCGAGGCGGATAGCATCACCGCCGCTCACCTGCTTCACGAAGATGCTCAGGTTCTCGGGCTCGCCAGCCGCGTAGGCCAGCGTTTTGCTGTCCGGAGACAGTGCAGGCGTAATCTCGACGCCGGGCGTGTTGGTGACTTGTGTCGTGGCTACTATTTCGAAACCGGCACCGCGGTGCAGATAACGCCCCGCGATCAGGCTACCAATCAGCAGCACGAGCACGACGGCGCCGAGAATCGCAAATCGTCTGGTTTTCGAATCTCTGTGTGCAGTCGGCGCACTCACGCGATGCGCGGTTGTGGCTCCCGTGGTATGCGCGATCATTTCCAGCTCCTCGCGCAACTCTTCCGCGCTCTGGAATCTGTCCGCCGGCAGTTTCTCGATGCACCGCACGATGACGTCGTTTAGCTCCGGCGGAATGCTGGGGCGGTAATGCGCCGGAGCAACTGGCTTCTCGGTCATATGCGCGGCAATGAGCTGCTGCGCACTACGGCCATGAAATGGCGGCTCACCAGAAATTATCTCGTAGCCAACCACTCCGAGGGCGTAGATATCAGACCGCTGGTCGGCGCTTTCGTCCGCGCCAGCCTGCTCGGGCGACATGTACAAGGGCGTGCCGAGCGCCACGCCGACAGAAGTGAGAGTTGCCTGCCCGGTCGCCGCGCTCAACGCCTTCGCAACACCAAAGTCGGTGACGAGTGCATGATGGCCAGAGACGAGAATGTTCTCCGGCTTGATGTCGCGGTGCACGACACCGTGCGAGTGCGCGTACTCGAGCGCGTCGGCGACATCGCGCAAGATGCGGAGGCTTTCACCAAGCGGGAGCTCGCCACTTCGCGCAAAGCGGGCGCGGAGCGTTTCGCCTTCGATGAGCGGCATCGTGTAATAGAGCAGATCGCCCTTTGCGCCCGCCGACAGGAGGGGCACGATGTGAGGGTGCTGAAGTCGGGCGGCGAGCTGAATTTCCCGGCGGAAGCGCTCGATGTTGATGCCAGCGCCCAGCTCCGGCGGCAAAACCTTGATGACGACGTCACGACCGAGTGTGACTTCGCGGGCCACGAACACGCGCGACATCCCGCCGCCACCGAGCTCGCGCTCGATGATGTAGTTATCGCCGACTGCTTTCTGCAGTTCCGCCTTGAGATCTGACGTCGAGATCTCCTGAGTGAAGGGCGATCAAATGTAGGGCGCGAAAGTCAATCCGGTCGAATGTCGGTTTCTGGAACGATGACCCTCAACAAACTGTGCTCATAGTGAGCAGCTCACCCAAATCACCGAGGAACCAGAAAAGCGAAAGAGCAGTCAGCTTGGCAACAGCCGCAACGCGGTTATGCACGTCAAGCTTGAGGAAGATCCGCTCCACGTGTCGGCGAGCGGTGTTGATCGAAATCCCTAAACGCTGCGCCATGTCTCGGCTCGACAGGCCGTGAGACAACAAGAGCGCGCACTCAAGCTCGCGCTGGGTGAGTGAGAATCGTGAAGCGATTTCAGTCGTTGTCATTCGCTGCGGGCGGAAGCGCTCGACGAGCGCGATCAGGCAGCCACAATCCTCCCCCGACACCCCGTTAAGAAAAGCCGGCAGAACACGGTACCGCCCCGCGCGCGTCGGGAAATCGAAACTCATCTGACGCTGTGTCGAGGCGTGGGTCGCGATTGCGATGAGACCGTGAACCTTGCGCACGATTTCGCTCCGCACGAAATCGCGATTTGGGTCGGTACACATTAAGCGTTGGAAGAATTCGTTTTCGGAAACGACTCGCCCGACTTTATCGAATCTGAGAACGCCGATGGACACATCGTCTGCAAGCCGCTTGAGCGCGGCGGCATTCTGTCGAAGAGCGAGATACGCTCGAAGCCCGGCACAATAGGCTGCGTACAGCAGGCGCAGAATTTCTTTTCGGCGCGCGGCCTGCCTGTGCGCGGAAGACTCATTGTCAAAATAGACGCTGAGCGAAGCAGGTAGCGGACTTTCGCGCAGGCCTTTCAACATTGTTATGGGAGCCAGGAGTCGCTGTGGGCGCACGATGTCGTTATAGAAGTCCGTGGTTCTGACCTGACTGGCGTCAAAGAGCTCCTCCCAGTCGGTTACCGTAAGTCCCAGCGTTCGCCTGCGCACCGTCAAAGCCTCGACGACCCAATCCGGAGGCAAAGGGTCCATCGCTTCCAACGCGCGCGCGACGTCGGGGTCTGCCGCAATGATCGGCATACCCGGCAAGACCAATTGGAAGGAGGAGGCGTCAGCCCCTACGCAGTCAGCTATCGCGTGGGCCGCGGCGCGCCGCCACGACTCGCCGTCTTCGTAGCTGAATGGAGCGAGGAGCACACTCGTCGCGCGCTCGATCGCCGCTATCTCGGCACTGGAAAGTCGGAGTGACATGGCACCTCTCGCGGGACGGATTCCGGGCCAGGATTGTCCAAGCTACCCCAGCCTGAAGAGCCGGCAAGTACTTCGTTGTCGGCATAGGGCAAATGCCCCATGTATGGCCCTTCAGCCGCACTTAGACTGGACCTCGTTTCTCAATAGATACGCGGCCGGTCCGTTCCGAAATTCGGTTTTGCTCGGAGGTCGCCGGCGTCATCTCCCCTGGTATCACCAGCGAGGTTGGATAATGACACCCAGGCAATTTGGCGCGATTGCGCTAGTGATCGTCGGTGGAGGCATGGCGGCGAGTTTCAACTTCCGCAGCACACCGGCTGAAGCATCCTGCAACGTGCAGGGTGTTTGGCGCACCGAAAAAGTCGTGACCAACGGCAGGGTCGACTCGACGAGCGCCGTCGAGATAAAAATCGCCACGAAGAATCACTTCGCCTGGGTGTCACAGGAAAACCGCCGAGACACCCTGCCGCTAAAAACCTTCCGCGACTCGGTGAGAGTTTATTCAGATGGCGGCGGCTACGGCACCTACAGGGTGTCCGGCAACCAATACGTCGAGCGCATCGAGCTATTCCCGAATCCCGACTACGTCGGTAAGGAATGGCCGGCTACCTGTCAGACCACTGGCAATTCGTGGATCCACAGCTGGATCTCGCCGGAATATAAAGATTCAACCGGAAGAACCCGTCGTGATACGGTCGCCGAGTATTATCGACGCGTCGAATGAGAAGCTGATCGCGCGATACAAATCAGACTCTGATTCCGCAGTCAACTGAATGATGACGTTCCAATCGACAGCACTTCTTGACGAGCCGTCTACTGGCGGCTCGTCATTCGTCGGGGGGCCTGCATCCTCTGCAGCTCCCACGGAAACCATGCATCCGCTGACCCTTCGCTTTGGGGGAGAGCTGGAAGCTGAGTTCGTCAAGCAGTATTTCGCGCGCACCCTCGTTCAGGTAAGGGGCGCCTTATTGCTCGGCCTGCTTCTCTATACGGCATTTGGAGTGTTGGATATATGGATAGCGCCACACCAGCGCCGAGCGTTGTGGTTCATTCGATATGCGGTCGTCGGGCCTCTGCTCTTTGGCGTGATCGTCTACACGTACCACGCCTCTTTCGAGAAACATCGTGAACACGTAGTTGCCGCCGCCGTCCTCGTTGCTGTTCTCGGAATCGTGGCGATGACGGCGATCATACCTGCGCCGGGCAACTATCTGTATTACGCCGGGCTAATTCTCGCACTGGTATACACCTTCACACTCGTTCGCCTGAGCATCGCATTTAGTCTCGGCATCTCCGCAATAACCACTCTTGCATATCTCATTGTCGCGTTGGCTTTGTCGCGGACACCTCCGGAGCTGATAGCCAACAATCTGTTCTTTCTGGGTTCGACAATTGTCATCGGCTTTTCGGCGAACTACACGATGGCCAAGTACGCGCGGACGAATTTTCTGCAGCAGCGCCTGATTGTTTCCCGCACTGAACAGTTGGAAGAGAAGAATGCGGAGCTATTGATTCGCAATCAGATGCTCGCTGACTCGAGAGCCGAGACAATGAGCACCGCGCGCCGGTCGGAGCTCATCTTCGCCGCTTTATCAGAAACGTTACCGGGAACCGTGCTCGCCGAGAAATACAAGCTTTCGGAAAAGATTGGCGCTGGCAACTTCGGCACGGTATACCGTGGCGAGCACATCTTTCTGCGTCAACCAGTAGCCGTCAAGGTTTTTCGGCCCGTGGTCGGTCACCTCGCGCTTGAGACGCTCGATCGATTCCGACTGGAAGGCATTTCCGCGTGTCGCGTGAATCATCCGAACGCCGTCACTGTTTTTGACTTCGACATTTCATCCGGACTCGCCTACCTGGTTATGGAGCTGCTCCAGGGACGATCGCTCGCGGATGCGTTAGGCGATCAGGGCAGACTTTCATGCATCCGCTGTGCGAAAATCGGAGCGTGCGTGTGTGACGTCCTGGCCGAGGCACACTCGGCGGGAATTCTTCACCGCGACATTAAGCCAAGCAATGTGTTTCTGCACGACAGCCAATCGCGTGAGGTCGTAAAGGTCATCGACTTCGGAATTGCAAAACTCACCAGCGCGGCCGCTAACGCCCAGGCGCCCGTATCAACAATCGCCGGAGTAGTGATGGGAACTCCTGCTTACATGGCACCCGAGCGACTGCTCGATGAACCGTACGACGGTCGATCCGATGTGTACGCGGTGGGAGTGATGATGTACGAAGCGATCTCAGGGCGGCTGCCTTTCGAGGCACGTGACCATAGCTATTGGTCCTTGGCGCGAATGCACATTACGGAGCCTCCCGCCTCGCTTGAGTCAGTCGGCGTCGATGTTCCCAGAGACTTACAGATGATCGTTATGGACGCTCTTGCGAAATCGAAGGAGCGGCGGCCGACGGCCCGGGAGATGAGAGACAGGCTGCATGAGTTCATCGGCCGGTACCCACGGCCTGTTGCGTAGCTGGGTACCGATGGTCGAACACGCGGTATAGTGCATCTGCCCCATGCGGGGAACGCCTTCTCTGATAACGTGGTCTGCGGTTCGGCTGATATTCCTCTGCCAGTCTCTCAGTTTCGGGAAGTAACGCATAGCAGCATTCCACAGCCGGAGAACAGGATTGCAAGGAGCGTTCTGATGCTACTCGGTCCGCGTAGTGTACTCTCATCGTCGACGTTGCCGTTGCTGTTGTTGGTGCTTGCGTCCTGCAACGACCAAACACCGACTGCCCCTACTCGCGTAACACCGAAGGTGCCGAACGCTGTGTACATCGCGCCCGGATCAGTGGCACAAATCAGTGCCGGCGGGCAACACACATGCGTGGCTCGGTCCGACGGTACGGTAGCATGCTGGGGAAACAACGTGGCGCTCGACGTGAATTACGGCGCATCCGAGGTGCCGGCAGATCTCCCACCGGCTTTGCAGGTGAGCGCGGGTGGCAGTCATACTTGCGCACTGCTACAGGATCACACTGTTCGGTGCTGGGGAAACAATGGCAACGGACAGGCGACGCCGCCCAGCGATCTCACCAACGCCACGTACCTCGCCGCGGGGTACGCGCATACATGCGCAGCAAAATCAGATGGGGGCGTTGTTTGCTGGGGAGCCAATTTTTACGGCGAATCAGCTCCTCCACGGGGACTGACCGGTGTTGCGCGTGTTTTCTCCGGATCCTGGCACACCTGCGCAACCAAGTTCGACGGCACGGTCGCATGCTGGGGACAGAACAATTATGGCCAGACAGGCGCGCCAGCAGGTCTGACGGGCGTCGGGTTTGTGGCGCTGAACTACAGCACCACCTGCGCTGTACTTCACGATGGCTCGATTCAGTGTTGGGGTCGCCCACTCGACTTATTCGACGTACCGCAGCCGCCTGACTTGGGACCAGTCCGCTTTTTGGCGCTCGGGACGCAGCACATCTGCGCCATCACCAGTGCGGGAATCGTCCGATGCTGGGGTGGTTCGTCCTTCGGCGCGCTAAACCCTCCAAGTGACCTCGGTACCGTCCGACTAATCGCGGCCGCTGATGCTTACACGTGCGCAGTAGAAGATGCGGGGCGCCTCGTTTGTTGGGGAACGGACATCACCGACCAGTCGACTCCGCCCACCAGCAACAATCTTCGGTCAGTCGATATTGGTGGGCGAAGCAGTTTCTCGAGCATCTGTACAATAGATGCTGCGGGTGCTTTGGTGTGCTCCGGAGCTGAGTCGCAGTCAGACAAACCGCCGGCAACGCTGGGTCCGGTCACGCGCGTCGCAACGAACGGCCAGAATACTTGTGCGATCAAGACCGACGCGACAGTCGTGTGTTGGGGTTATCCGTTCAACGGAGTGACGCGCGTGCCAGGACTTTCTAACGTCAGCAGCATCTCCGTAAATGGGGGGACTGCATGCGCGGTCGCGAGTGGGGCCGTCCGTTGCTGGGGAATAAATTTCCACGGTGAAGCGGATGTGCCCGCCGATTTCGGCGCGGCAATAGACGTAAGCGTGAGCAATTCTGGTTACTCGTGCGGCGTGAAGGCTGATGGAACGGTCGGATGTTGGGGCCAGACAGTGAGTGGCAATTTCTTTGGAGAGCTGAACCCACCTCATGATTTAGCCAATGTCAAAGAGGTTTTTGCGGCGAGTTTCCGTGCTTGTGCACTGAAGATCGATCAGACGCTCGTATGCTGGGGTTCGTCCGAGTTTGCTCCTCCGTCTGATCTCGGACCGGTCAGCAAAGTCAGTGTTAGCGATTTCGCCACGTGCGTCATCCGGCCAGACTCCAGCCTCCGCTGCTTTGCGTATCCGCCGCCGATCCCCGCCGGCGTGAGCACCGTGGTGGACGTTGCCACCGGCGAAGGGACGACGTGCGTCATTCTTCCTGACCACTCGCTGCGCTGCTGGGGTGCTACCTCGGTCTCCGAGTCCAATCGACCGGCTCCGCCTCCGCCGGGGACAACGCCGCCCGGCGGTGACGTAACCGTCACTCCTCCCGACCAGACGACGGGACAGCCGAGTCCGATCGACGTGACGTTTACCGGCGTGACCACTGGGGGCACTACGACTGCCACAAGTAGTCCGGTCGGCGGCGGTGGCCCTCCTCCGCCCGCGAATTTCCGGCTCGGCAGTCCGCCCACTTATTACGACATACACACAACGGCCACCGTTACACCACCGATCGAGATATGCATCACGTGGACGGAAGGGACGTACAACAACGAAGCGCACCTCAAAATGTTGCACTTCGAAAACGGCACCTGGCAGGACGTAACATCCCCCGGTTATCCCGATACGCAGAACAACAAAATCTGCGGCAGCGTCTCTTCGCTGTCGCCGTTCCTGGTCGCCGAGGCGAATGTATCACCCGTGGTCGGGGCAATCTCACTTCCGTCCGGTCCGATTGCACTTGGCGGCGCTGCGACAATCACTGCTGGATTCAGTGACGACAACTTTGGAGACGTTCACACTGCTGTAGTCGATTGGGATGACGGAACGTCGTCGTCAGGTACAGTCACCGAAACTTTCGGAAGTGGTTCGGTGCAATCGACGCACACATATCTCGCTCCGGGTGTCTACACCGTTGGCGTCAAAGTTTCCGATGGCGATCTTACCGGCTCTCGCAGCAGCTCGGCGAGCGTACCCGCCTACATCGTCGTGTACGACGGTAGCGCTGGCTTCGTCACGGGCGGAGGATGGATAGCCAGTCCCGCCGGCGCTTACGCGCCAATTCCGGCATTGGTCGGGAGAGCGAGCTTCGGCTTTGTTGCCAGGTATCAGAAGGGAGCGAACGCCCCCGACGGGTCAACTGAATTCCAGTTCCAGGTAGCTGGTCTCGTTTTCCAAAGCACGTCCTACCAATGGCTGGTAGTAGCGGGATCGAAAGCCCAGATCAAAGGTGAAGGTACGCTCAATGGCGGAACGACCCGTTACGGTTTCCTGCTCACCGCAATCGACGGTCAGTTCGGAACTGCGAGCGGCCCTGATCAATTCCGCATCAAAATCTGGGACGGAAATGGAAGTGTGGTCTACGACAATAGGCGCGTATCATCCGAGGATAGCAGTGATGCTACGACGCTTGGGGGCGGAAGCATCGTAATACACAAGTAATGCGCGCGGAGAATTGACTGATCACCGAGGCCGAATTGGAGGCGACATGACTCGTCGCAGCACCCGCTGGCTGTTAGCCACTCTAGCGCTTATCGCATGCACGGACAGCACGGCTCCGGAGTCGCGCAATGCGGCTCCGCCGACGCTGTCACTGCCGGAATATGCGTCGCAGCTGCGCGGCGATCCGTTCCTGGGAAAGGTTTCGGAGATGCTTCGACATCCCGAGTTGGCGACCGCAGTCGACGCGTCGCTCGGCGCCATCGATCACCCCGGACAAGCACAGATGATGATCGTTCCGCACCTGGCGTATGACATATCGACGGCCGCGGATACGACCGGCTCGATCACCGAGAGTGATGTTCTGCAGGCAGTGATCGAGGTAACACTGGATCGCATCGCCCAGGTGGCCAGCGACTCATCGACGACTGATCCCCCACCGACCCGTTAACAGCGAGGAGAGCATGCAAATGGTAAAACGCGTTTTGCTATCGTTGGCAACTTCGACGATGCTCCTCGCACTGCCGACTGCAGTGGGGGCGCAGACGACGGGTGACGACATCATTCATGCCTGCTACATCCCACTCGTCGGAGTCGTGTATCGGATCAAGGCGCCGGGTCTTCCGGCCGCCTGCCTGGGGAAGTCGCACGTCGAATTCCAGTGGAACTCGCAGGGCATCAAAGGCGATCGCGGCGATCCGGGGCCGGCGGGAAATCTTGGGCTCTCCGGACAGAATTGTCCGGTCGGCTATTTCGTCAGTGGCTTCAGCAGTGTCGGCGCCCTGGTCTGCCGAAACACTTCGGGGAACGAACCGCCGATAGAGCCACCGCCACCTACCCCTGCTCCATCGAGCGCATTGAATGGAACCTGGTTGATTTCGCCAACGCTCGTTTCAAGCTGCACCGCGGGTGGGCTAAGCGGTTATATCAACGTGACCGGCTTGTCCACATCGGTGAACTCGGGGAACCAGCTGACACTCGTTCCTACAGGCACGGTGTCATTCCTCTCGCAATCGTTCCCAGTTAGTTATGGCAGTGTAAGCGTCGCTGTTACCGATCCACTGACGTTCCCCATTACGATGATGCTGAGGGAATCGTCGCCTGTGTCGGCTGGTCCCGTATCTGGTGTCGTCGAGGTCAGCGTCAGCGGCTCTATCTCGAGCCTCGGGAGTTTTTCCGCTCAAATAACTGTCAATAATCTCGACAATCTACAGATAACCTTGCCGAACGTGGGCACCGTTCCTTTAGTCTGCACACAGATCAGGGGTAATGTGACCGGATCTAGAATTTCATGACGCGTCGACACGGGTAGCATCGACTGGTCGCTCCGACCTCGATTACGTGGGTGAGCTGGTTGCCGATCAAATTGCCGCGAAGATCGGCGATCGTGCACTCGGCGACATCGTCACAGTTCCAGCACCCGCTGCGACAAAGCTTGCCTCAATGACTTCGACAGACCCGGCGCGAGACATCGCCAGGGAGACCGGCGCTCGACTGGTCATTAGCGGAGCGTATACTGCCCAAGCCGACACGATGCTTCTTCGTGTAGAGATTGCTGATGCTGAACGGCGGCGATTACTGGCAGTGGTTGGACCGATGTCGGTTCCGGCAGCGAAAGCAGCGGAGGGACTTGCGGTGATGAGCGCGCAGGTAACGAGCTCGATGGCGCGCGCGCTCGAGCCGCGTTTGGCCGGAATTATGGAGCAGCGAGGTTGGTCGAGACCAATTCCGTTCGACGCATTCAAGGCATCCTCACAGGGCTTCGAGCTCTTTCTATCCGGGAGATCGCGCGAGGACTATGAAAAGGCTGTTGATCTCTTCGCCAGAGCGTATTCGCTGGATAGTACTGAATTCAACGCTTTGTTCGAGATGGCAATCATCGAACAGAGTCTGGAGGAGTGGGCGAGAGCCGATTCACTTCTTGCTCGCACCAATGCGTTGCGACCGCACATGAGCGTTGACCAGACATACTTTCTCGATTTTCTAATCGCCAGAAATAGAGGCGATCACCGCGCGGCTTACGACTTCGCTCGGCGCGCGGCGGATCGGTGGCCAGGCGCGGTCTGGGAGTACGATGCGGGCTACCACGCACTGAGCTCGGCACAGCCCGCGCTGGCAGCCAGAACGATGTCCGCGCTGTCGCTTTCCGATTTCCCGGCAAATAACGCGAGGAGGAGAAGCAGGCTGGCGTTGGCCACCAGAAAGTAGCCGGTCACGGCACGGCCGCGGTGGATGAGGGCTACACCGCGGCCGATTACCGAGTTATTGCGGGAGGAAATTGCTCGGCTGACCGGTGTCACGCTTTGAGCGCAGCGCTCTCGCGTGGCATGACAACCGGGGCGCCGGCGCGGACGGGTGGCACTGACCTCGCTGCAATTCCGTCATGGCGGCGGAGGATAACGATTCTCGCACAGCGCCCGGTGGATAACTGATGTTCAACGTGAAGATGTAACTGCCGGTCGCCGATGCAGCTGCACTCGTGAAATCCAGGTAATAGAACGACGCGGTATCGGTTTTGAGCGTCACGCTCGCTGTGCCCTGTGCCGTGGATGATGTGATGACGCTGCTATTGTATGCATTGAGAACTTTCAAGGTTGGATCGAACGCGGACGACGTCATCGACGCAGTAAGCGTGGCCTGCGGCGGCAGGCCGACCCCAAGAAGATCCTCGAAGAAAGAGTTTCTTACACAGTCTCCCGCCGCAAGCGTCTGCGCACTTGCCAGTGGGCTGGCGGCAAGGGGTACATGGGACTCGCAGCTCAAGTCTTCAGGCGCAGGTGCAGTGGTCAGCGTGTACGCACCAGCGCGGTTTTGTTGAACTGTTTCGACCTCGACGAAGGTCTGGCCGGCCGGCAATAACACCTTGTAACTGAAATTGTAGTCAGTCGAAATCGGGTCGTCGGTGTAACCCCAGTAGTAAGCCGTTTCGTGGGGTCCCTGCAATAGCAGAGCGGCAGGGAAATTCCCGGCGAACGATAAACGGAACGCGGCAACCGGTGCCACGGTTGAAAGGGCAAAGAAATTCACATAATCACCTTGGTCAATACAATCTCCCTTGCCCAAGGACCGACTCACAGTTTGCGAGATCGATATCGGCAGCAGCGCGCATTGCAAACCGACGGTCACTGTCAGTGGCTGAAGACCGTCTGCGGAGAACTGCAGCGTAACCTGGCCCTCTCCCCCCGTCACTGTACCGAGAGTCAGGCCAGAAAAAGCTGCGACTCCACTGGCATTGGTAGTCGCGGTCGCACCTGCTTCGATTTCGGCCGGACCCGCGATCACGCTGGCCGTAATCGTTCTTGAGCCGACGCTGACTGCATTACCCTGAGCGTCAACCAACTGTAACACGGGTTGTTTGTTCGGGGGTATCATCGTCGCGAACGCGTCCGGCGGGGTAACGAAGATGAGGCCGGTCGCCTTCGGCGGTGCAGTACTGTCAGAACACGACGCCGCGAACATAGCACAACCAACAAAAGCGGCACGGGAAACTAGAGCGGTGCAACGCGCGACCATGTCATACCCCCCGGAAATCAAAGGACCCGGAGATCAAAACGGACCGAAGATGATGATTTGCTAGCGGAGCAGGAAAAGCAGGCGTAACGTAGACATTTGGCGCACCGGAGTTAAGTACGGGCGAAGCTGTCAGTCCCACCGATCTCGAGCCCACGCTCTCGCAGCTGCGAGCAGCGACGGAGGCCGCACAGCGCGACGAGGCCTGGGCGCGGTTCATTGCGACTTTCAGCGATACGGTACTGCATACCTGCCGATGCGTCACCACGGATCCCGACTCGGCAATGGACGCCTACGCCCACGTTCTTGAAGCCCTGAGGGAGAACGACTTCCGCCGTCTGCGCGCGTACGTCCCCGAGCCGAACAGCAAGTTCTCGTCGTGGCTGATCGTCGTTGTACGCAGGCTGGTTCGCGATCACCAGCGAGCACGTTACGGGCGATCGCGCAGCGAGAAACCCGAATACAAGGATGCACAACAAGCTCGGCGACATCTGGAGGATCTCGTTGCCGACCGTCTCGATCCCGACGAGTTAGCAGTCAACCCGGAGATGGGCCCAGACGCTCACGTGCGACGCAGCGAACTGGTGGCCGCAGTAAAAAATGCCATCAAGCAGCTCGATCGAGCCGATCGCCTGTTGCTTGCGCTGCGTTTCGAGAACGAGCTCCCCGTCATGGAAATCGCGCGTCTGATGCAATTGCCGTCCGTGTTCCACGTATATCGCCGGCTGGGTCGCGCTTTGGAACGTGTGCGCCGGATGCTGGCGGACCGTGGTATCGAGGGTCCGGAACCATGATCGGCAAGATCGCAAAGCGACCGGCCTTGTCCGTTCTTCTGTGCAGCCGGCGGAATCCGACAAACCAAAGCGCCATCGGCGTATCAAGGTGAGCATGTTATGCAAATCCGAGGAGCCACCTGGCCGTGACCGTTAATCACCTCGCACCAAACGAGGTTGCCGCGTATCTCGACGGTGCGGCGCAGGGCGAAAGGCGTGCGCGCATTGAGACGCATCTGGTGGAGTGCGCCGAATGCCGCGATGAGATAGTCGACGCGCGGCGCATCATGCGCACGCTGCCGGCGCGGCGGCGACGCACTCGCTGGCTCGTCACATCTGTTGCAGCTGCTGCGGCCGTGGTGATAATCTCGCTCCTGCCCGGCCTCTCTAGCACTCCTGGATCATCCCTTCATCGAGCACCGGCGAGTGCAGGTTCGCCTTCCATTACGTTGTTCGTGCCGGTCGGAACTGTAGACTCACTCCACGATTTTGTGTGGTCGTCGGTTGCGGAGGCCGATCGGTATCACGTACGCGTATTCGACGCAAACGGCACCGTGGTCTGGGAACGCACAACATCGGATTCCACCATTGCCGCCGCGGGCATCACACTCGCCACCGGTCACGCGTTCTACTGGAAGGTGGAAGCAGACGTAGGGTACGATCGCCATGTCTCCTCCGAGCTGGTCGAATTCGCAGTCAGGCATCCGCGGTCATGAGGCACGTTATCGTCATTGCGTTAATGTGCGCCGTGAACGCGGCCACTATTTCGAGCGTGGTGCATGGTCAGGCGACGGGTCATTTACAAAGCGTCGTCGCAAATGGCGACAGCGGCGCAATCCGGATCGCGGTTCATGACGAGCCCACCGCCGCGCGTGACCTGCTGTCCGATTTGAGATCGCGGTCTGTTCATGCGCTAAGCGCAGAGGAAAGCGATTCGGTTCTCAAAATATCGCTGCGGCTCGCGTCGGCATATGCCACTGCCTGGAGTGATTCGTTTCCACTAACCAATCTGCAGCGCTTCACGAAACTCCCAATCGAGCAGAGGCGCGCGGTAGTAACTGCCGACAGCCTGCGCCTTGCAGGAAATAGCACCTACGCTCGGAGTGGCCCGCTCGCCGCAATTCGCCTGTGGCGAAAGGCTCTTCGTCGCTCGGTCGAGGTCTCGGACACCGCTGGAGCTGCCGCGAGTCTCGGTAATATCGGCGCCGCGTTTTACCGCTTGATGCAGTTCGACAGCGCGCGGCGTTATCTGGAGCGGGCGAAAGAGTTCTCGATCGCCGTTGGCGATCAGCGGACGTCGGCTAACGCTCTGGGGACACTGGCCAGCATCGCCAAGGACCGGGGCGCTTTTCGCGAGGCCGAGGACGGATATCGGCGAACGTTGACGCTGAGATCGCGAATTGGCGACTTGACCGGCGAAAGTGCCGACCACAATAACCTCGGACTTATTGCATCGGCCCTCGGCGATTCCGCGGAAGCACGCACGCAATTCACGACGGCTCTTCGCATCGCGCGCGATCACGGGCTTGAAGACGCCGCTGCGACTGCACTACTCAATCTCGGGAATCTCGCAACGTTTGAGGTCGACTACGCGAAAGCAACCGTCGACTATCGGGATGCATTGGCGGCCTTCAGAGAACTTGGCAGCGACGCCGACGCAGCCCTGGCACTGCAGAATCTCGGACGGCTTGCCACACGCACCGGAGACTACTCTATCGCGCGCGACCGTTTGCGCGAGGCACTCGTTTTGTTCGAGCGTGCGGGCACCAGAGAGGATATCGTGCAGACGCGACGCGACCTTGCGGCGGTCGCGTCTGCGAGTGGTGATTTGCGGACGGCGCTTGAGCAGCTGCGCAGCGCACAGCTCGTCCTCAAACGCGGCCCCGGCCTGTCAGCCCTCGAGGCCGCGGTCGCGCTCGCACGCGGTGATATTCTCCTTCAACTGAACGACTATCCGGCAGCGGAGACTCAGTACGACCGCGCGCTCGCGCTCGCCCGCCGGGTCGGTGACGTAGCGGGAGAGACGAACGCTCGGGAGGGACAGGCGGTTCTGCTGCTCAAACACGAGCAATATTTCCGCGCGGAGAATCAACTCGAACGTGTCGCCCATGCGCAAAGAGCATCGGGTGATCGGCGAGCTAGCGCGCTAACTGAATTGGTTCTCGGCTGGGCTCGTGAGCAACGAGGTGACACCACCACCGCGCGACTGATCATGAATCGCAGCCGCGACAGCTTGCGCGCGCTCAACGATCCGATTGGTGAAGCCAGCGCGCTCGTTTCTCTGGGAGACCTCGAGTCCGATGCTCGATTGCCGCTAGCGGCTGAAAAAGACTACCGGCGGGGACTCGCCCTGATCACTGGCTTAAGCGCTCCGGCGGTATCCTGGCGGCTGCACGACGGTCTTGCACACGCGCTTCAGTCAAAGGGATTGGCTTCAGCAGCGATCACTGAGCTGCGATCAGCGATCGCCGAGGTCGAACGAATGGCGACATCGCTCGGGGGACCGACGCGCCGCTCGATCTTTTTGAGTGATAAGTGGCAACCGTATGAGGAGCTCGCGCTGCTCGAGCACGACGTGGGTACGTCGGAAGGAGCGTTCGCGGCGAGCGAGCGCATGCACGCACGACAGTTACTCGAACTGTTCGCGCGCGGTGGTGTGGCCAGACCTCCATCTGCGGACAGCGATCTGGTCCGCGACGAGCAGAATCTGCGTCGTGAGATAGCCGAACTGACCCAACGCCTCGAAACACACAGTGCAACCGCGGTGAGCGTTCGCGGCCCCGACGACGGCGATGCTGGAAGTGCGATCATTCGCGAAGCGTTGGCGCACGACCAGGAGCGGTATCAGCAGCTACTCGTCGCGATGGAAGATCAAGGCGCGAGAAAAGAACCGCCAGTTGATGTCAATTCATGGCGTACCGTGGCAGACAGGCTGGGCGCCGATGAAGCGATGCTGGAGTATCTGGTAACGGATTCGACGACGCTGCTGTTCGTCGTGCGCCGGGACTCGGTGCGATCCATCGATCTGGGAGTCGGCCGCAAAGAGCTGCTTACGCTGATTGATTTCGCGCGCGGAATCATCGGGCAAACAGGACACGAGCGCAACTCAACTGCGTGGAGGGCACCATTGCGTCGGCTGTACGAAGAGCTGATCGCGCCCGCAGACGATGCCGGTTTGTTGAGTGGAGTGAAGCAGCTGGTCATCGTTCCACACGCGGAGCTGCATTACCTGCCCTTCGCGGCGTTGATCGACGGATCGCGTCGGAATCAGTTTCTGGTGGAACGGTACGACCTTGGCTATGCGCCATCGGCCTCATTGTGGGTGCAACTCAGCAATCGTAGCCCCTCCACACGGTCGTCAGTGCTGGCATTCGCGCCGCGTGCGCGAACGTTACCCGGCTCACGCGACGAAGTGGAGTCCATCGCTTCGCTGTACGGGCCCGCTGCAACTGTACTGAGTGACCGCGACGCGACCGAGCAGCGATTCCGGGAGATTGTCGGGAAGTATGATATGGTCCATCTGGCCACGTACGGGGTGCTGAACCAGCACAATCCGCTGTTCTCTTTCGTCGAGCTGAGCTCGGACGCCGCCAACGACGGGCGGCTGGAAGTGCACGAAATCTTCGGGCTCGCATTGCATGCGCGGTTGGTCTTGCTGAGCGCTTGCAAAACCGGGCTGGCCTCCGGAATTGAGTCGGATATTCCCGCCGGCGACGACTGGGTTGGACTCGTGCACGCATTTCTAAGTGCCGGCGCGGAGCAAGTGATGGCCACGCTATGGGCCGTTGAAGACAGATCTACGGCGGTCTTGATGAAGGAGGTCCACCAGCAGTTACGCGCCGGCGAGTCGACACGCCACGCCCTATCTCAGGCCCAGCGCGCAATGCTGCGAAATTCGAGTTCCTCCAGTCCGTTCTACTGGGCAGCGTTTGTTGACGTTGGCTCGGGTCGCTGATGAATGATGACGATGGGTGCGAGCTGAAATGACGCGGACCGGCTGGATTGCATTCCGGAATTTTCGCTTGGCCGTCCTCGCTGCCGGCGTTGCCAGCTGTTCGCAGGACGCGGCCGGACCCGGCGGGGTTGCTGGTGAAGGCGGTGATCCGCCGTCGCCGTTATTCGTGTCGAATTCGAGGCCGGCGATGGCATCACTGATGGCACCGTCGGCGAACACTCCAGGTCAGCCGGCCTTCAATGCAGCTCGGTCGGTCTCTGGGTCAGCGACAGATGGGAACATTGCATACATAGCGCTGCAGTCGCAGACAGCAATTGGCGGTGCGACGGCGTCGATCACCAACACTCGTTCGGGCGCTGCGGTAACCACCACGATGGTTGATGGCGGTTTCGATCCGGTTCCAATTCCGGCTTCGTCCGGCGACAACGTGGCAATCGTAGTCAGGAATTCATCGGGTGATGTCGTAGCCAACTTCAACAACACCGTTCCTTCCCGCCGCCCGCCCAAGATCGTACGCACGAGTCCGGGCCGTGGCAAAACGGGGATACCGCTGAACAAGAACATTGAGATCGTGTTCAGCGAGCCCGTCATCGAGAGCTCCCTTGCATCGTCGATACGCCTATTCAGAGGCACCCAGGAGGTTTCTGGAACTACCACGATTTTGCAGGGCGTTACTGCCGCGGTCTTATTCAAGCCCACCAGCAACCTCGAGCCGAACACCGCCTATGAGCTGGTTGTGACTAACGGCGTTCGAGACCTCGACAATGATCCGCTCGACTCAACTTCCAGAGTGCCGTTCACAACTGGAACGTCCGTGGAAGCGCCAATCGCATCGGTGACCATCATCCCCGATCGTTTGAGTATGCGAGTTGGTGATCAATTCCAGGCCGCCGCTGTCGCAAAGGATGCGGCAGGAAACGAGGTAACCGGACATGAAGTCAGGTGGTTCGCCGACACACTTCCGACTGTGTCGGTGACGAGTACAGGACTTGTCACAGCACGCAGTGAAGGGGCGGGGAGAATTTTTGCCGAGGTTGATGGGGTGACGGCCGGCATGTCGGTGTTCGTTTCGAATGGCCTGCTGGCGGCTGCGTCTCTCAAGGTCGCCTTCGACTCGAGCAGCGTTGCGGCGGGCGGCACATTGCAGATTGCCGCAGTCGCGTTCGATGCAGACGGAAATCTGCTGCCGCACCGTCCCATACAATGGAGCACGACCAACACTTCGGTCGCGGTGGTGGCACCCAGCAATCAGCCGCCAACAGCAATGGACCCGACTTGGTTCAACGGATCTGCTCCGCCGTCGCTCGCCGTTTATTGGGCTAACATAAGTGGCGTTGCAAACGGCGTCGCTCGCATTATCGCGACGATCGACGGCCGAAGCGATACAGCGGTCATCACGGTCGGCTCTTCACTGCCTGTGGTCGCCTTCGACGTGATTCCAGACACGACAA
Organism: Gemmatimonadaceae bacterium; assembly: GCA_035718845.1. GTDB lineage: Bacteria > Gemmatimonadota > Gemmatimonadetes > Gemmatimonadales > Gemmatimonadaceae > UBA4720. The sequence continues at coordinate 2,603 of DASTGU010000160.1, read as the reverse complement.
CTCTGTGGTTGCACGAGAGTGCACAGTTCAAGGGTTCGAGCGTTAATTCGGCGGGAGCTCGAACACCATTGGCAGCGACTGACATTCAATGGGAGAGCTCGAACCCAAATGTCGCGTCTATCGGTGCGAGCGGAGTTGTTGACGCACGTGCAGCCGGGTCCGCCAGCATCACTGCTCACTGGAGCACTTACACTGCGACAATACTGGTAACGGTCGCGCAGGTGACCTTCGAATCCCTGAGCGCTGGGGGTACCCAACTGAATGGCCACACCTGCGCGATTGGAACAGATGCGGCCACATACTGCTGGGGAAATAACTCTGGCGGACAGGTGGGGCGGCCCACGGTGCTTGGTGCCGAGCTGGAGCCGCCAGCATCGTTCTTCACCAAACCCATAACCGTCGCGCCTGGATTTGCTTTTAAAAAGCTCGCGACGGGAAGTACTTACACATGCGGCCTGACTGCATCAGGCGAGGCGTACTGCTGGGGCCACAACCCGAACGGGGAGCTCGGTTCCAACAATACCAGCGACTCGTGGCAGCCAGTACGTGTGAGCAGCGACCTCACCTTTGTCGACATCGCCGCAGGAAACGAGCACCACACCTGCGGGCTCGCCTCTTCCGGGAGGGCGTTCTGTTGGGGACTCAACGCAAACGGCGAACTTGGCGTGGCGGGCATGTTCGAGAGCCACGCTCCTGTTACCGTATCTGGCGGAATCAACTTCACATCGTTGAGCGTGGGCGGTCACCACACATGCGGGGTCACCTCTGACGGCACTGGGTATTGTTGGGGGGATAACCTGCACGGACAACTCGGCGTTGGGACGATCGCGAGTCAAACCGCGACTCCGTTGCCCATAGCCGGCGGTTTGAAGTTCGCGATGGTCACAGCGGGTGAGGCGCACAGCTGCGGCATACTAGTGACGGGATCATTGCTTTGTTGGGGAGCCGATGGGTTCGGTGCTTTGGGAAACGGCACGGATCAAGGTGACACTTTCGTCCCCGCGCCCGTCACCAGCGCGCTCAAGTTCTCCGCAGTCGCCGCCGGTCCCGTTCACACTTGTGCGCTCGACGTTGATGGTCACGCCTATTGCTGGGGAGCTAATGATGCTGGCCAGCTCGGTATTGGAATTGTCACTCCCTCTCTGTTCACCACTCCGCAACCCGTTGTCGGCGGTCTCACTTTCGACAAGCTGAGCGTACGAGGCGCGCATACCTGTGCTCGTTCAGCTGCGGGCCCATGGTATTGCTGGGGAAACAATCAAACCGGCGCGCTCGGCGCCGGCACTTCCACCACGAGCGGATTGCCCGTCAAAGTACTCGGCCAGCCGTAGACCTCGCGCAAAACCGCGGGCGATGTCCGTTCCTGTTTGAGGACTCTCTCAGGGGCGGACCATGCATTCATCAATCCGAGTCAAACGCACGACTGTACTCTTGGTCGCCGCATCGCTGCAAATACTGGCGAGCGCCTGCGAGCCCACAGCTGCGGTGGACGCGACTAGTCAGAGGAACATGACGGTTCCCAACAGTGCTTCGTTCACAGCGAGTCCTTCTACTGCGACGGTATCCGCCACTTCCTGGAACAGCATATCGGTGCGATGGCAGACCAGCCCGAGCGCCAGCGGCTACCAGGTATTTCGCTCGATTGCCGGTCCGGCAGGAACCTACACACAAATCGCCTCGACATCGGCAAACGTGGGGGCCTATGATGATTCAGGATTGACCGGCTCGACGCAGTACTGCTATGAAGTGCGCTCCTTCAAGTACACCGGCAAGACGATCAGCTACAGTGCGTTCTCCTCTCCCGGGTGCGCTACAACGCCAGCGCCGCCAATAGCTCCGCCATCTGATGTCAGCGCGGTGCCGCAAGAATTCCAGATATTGCTGAAGTGGAAGGACAACTCCGACAACGAAGATGGCTTCCGCATCGAGGCCACTTTCGGCGGTTCAACCCAGTCGTTCACAGTTCCTGCCAATACGACGTCCACGTATTTCAACAACGGGACAACAGAACAACTGTGGTGTTTCCGCATTTTTGCATTCAACACTGTTGCATCGATTCCCTCGTCGAGCATCTGCACCGGTATCCCCAGCCGACCGTGGGGTTTGGCGGCGAGTGTCGAAGGACAGGGCATCAGGCTCAGTTGGTTGGACAACTCCGCACTCGAGGACGGATACAAGGTTTACCGATCCGACAACGGTAGCTCATTCAGTGAAATCGCGGCGCTGCCAGCCAACAGCGGCACTTATCTCGATGCCGCGGTTCGCGCCGATGTGTCTTATACCTATCACGTCCAGGCCGTTAAAGACGGCGGCTATTCGTACTTCTCGAACGACGCGGTCGCGGTAGTTCCGACTGCGCCTCCAGCCGATCCGACCAACGTGGACGCTGCTTACACCTATAACACTGACAATGCGACAGCGACACTCGGCGTTTCGTGGTCTGACAACTCCACCAACGAAGCGGGATTCCGCATCGAGTTTTCATGGGATGGCGTCACAGAATGGAGCACCTACGCGCAAGCGCCGGCCAACACGTCCTACTTCGAAACTACGTTTTGGTCGCAGGGCGGCGACGGTGGATGCTTCCGCGTCATTGCGTTCAA
>DASTGU010000159.1:0-32292 GCA_035718845.1 Gemmatimonadaceae bacterium | reverse complement strand
CCCGATGGTGGACATCGCGCGCGATCCACGGTGGGGACGTATCGTCGAAGGTGCAGGCGAAGACCCGTATCTCGGTTCGGTGATGTCGGCAGCACGCGTGCGCGGTTTCCAGGGCGGTGACAATGCCGCCGGTCTCGGTGCGCCCGATGCGATTCTGGCAACGGTGAAGCATTTCGCCGGATATGGCGGTGCCGAGGGCGGACGGGACTACAACACCGTCGAGCTGTCCGAGCGAACGCTGTGGGAGACGTACATGCCCCCGTACGAAGCTGGCGTACGCGCAGGCGTGGCGACGGTGATGGCATCGTTCAACGAGATCGGCGGCACGCCCTCTCACGCCAGCGAGTGGCTGCTCGGCGATGTCCTGCGTCGTGGCTGGGGATTCAGCGGACTGGTAGTTAGTGACTGGGGCGCGATCTCGGAGCTCGTTTCACACCATGTCGCGGCGGGCCTTGGCGACGCGGGCATTCTTGGCCTTCGCGCCGGGGTCGACTTCGACATGTCCGATCACGTCTATGTCGACAGCATCGCGGTGGCGGCCAATGCCGGACGAGTGCCGGTGTCCCTGATCGATTCAGCAGTCAGGCAAGTGCTGCGGGTGAAGTACCTACTTGGTCTCTTTACCGATCCATACAAGTTCAGCGACGCGGCGCGCGAAAAGCTTTACACGTTGGCGCCTGGGCACATGGGTGCTGCGCGAATTGCAGCGCGCGAAGGAATCGTGCTGCTCAAGAACGCAAACAAGGCGCTGCCGCTGAGAAAGGACCTGCGGTCGATCGCCATCATCGGACCCCTGGCGAACGACAGCGCATCCGCACTCGGTAGCTGGGCCGCCGACGGAAGGCCGAGTGAAGCGACGACGGTTCTCGCCGGGATTCGCAGCGCACTCGGTAACTCGACGCGGATCATCACAGTGCGCGGAGCACCAGTCGATACCGTCGACACCACGGGATTTGCGCTGGCGCGCAGCGCGGCGTCGGAGGCAGACGCGGTAGTGCTGGTGATTGGCGAGCGCGCGGACATGAGCGGTGAGGCATCGAGCCGGGCGTCGATCGAGCTGCCGGGAGCGCAGCGCGATCTCGCGCTCGAAGTCATTCGAGCAGCGCGTGGCTCTGCGGGCGGCGAGACCAAGCCGGTGGTGGTGGTGCTGATGAACGGCAGACCGCTGGCGTTTCCAGAGGTAGCAGCGGCTGCGCCGGCGATACTGGAGACATGGTTCCTCGGGACACAGCACGGCGCTGCGGTGGCCGATGTGCTCTTCGGCGAGTACAACCCTGGCGGAAAGTTGCCGTCGACATTCCCCCGCGCGACCGGGCAGATTCCGCTCTATTACAACCATCGCAACACCGGCCGCCCCGCGGACAGTGCCAATCACTACACGTCCAAGTACCTGGACTTGCCATGGACGCCGCTGTTTCCATTTGGATACGGTCTGAGCTACACGACCTTCAGCTATTCCAATCTCAGACTGTCGGCGCCGACGATTCGCGCGGGTGATTCGGTGGTGGTTTCGCTCGAGGTGAGAAACACCGGCGATCGAACGGGCGACGAGGTGGTGCAGCTCTACATCCGTGACGACGTGGCCAGCGTCGAAGAGCCGATCAAGGAGCTGAAGGGCGCGCGTCGAGTAACGCTGCAGCCGAGTGAGACGAGAACGGTGACCTTCGTTCTCAAACCGGATGCATTCGCACTCTACGATCATGAGATGCGCAGGGTCGTCGAGCCAGGCACGTTCACGATCTTCGCCGGCACCAATTCCGTGGACGTCACCAGTGTACCATTGCAGGTAACCGGCGATGTGCTCGTCCTGGCGCCCTCGACACCGCGGATGCGCTGAGCGGGTTCAGGACCTCATGCAGAAGCAATTAGCTGCAATCATCGAGTCTCTGGACTCTGCGCAGCGAAAGGTGAGATCGCTGAGCGACAAGGTGCCGGCCTCGCAATGGAGCAAGCATCCGGCACCTGAAGCATGGTCAGCTGCCGACTGCGTCGAGCATCTGAACATGACCTCGCGCGCGTATGTACCGCTGTTGCGCACGGCGATCGACGAAGCTCGCTCGATGCGAGCGCGGAGTTCTGACACGTACCACATGGATATCCCGGGTCGGGTGCTCGCGTTCATGATGCGACCGATGAAGCACATCGGCAAATTCAAGCTCGGTCGCGTCAAGACGACCGGTCCGTTCACGCCGCGCGGAGGTCAAACGCGCGAGCAGCTGCTTTCGGATTTCGTGCGACTGCAGTCCGATCTCGTCGGGTTGATTCGCGACGCCGACGGATTGCCGATTGACCGCGTCAAGATTCAATCTCCGTTCGGCAAGCTTCGCTACAACGCGTACTCCGCGCTGGAGATCATCGCCCAGCACGAGCACCGCCATCTGCAACAGGCGGAAGAAGCCGCTAGGTAATCGTCACCGAGAACGTCACGGGCGGAATGCCGGCGGCTTTCGCTTGGATCTGCGCTGTGCCAGCAGTCGGGCCGGTTGTATAAGTAACCGACGACACGCCGCCCTCGACGGTTTTGTTGCTGGTCTCGCTCAACGATCCGCCGCCCGATACGATCGTCCAATCGACGACGACGTTCTTGAGTGAGTTGCCGAACTGATCGAGGACAAGCACCTCAAATGCCACCGGGAGCGCGGTATTCGTCGGACCGGCCTGGCCATCGCCAGCGTGCTTGACAACAACGGCTGGGTCGTTGACACCGACGTTCAGCGTGCATCCGCTGGCGGTAATCGCGATCAATGCGGCAAACAGCATCCAGCGTGCAAGGAATGAACGGCGCGGACTCGCAAGCTTCATTTCGATTCTCACTCGGGTGGGTTGGGCAGACAAAATTATATCGCGCTGGCGTTTTTCGGAGCGTCCCATCACCATTCATTGGTGCCCCGAAATCCGCTCCCCAAACTGCGCAAGTTGGCCCTGTCGTTCCCCGAAGCCCGCGAAGTCGAGGCGTGGGGCGAGCCGACGTTCAGAGTGAAGAACAAGCTGTTCGCGATGTACGCTTCGTCCGGCAATCATCACGGTGCGGGACGTCCCGCCGTCTGGTGCAAGGCGAAAGCGGTGAATCAACAACTCATGATCTCGATGGCGCCAAAGAAATTCTTCTCGCCACCGTACGTCGGCCCCAGCGGTTGGGTCGGCGTGTGGCTGGATGGCGACGTCGAATGGAACGAGCTGCGCGAAATCCTGCTCGATGGTTACCGGATGACCGCGCCCAAGAAGCTGCTGGCGCAGCTCGACGACTGATGGCCGTCCGCGTCGTTCGACTCGGCGAGCCGCGCGCAGCCAATGAAGGTCTTCGCCTCGGTACTGTCCGGCGTCCGCCGCGTGGGGTGCGCAAGGAAGAGTTCGCCTCGCGCGATTACTTCGATCTGTGGCTGCCGGACCTCGCGCCGAGCGCGCCACTGGTTTCGTGGGCGTTATCGGAGCCGTGGACCGACAAGCGGTGGGCGAAATACGAGCGCGCATATCGAAGCGAGATGAAGAAACCGCCGGCGGCACGACTGCTGTCTTTGCTCGCCGCACTCTCGCGCCAGACGGACTTCTCGGTTGGCTGCTACTGCGAGAATCCCGCCCGCTGCCACCGCTCTATCCTGCGCCAGTTGCTCGTCGATGCCGGCGCGGAATTGAAAGAGTGATCAATCCCAACCCGCCGACACCCGACTTTCGTCGCCCGGCGAAGAATTCGCGCTTCCTGATCGTGATCATCGTCGCCATGGTCACGGTAGTCGCGCGTCAGTACACCTCGCATCCGTTGTTCGGGCCGGATAAGACTTCGACGCTCTGGGGAATGCTCGTCGGGCTGTTTATCGGAGGATTCTTATTCGGGTGGCTCCGGGTTCCTCGCCGCTAAGTTCGTGATTACTACCAGCGCGGACGGAACTGCACTGCTGACTGCTGACGTACTGCGGGCAAGCCGACTGCGGGCAACCGTGCGGAGTCCGCACTGTTCACCACACGAATCATAGCCTGCGGCCTGTCCGCAGCCCGCAGTACGTATCAGTCTCCCAATGCGCACTCAGTCAGCAGTCAGCAGAGCAGTTAGTGCGCGCTGGCAGTCATCACGAAAAGAGACTAGACGAGCGATTCAACGCCGTTGCCTGTCACGCGATGCGAAACGAGGGGAAGCGGCTTCACCTTCCCCTCTCCGATCGTGATCGCTTTCGCCAAAACAGATTCGCCGAGCTCCAGATCCTCCGCTGAACGCGCGTGAATCGTCGCGAGTGCGTCGCCCCTGGTCACCCGCTGCCCTGGCTTCGCGGTGATGACGAAGCCGACTGACGGGTCGATAGTATCTTCCATGTTGCGCCGCCCCCCACCCAGCGCGATAACGCCATAGCCGATCTCACGTGGCTCGATACGCTGGACAATCCCGGAGATCGGCGCGAGGTAGTACGCCTGATGCGGCGCCTGCGGGAGTCGCTCCGGTTTGTCGATGACGGAATCGTCGCCGCCCTGGGCGCGTATGATCTCCCTGAACTTGGCCAGTGCTCGGCCGCTCGTCATCGCATCAATCATCATCGCGTCGGCATCCTTCGCCGATTTGGCGACGCCGGCCAGGATCAGCATCTCCGCCCCCAAGGCCATCGTCACGTCGCGGAGATCGGCTGGGCCTGCGCCCTTCAGGACATCGACCGATTCGACCACTTCGAGCGCATTCCCACAGGCAAAGCCGAGTGGACGATCCATCGCCGTCAGCAGTGCGACCACGGGACAATCGTGCGCGTCACCCAGCTCGATCATCGCGTTGGCGAGGGCGATCTCCTGCTCGAGCTCCGGCATGAATGAGCCGGAGCCGCGTTTGATGTCGAGCACCAACCCCGTGAGTGACTCAGAGATCTTCTTGCTCATGATGCTCGACGCAATCAACGGAATTGCTTCGACGGTGGCGGTGGCATCGCGGAGCGCGTACAGCTTTCGGTCAGCGGGCACGATCTCCTCGGTCTGCCCAATCATCGCGCAGCCGATCTTCTCGACCTGACGCTCGGTCTCCTCGAGCGAAAGCGATGTGCGGAAACCCGGAATCGACTCGAGCTTGTCGAGGGTACCGCCGGTATGACCGAGCCCGCGACCCGACATCATCGGTACAGCCACGCCGAGCGATGAGATCAGCGGCGCGAGTATCAACGAAGTCTTGTCGCCGACTCCGCCAGTCGAGTGCTTGTCGACGCGCGGCCTGGACAGATGCGAAAAATCGAGCCGCTTGCCGCTCTCGAGCATGGCATCCATGAGCGCGTTCATCTCCGTGCGCTCGAGACCGCGATAATAGACGGCCATCAGGAATGCAGCCATCTGGTAATCCGGCACTTCACCGTCCGAAAACGCGATAACCAGCTCGCGAATCTCGTCAGGCTCGAGGCGGCCGCCGTTTCGTTTGCGCTCGATCAGACGCGGTACGATCATTTAGTCATTGATGGGGTAAACACTGTGACCCACTTCAAACCTGTAATTGGAGCTCATATGCGCGTTGCCCATTTTGTCTCTGCAGGAATGTTGCTTGTCGCCGTTGCCTCTGGAGCGCATGCCCAGTCGGCCGCGAACCACATCGCGCTCGGAGACAAAGAATACGACGCGATGCATGCTTCCGCCGCCCTGGAGCACTACGAAGCGGCGCTCAAGGACGATCCGAAGAATTATGAGGCGCTCTGGAAAGCATCGCGATCAGCGGTCGATCTCGGCGAATTCGAGAGGGACGATGCCAAGCGAGACGCCTACTTCAAACAAGGGGAGCTGTACGCGCGACGCGCGGTAGAAGCGAACCCGGGCGACGCCGAAGGGCATTTCAACCTCGCCCGTGCGATCGGCAGAAACGCCTTGACCCAGAGTCCACGCGGCCGCGTCAAGTACGCGGCGGACGTGCGCAACCATGCGCTCGAATGCCTGAAGCTGAATCCAAAGCACGCCGGCTGCCTGCACGTGATGGGAATGTGGAACGCGGAAGTCATGCGCCTGAACGGCTTCACCCGCATGATCGCCAAGAACTTCCTCGGCGGACAGGTCTTCAACTCGGCGAGCTGGGATGAGGCGAAGCGTTATATGGAGGAGGCTGTCGCCGCCGATCCGGACAGGATCACTCACCACATCGATCTGGCAGGTGTTTATCGCGACATGGGCGACAAGGCCAAGGCCCGAGCCGAGTGGCAGCAAGTCATGAAGCTGCCGAATCGAGATTACAACGATCGGTACTACAAGGGGCAGGCTGATGCCGGGCTCAGGGCTGGGTAACGGCTAACTGAAAACGACCAGCTTGCTGCTGGCGGCTTTCTGCCGGCAGCTTCGAGCTTCACACAAAACCAAACGGCCAGCGTTTCTTAGCTGGCCGTTTTCTCAGCACAGAGCCGCTGGCTATGAGCCGCCGGCCGCCAGCTGGTCGTTTTCAGTTCGCCGTTTCCCCTAAAGCGGATTCGGATGCCAGATCCAGCTCCTCCGCCAGCTGTTCCCAGATATCGTCATCGTCACGGCGTCGTACTTTGTTGGCGATCCGGTGGCGGGTTTCTTCACCGCTAGCCGGAGCCAGCAACAGAGCGACACTTGCTCCCAGGATCGCTCCCACCGCAATTCCCGTCGCAAACAAACCAATCGCGTTCCAGTCCGGGATCATCTCTACCGGCGCCTCCTCGGGGAGGGGCTGGGGGATCGAACCGGGTCGGGGTGCCTTCGGAATCGACGACGTCAGAGTTTCGGAAGGGGAGGGGGTCGAAGTATCGAACATAGGGTCGCTCTGGGGATGGTAAGAAATTTGCCCTAAAGCGACCCAGCAATAGCCGTGCGAGGATACTGAATGAGCGATTCAGGTAAGATGGTATTACTAGTGGAAGACAACGAAGACAATCGGATAGTCTATTCCACGATTTTGAAGCATTTTGGGTACGAGGTCACCGAGGCACTGAACGGTGAAGAAGGGATAGCAAAGGCTCGATCGGAAAAACCTGATCTGATCCTGATGGATATCTCCATCCCGATCATCGATGGCTGGGAGGCGACACAGGTGCTGAAGCACGACCCCTCGACCAAACAGATTCCGATTATCGCGCTGACCGCGCACGCTCTCGCGTCCGATCGTGAGAAGGCGATGGAGGTCGGCTGCGATGGTTATCTCGCCAAGCCGTGCGAGCCGCGAGCCGTGGTCGCCGAAGTGCAACGCTTCCTCGGCAAGAATAATGGAGCGTAAGAAGCCGCGGATTCTCGTCGTCGACGATCACGAGGACAACATCGAGCTACTGCGCGCCCGGCTGGAAGCGCGCGGGTATGATGTCGACGGCGCGAGAGACGGTCAGGAAGCCCTCGATCAGGTAGATCGCGTCTGCCCTGATCTGATTCTGCTCGACGTGATGATGCCGAAGATCGATGGCATCGAAGTGGTCCGCCGGCTCAAGGCAAGAATCGCCGCCGACGAGCTGCCGTTCATTCCGGTGATCATGCAGACCGCGCTGGACTCGACCGAGAATAAGGTCGAGGGTCTGGACGCCGGCGCTGACGACTACATCACCAAGCCAATAAACTTCGCCGAGCTCGAGGCGAGGGTGAATTCACTGCTGCGCATCAAGGGGCTGCAGTCATCGCTGGCGCAGCGTGAGCGGGAGCTGCGGGACCTGAACGACAAACTGCGGCAGATTTCCCTCACCGACGGTCTGACTCAGGTCGAAAACCGTCGCTCGCTGGAGGAGCGTCTGAACGAGATGTGGCAGCACTCGGTGCGGCTCCACGAGCCGATCGCCGTCGTCATGTGCGACATCGACAAATTCAAGAGCGTGAACGATCAGTACGGACACCAGGCGGGAGATGCGGTGCTGAAGGAGTTCGCGCAGATCCTGAGAAACGAAGCCCGCGAGATCGATCGAGTCGGTCGTTACGGCGGCGAAGAGTTTCTGCTGATTCTTCCGGGTACGGTGCTCGATGCGGCGGTGACTTTCGCCGAGCGGCTGCGGGAGTGTGTGGCGAAGCATACCTTTAACTTCTCGGGTGGCACTCTCTGCCGGACCATGAGCTGCGGCGTCGCGGGGTCACCCCATCCGCGCATCAAGGATCAGGAAGCACTGTTGAAGGCGTCTGACGAAGCGCTTTACGTCGCCAAGGAAACGGGACGCAATCGCGTGATACGCTTCGACGGAAACGAATTCAACGCGCATACCCAGGGCAAAGGAAACAACTCGTCGGATGGCGAAGAGTCGGGCAAACAGTCCAACACCGGAAAAAACAGCATCAGCAGCGCGCCAGCAGGCGGCGCCGGCGCGCCGCCCCGATCGAGAGCAAGCTCCGAAGGACCGAGAGCCACACCTTAGTCGCGCGGCAGATCTCCGCGCGACCCTTACCAAAGCTTCTTACGAGTACTACGTGCTCGATCGTCCGACCATGTCGGACGCCGAGTACGACAAGCTGTTTCGCGAGCTCCAGGAGCTCGAGCGGAGTTTTCCGGAGTTCCAGACTCCCGACTCGCCCACCCTGCGCATCGGCGCGGAGCCACAGAGTGCGTGGTCGAAGCACCAGCACATGCGGCCGATGCTCTCCCTCGGCAATGCTTTCGACGACGAAGAGCTGAGAGCGTGGGAAGAGCGCATGATTCGCATCGCCGGCGACGACGTGCGCAAGTCCGGCTACACCGCCGAGCTCAAGATCGACGGCACCGCAGTCGCGCTCACCTACGAGAATCAGGTTTTCGTCAAAGGCGCGACCCGCGGTAATGGAAGCGTCGGAGAAGACGTCACCGCAAACCTGCGCACGGTACGGGACGTTCCCCTCCGCCTACACGAATCGGCGCCGAAAGGCCGCATCGAAATACGCGGCGAGATCTACTTTCCTTTCGATCGCTTCGAGGAGATGAACGAGGCGCGGGCGCGGGCCAACGAGCCGGTGTTTGCAAATCCGCGTAACTCGGCGGCCGGAAGCCTGCGCATGCTGGATCCGGCGATCACCGCGTCCCGGCCACTCAGATTCTTTGGTTACTCAGTCGCCGTTCCCGACGGTGAAGACTTGCCATTCGAGACGCAGACGGAGCTGCTCGATGCGCTCGTCGAGTGGGGTGTGCCGGTCGCTCCGCATCGTAAGAGAGCCAGGACCCTCGATGAGGTCGAGAAGTGGGCGCACGATCTCGAACACAAGGTCAGAAGCGAGCTCAATTTTGGAATCGATGGCGGCGTGGTGAAAGTCGATTCCCTCGCCTTGCAGGAGGAGCTGGGCGTCGTCGGCGGCCGTGAGCCGCGCTGGGCGATTGCACGAAAGTTCGCCCCAGACATCGCCGAGACGAAACTGCTCGACATCCAGGTGAACGTCGGGCGAACGGGAGCCATCAATCCATTCGCGGTGCTGGAGCCGGTTGAGATCGGCGGAGTGACGGTGAAGCTCGCGACGTTGCACAACGAGGATTTCATTCGCGCCAAAGCGCTCCGCATTGGCGACACGGTGCAAGTGAAGCGCGCGGGTGAAGTGATTCCGCAGATCATCTCCCGTGTGCCCGAGCCGACGCAGGACAGAAAGAGAATCTGGACGATGCCCGACGAGTGTCCGTCGTGTGGAACGGCGCTGACGCGGGATCCGGATGAAGCGGCGATCTACTGTTCCAACATCGCGTGCCCGGGACGACAGCTCGAAGGGCTGGTGCACTTCACGTCGCGGGGCGCAATGGACATTCGCGGTCTCTCTTACGCCCGAATCGAACAGCTGGTGAATGAAGGTTTGGTGCGTGACCCAGGTGATTTATACTCGCTCACACGCGAGCAGCTGCTCGAGCTTGAGGGCTACGCCGATAAGGGGGCCGACGGTTTGATCGCGGCGATCCAGGCGTCCAAGTCCCAGCCACTCAGTCGGCTGCTGAACGCGCTCGGTATTCGGCACGTCGGTGAGATCGCGGCGAAACTGCTCGCGCAGCAGTTCGGAACCATGGACGCGCTGATGCAGGCGTCGGCTGAGGACATTCTGAACGTGCGAGGAATCGGATCGACCATCGCCAACGGCGTCGAGGCTTATTTCTCCGATCCGGCGGGCAAGAGGTTGATCGAGAAGCTGCGCAAGAACGGGGTGAATCTCACCGAGCCACGCGCCGTGGCGGCCGGCGGACCGCTGAGCGGCAAGACCGCGGTGATCACCGGCACATTGCCGACGATGAGCAGGACCAAAGCGACCGAGCTGATTGAAGCGGCTGGTGGGCGAGTGACCGGCTCCGTGTCAAAATCGACCGACTTCCTTCTCGCCGGCGAAGAGGCCGGCAGCAAACTCGACAAGGCAAAAAGCCTTGGTGTCGAGATCATCGATGAGGCCGAGCTCTTGCGTCGCATCGGCCAGACCGCAACATCTTCCGACTGAGATCGTCCTAGATCGGCATGGCAACCAGAGAGGGACCAGAGTTGATAGGCCTCGCACAGAGAACGCTGCGCGATCTGCGGCTGCGCGTCGCCGGCGCCAGTGGCGGCGGCCCGGATGCGCTGCGCGAGGCCGGTTATGCCGGCGCGCCCTCTCTATTCGACGCCTTCGAGCAATGGCTCGAAGAGCGGGGACTCGGCCGCGCCGAAGATCTTGCGATCGATGATTTCTCGCAGCGCGCGGGAGAATTCTTTCAGAACGCCGGCTGGGGAATCGTGACCTTCCGCTCTCTGCATGACGCGCTGGCGGTGATCGACATCGAGGACTCCTGGGAAGCGCAGCTGCACGGTGAGGGCGAGCGCGGCTGCCACCTCACGACCGGAACCCTCGCCGGATTCCTCGGCTGCCTCGCGGATTATCCAGTCGGCGTGATGGAGATCGAGTGCTCGACCGGCTCACCCGCCTGCTGCCGATTCCTCGCGGGGAATGCAGAGATGCTCGAGCATGCATATGAGCAACTCGCACGAGGAGAATCATGGGAGACGATCGGAGCTGGCGAGTTCTAACTGCACTACCAGCGCGGACTAACGGCACTGCTGACTGCTAACTGATTGCGTATTGGGACACCCATGCGAACTCGGATTGCGCACAGGGCGCAGTGGACAGTCCGCAAGGTGGACAGTGCGAACTCAGTCAGCAGTCAGCAGTGCACTTAGTCCGCGCTGGTAGTGCTCACTGAGTCATCACTCGTGGTCGAGTGCCTCTGCGTATAACGGATTAATCACCAGCTCTCCGTCGACGAGAATCTCGCGATCCCACGGTAGAATGATCGTGCTCTCCGTCGCTACCGCATGAAAGTCGGGCGCGAAGGGCCCAGTGCGAAATGCCACCGCAGTGCGAACGTCGGCGGCTCCTGCGTCGAGAACAGCTGCCGTTGCCAATCGAATCGTATCGCCTGAGTCGCAGGTCTCATCGACGATCAGCACTCGACGACCACGCACTTCGCGCGGCGCGCTGCCGAAGACTTCCGGCGATTCGCGCGCGTACTCGGCGTGATATTGCCGGCTCACCACCAGCGAATGAAACTCGCGTCCGAGAATTGCCGCTATCACGGCTCCGGGGATTACCCCGGCTGTCGCGATGCCAATCACGACCTCCGGATCGTAGGCGCGGGCGACCTTGAGAGCCAGTCCGCGGGACAGCTCGCCGAACAACGGCCATTCGATTTCGAGCACGCCTTTGGCAGCATCTACTGTCCGTTTGCGCGGTGTCATTTCGCTCTCAAATTGTTCAGGGAAAAGCAGTTAGGTTAAGCTAGCCCTCTAAACACATAGTCGGTAGATTCGACCAAATGTCATTCTGGGACCGCCTCACCGGCGGCGGCAAACCGAAACCTCAGCCCGACAACCTCGACTACCTCAGCGAGGCTCTCGCGCTCGAACGCCAGGGCGACTACGACGCCGCGCTGACGTCATATCGGCTCGCGCTTCGACAGAAGCCGAACAATCACAAAGTTCTGCAGAACATGGCGATCGCCTACTCGAAGCTCGGCCAGCTCGATGAGGCTGTGCGCTGCTATCGTCGCGCACTTTCCATCGAGCCCAAGCTTTCCGGTGCGCACTATGGCCTCGCCTTCCTTCTTCTTCGGCGCGGCGATGTCAGCGACGCCGCGTATCATCTCGAAGCGTTTCTGATGGATCCGCCGCGCAGCCCCGAAGCAGAGCGCTGGGTGAAGCACGCACAAAAAACTCTCGATGAGATGAAAGGCTCCGAGCCCCCACCATCGACTCCCAAAGTGCAAACGAGCGAGATCCCGGGGATTCTAGAGTAGAATGGGAGCTGTCCTCGCTGTCGTAAGCCAGAAGGGAGGAGTCGGCAAAACCACCACCGCAGTCAATCTCGCCGCCGCGTTCGCGCGACGCGGCATGAAGACGCTGCTGATCGATGTCGATCCACAGGGCTCGGTGCGTTACGGTGCCGGACTGCAACGCGGTCACGAGACCGCCGGTTTCGCCGACTATCTCAACGGCACGCGCACGCTGCGCGAGATAATTCTTCCCACTGCCCTGCCCTGGCTGCGCGTGATTCTCGCCGGCTCGGTTGCCGACGAAGCCGATCACGCAGTTTACTCTCAGCTCGTGCGCGAAACCAACGTGCTGCAGGACCTGTTGCAGATGGCGGAGCAGCGGTGTCAGGTCGTCGTCGTCGACACTCCGCCGGGACTCGGCTCCATCGCGCGCAAAGTTCTCGGCGGCGCCGAGCATGTGATCGTGCCGTTACAGTGTGAGCCGCTCGCACTGCAGACGACGCCGCAGATCTTGCGGATGATTCAGGACATCGTCGGCGTCAATGAACGCCTGACCCTCGACGGCATCCTGCTCACGATGTTCGAGCAGAACAATCCGGCCAGCGACCGGGTAGTTGAATACGTGAGAAGACATCTGCCTGCGAATATCGTTTTCGATGTCGTCATTCCGCGCACCGTTGCCACCGCCGATGCATTTGCGGCCGGCCAGCCCGTGGTAGTGCGAAGCCCGGCTGACGCCGCGGCGCAGGCGTACGTAAATCTGGCGACCATTCTCGCCGATCGACTTGTATGATCGGAAGCAGGGTCGGGCGCTCTGCGCGCAGGAGAGCTATCGCATTTATCGTCGGCTTCGTCGCCATGGTGGCGATGCCGTCGGTCATCGCAATCGCCTGCACTGACATCAGCGGCAGCGGTGATTCCGTTCTCTCACTTCAATTCGACACCCTTGCATCGCCGTCGGTGGTCGTCGGCGATACGCTGCGCGACACGACGGGCGCGATCATCCTGCCCGTCGTTCATGCGTTCAACTACAAGGGCGGCGAGATCGCGTCGGCGAAGATCTACTTTCAGTCACCCGATTCTGGTGTGACCGTAGATAGCGCCAGCGGAGTGATCGTAGCTGATAGCCTGAGAACGTCGCCGGCGCGCATAATAGCGACGGTGGGCAAACTGCAGGCGATCCAAAAGATCAACGTTACGTTGCGACCGGATTCGATCACCTCCGTTAACGCTCTCGACACGCTCACGTTTTCGCTGCTGGACAGCACGAAAGACACTTCGGCAATCATGAGCGTCAAGTTGTCGCACGGGGTTTCTTCGACGGACAGCGTCGTCAGCAACTACATCGTGAGTTTTGACATCGTCTCACAGAGCAATCCCAATCTCGCTGACCTCGCAACCGAGGCGCTCAAGCTATCGCGCATCGACACCACCGACGGCAACGGCATAGCGGGACGGCGGATTCTGGTGCATCCTGTGAACCTCGGCAACGCAACCGCGGTCGATTCGGTGATCATTCAGGCGACGGCGAAGTATCGCGGCCAGCCCGTCGCTGGAAGTCCGGTTCGACTCGTCGTCGTGTTGAAGCCTGGCAGCTAGACTTTCCTCGAGAGGATTAGCGTATCGTGATGGAAGCCAGAGGAGGACCGCGCCCGAAACCGGGCACGCTGAATCAGCTTTTCTTCGACGCTGCCGACAGGTTCAAGAAACCGAACGCGTTGCAGTACAAGAAGGACGGCACTTATCGTCCGATCGCGCATGCCGACATCCTGGAACGAGTGCGCCATCTCGCTCGTGGATTGTCCTCACTCGGAATTCGGCGCGGAGACCGCATCGCGATTCTCTCGGAGAACCGGCCTGAGTGGGCAATCGCCGATTTCGCCTGCCTCACTGGCGGCATGACCGATGTACCGATTTATCCAACGATACCCGCCGAGCAGATCGCGTACATCCTCAAGGACTCCGGCGCGACCGCCATCTTCGTCTCGAACCAGGTGCAAGCCGAGAAGATTCGGCAGATAAGAGGTCAGCTGCCTGCGCTCAAGGCGGTGATTGGGTTCGACGACCTTCCTGGTCTCGCCAACATGTCGATCGGCGAGCTGGAGAAGCGCGGCGTTGCAGGCGAGAACCGCGAGACGATCGCTACTTATCGCGAAGACGCGATGACGGTGAAGCCTGATGACGTGGCGACCATCATCTATACCTCGGGCACCACTGGCGAGCCCAAGGGCGTGATGCTGACGCACGACAACATCTTCTCCAACGTCCAGGCAGCGCGCACCGCGATTCCATTCGAGGGCGAAGACATCGCGCTGAGCTTTCTACCGTTATCGCACATCTTCGAGCGGATGGGCGGGCACTACCTGATGTGGGCGACCGGTACATCGATCGCCTACGCCGAGTCGATCGACACGGTGCCAGTGAACCTGCAGGAAGTGAAGCCGACGATCGTGCTGTCAGTGCCACGGCTTTACGAGAAGATGTACGCGCGGGTGCTGGAGACGGCGCTCACGGGCGGATTCGTCAAGAAGAAGATCTTTTTCTGGGCGCGCGCAGTCGCCGATCGCTGGGCATCGGAAATACTCGCCGGACACACGCCGGGCGGGATGCTGGCGCAACAGTATGCGATCGCGCAGAAGCTGGTGTTCTCAAAGCTGAAGGCGAGGACTGGTGGACGACTGAGGTACTTCGTTTCGGGCGGAGCGCCGCTGGCGCCCGAGATCAACAAGTTCTTTTACGCTGCCGGGCTGGAGATTCTCGAAGGCTACGGCCTCACCGAGACATCACCGGTGATCGGCGTAAATACACCCGAGAACTTCCGCATTGGGACCGTAGGCAAACCCATTGACGGCGTCGAAGTGAGGATCGCCCCCGACGGTGAGATTCTCACCCGCGGCCCGCACGTGATGAAGGGCTATTACAACAAACCCGAGGCAACGCGCGAAGCGATCGATCCCGACGGCTGGTTCCATACGGGCGACATCGGCGAGATCCGTGATGGATTCTTGGCGATCACCGATCGCAAGAAGGACATCATCGTCACCGCGGGCGGGAAGAACATCGCGCCTCAGCCGCTGGAGAATAAAGTCAAGACGAACAAGTACGTGTCGCAGGCGGTGATGATCGGCGACAAGCGCAAATTCCCGTCGATGCTGGTGGTGCCGAACTTCGATCAGCTCGAGAAGTGGGCGATGAAGCGGAACATCATCTGGACCGACCGCGCGCAGCTGCTGCGGATGCCGACGATTCAGGCCAAGATCGAGCGCGAAGTCGCCAGAGAGCTGGAGGGCGCCGCGCACTTCGAGGTGCCGAAGAAAATCGGTCTATTGGAGCACGACTTCTCGATCGAGAGCGGAGAGCTGACGCCGACGCAGAAGGTGAAGCGCCGGGTTATCGACAAGAACTACAAGTCGCTGATCGACTCGCTGTACGAGGACGCAGAGAAGACCGGGGTCACCGACCAGCACGCGATCGCGTAACACGGGATGAGCAGCTCACTCGCACCGCTAACCGCGCAGCTCTAACCGCTTGCGGGCTGCCGGCTCGACGTCGAGCCGCACTCGGAGCAAATCCAGTAGTCGCGACTGACTACGACCAGGTCGGTCTCCTTGTCGCACGCCGGGCACGTAGACTTCACAATCGGCTGCATTTCGGTCTGCAGTCCGTTCCGGACCAGTCGCGCCGCCATGACGATTGGCGCCACCGCACCAACCGGGCACAGCGCGCCCGAGCAGTGCTCACCAATCTCCAGACAAACAACCTCGCGATCATGAATCGGCGAGGGGTCGTCCTGCAGCGGTCCGTCGGTTAACACCAGTCGCACGCTTTGATCGCAGGCGGAGCAGTATGCGTTGACGGTTTTCATTGGAGCCTCCTTGGTGGTGCGGCGAACAGCGCTGCAGCATGGTGGATTGCGTTTCTGATGGTGCATTACGTCAAGGGAATTACCTCGGCACCTGGGTCCAAACGGCGGGCAATGTTGAGCGCTGCATCCTTCGGCAGGCCGAAGACTGACGTCGAGGCCGCGTCGGCGTCGATGCAGCAATTCGCAAGCACGGTCGCGCTGTGGAAAGTCGTCAGTCGTGGCGCTGCAGTCGACGGATCGATCAGGTGGTGAAACCGCTTACCATGCCACATGAAGAACCGCTCGTAATCACCGGAAGTAGCGACGGCGCGATCGCTGACACGAAGCGTCGCTGCCAGAGCTTGCTCGTCATGTGGCGAACGAATACCAACCGTCCACGGCTCACCATCGGGTGAATGTCCCAGCGCGAACAGGTCGCCACCCACCGTGACGATCGCGTGCTTGACGCCGCGCCGACGCAATACATCAGTCGCACGATCGATACCGTATCCTTTCGCGATTGCGCCCAGGTCGAGGTGCAAGTCCCGATCGTTGAAACGCACGCGAGGCGAACCTGGTCCATCGGTGACATCGACCTTTCTCCAAAAACCGCGCGCCGCCAATCGCGCTACGCGGTTTGCTGGCGGGGGCTCGTGACGATTGAGCACGTCCCATAGCTCCGAAGCCGCGCCAACCGCCGGATCGAATCGCCCATCGCTCGCCGACGACGCGCGAAGCGCTGCCGCGATCACCAACGCGGTCTGCGGCGCCACTCTCACGCCATCCCGCGCTGCGTACAAGTTTGCGCGTCCAATGTCCGAGTCGTTGCGGAAGCGCGTCATCGTTCGCTCGACCCATTCCAGCTCCGCGATCGCGTCGTCGATTGCGTCTTCGGCAAAACGTGGATCGACGTGCGCCACCTGGATCTCCGCGATCGTTCCCATCAGCGGAACTGAGCGCTTCACGAGCGACGTATGACGTCGCATCGCACGCGGCATCGACAGCGCCACAAAGACGCCGACGCCGAGGGTCAGGAATTCGCGGCGGTCCACACGTCCGCGAAAAAGATGCTCATTCGACATCGTCAGCTCCTTTGTAGCGCCCGCAGGCGCCCGTGCATCCAGCGCAGTGTCCAGTGCAGCCGCGATACTTGATCGCGCCGAACAGCGCGAACAACGCCGCCATGAACGCCATCGCGAAAATGATTTCCATCATTGGCTGCCCATCCCGGCAAAGCCCATGAATGCCATTGAGAGCGAGCTTGCCGCCACGAGTACCAGGCCCATCCGTCGCGCAATCACCGGCACATCGGCGACTTCCATTCGCTCACGGATGGACGCGAGCAGTGACAGCGCCAGGGTCAGACCAAATCCGGCGCCGAGCGCGAAAACCAGTCCTTCAGTGAAGTTGTACCGCCTGCTCGTCTGGAACAGTGCCAGCCCGAGTATCGCGCAGTTGGTGGTGATGAGCGGCAGATAAATGCCGAGCTGTCTGAACAGCACCGGGAAGTACTTCTTCACGGCCATCTCCACGATCTGCACCGCCGATGCGATCACGACGATGAAGGCAATCGTGCGCAGATAAGGGGTGTGGGTCAGGACGTACGTGTTGAGGAGCCACGCACTCACCGCGGTGATGATCAACACGAAGGTGTTGGCCAAACCAAGCCGCCACGCCGTTTCGACCTTTGCCGTAACTCCAAAGAACGAGCAAAGACCGAGGAACATCACCAGGGTGAAGTTGTTGACGAGAAGTGTCGAGACGAAGATCCACGCGAGATTGCTCATGCTGCCGTCCGTACTTCCGGGGTCACTGGCGCGGAGTGCGCCCGCCGCTGGCGGCGCAGCTCGTCGATCCACGCCGCCGTTATGAGAAGCAAACCGAGTGTGAAGAACCCGCCGGCCGGCAACACCATGAATACCCACGGCTCCCAGCGCGGACCGAGCAGGTCGAAGCCGAGGAGCGAGCCACGACCCAACAGCTCGCGAACCGCGCTCATAGCGGACAGCGAGAGCGTAAACCCGATTCCCATTCCCATGCCGTCTGCAACAGCGCGCACCGGTCCGACCTTGGCCGCGAATGCTTCCGCGCGTCCGAGCAGCAGGCAATTCGCAACGATCAGCGGAATGAATGGGCCGAGCGCTTTGCTGATCTCCGGGAAGCTCGCCGCAAGCAGCAAGTCGGCGAGGGTGACAAAAGTCGCGATGATGAGGATGTAGGAGGTGATGCGCACCTCGTGCGCGATGTACTTCCTCAACAACGAGACGAACAGTCCCGATCCCACGAGTACGAAGGTGGTCGCGAAACCCATCGCGATCCCGTTCGCCAGCATGTTGGTGACTGCCATCGTCGGACACATGCCAAGCATCTGCACCAGCACTGGATTCTCTTTGGCGATGCCGCGCCAGGTGTCGGCCCAAACAGTCGCTGGCGGCGGCGCGCCCGGAATGAATTCGGCCTCGGCTGCTGGCTTGCCATTCGGCGGCGGCGCGGGCGGGGCCGGCGGCGCATAAGCCGGACTGGTCGCCGGGACTGGTGGAATGACGGTGGTCACCGCGCTCCTCCTTTCTCGTATGCGACGAGCAGCGGCCGCCAACGCTCGATAGCGTGGTTGATGATGCGAATGACCGCGCGTGAAGAGATGGTCGCACCGGTAATCGTCTGCACCTCACCGGGATCAGCCGCGACTTTTTTCACTCCTTTTAGCGGAGCGATGCGCCCGGGGAACTGAGCGACAAATGCCGTATCACGCTCGATCTTGTCGCCGAGCCCCGGTGTCTCCTTCTGATCGAGAACCTTGAATCCAATGAGCTTCGAGCTGGCGGGCTCGAAACCGATCATCAGCAGAACTTCTTCCTGAAATCCTGGCTCCTGCGCCGTCACCGCGACGCCGATCTCATTTCCGGAAGCGTCGAAGCCCACGTATGCTTTTGAAAGTGCTTTTCGGTCGTCGCCCGCAGGTGTCTTCGTAAGCTTGCCATTGACGACGTAGAGCGTGTCCCATCTGGCCGGTGATTTCAGGACTTCGCTGACCGCCCCCGCGACCTTTGCAGCCTCGTACTTCTCGACCCGCGGCAGCGTCGCCTTGTAGACTGTTACCACGAGCAGGCCGGCTGCAGCTCCACCGAGCGCAAGAGTCGTAAGCAATCGAAGTGACGACACTTCCGGCGCCTTGACACTCGGCGGCGGCGCGCTCGCCACCGCCGGCGCGCTTGGCGGCCCGTGATGATGGGTGGACGCGGTCATGTCGCCCTCGCGAGCTGAGTGCCGAACACTCGGGGCTGGGTTGCCCGGTTGATGAACGGTGTCAGCGCATTCATGAACAGAATCGCGTACATCACACCTTCGGGCAGACCGCCCCACACGCGAATGACAACGACCAGAATTCCGATGCCCACTCCGAAAACCCATTTGCCCGCGTTCGTGCCGGGCGATGTAACCATGTCGGTCGCCATGTACACGGCGCCGAGCACGAGGCCGCCGGAGAAGATCATGAAGAGCGCGTTCGGCTTCTGCGGATCGACGGCGTGGAGGATCGCACTGAACGCGAACACCGTCAGCAGAATGCTGACCGGAATTCGCCAATTCAGGTAGCCACGCCAGGCGAGATAAAGTCCGCCGGCAAGAATCACGAGCGCTGCAGTTTCACCGAGAGAGCCGCCGGTGCTGCCGATGATGAGCTCCCTCAGCGCCGTTCCTTTCCCCTCGAACTTGAGCAATCCCAATGGCGTCGCTGATGTGACAGCGTCGGCAACCGGATGCGTGAATGGCGGGGCAAACAGATCACCGCGCAGCGTGAAAAAATTCCCGCCCGCAGCCGGCCACGTAGTAATTGCTACCGGAAATGCCGCCTGCAGGAACGCGCGTCCGAGCAACGCAGGATTGAATACGTTTTGACCGAGGCCGCCCCATATCTGCTTGCCGAACACGATCGCGAATCCGGCGCCCAGCGCAGTCATCCACAGCGGGAATCCCGCAGGCAGCGTGAGTGCCAGCAGAAGGCCGGTGATCGTCGCCGACCCATCGGCGATCGCGCCTCCCTTACCCGTCGCCCGCTCGGCGAGCAGCGACACCAGCACAGCAACACTAACCTGGAGCAGCACGCTGACGCCGAAGAACCACGCTGCCGCTGCCACTACAGGAATGAGGCTCGCCACCACGTTCCACATGATGCGCGGAACCGAGTCCACCGAACGGATGTGCGGCGACGCAGTGACGACCAGCTTGTCGGAGCTCATGCTGCCCCCGCCTGCCTGCGACGCAGCGCGAGCTTGCTCGCCTGAAAGAGCTGTGACAGCGGAATGTTCGACGGGCACACGTACGAGCACGACCCGCATAGCATGCAGTCGGCGAGATGCAGGTCAGCCATCGCGTCGTATTGCTCCGCACGCGCGTAGTCGCCAAGCAGTGACGGATTGAGAAATACCGGGCAGGCATCGAGACAGCGGCCGCAGTGAATGCAAGGATAGACCGTCCCGCTGCGAGTCTCGTTGCGCTGCAGTACCACAATCCCCGTCGTGCCCTTTACCACCGGAGCGTCGAGATCTCCGATCGCCTGCCCCATCATCGGCCCACCCATGATCACTTCGGCAGCGTCAGGATCGCAGCCGCCGCATTCGGCGAGAAGGTCACGCAGCTTCGTGCCGACGGGAACGATGAGATTCGCCGGCTTCCGCAATCCATGCCCGGACACCGTGACGATGCGCTCGATTAGCGGCAGGCCGGTCTCGAATACCTCCGCGATCGCTGCGACGGATCCCACATTTTGCACGACAACGCCGACGCTGACAGGAAGTTGGCCGGAAGGAACTTCGACTCCGGTCACGGCGCGAATGAGCATCTTCTCCGCGCCTTGCGGGTACTTGACCCTCAGCGGAAGCACGGTGATGTCCAGATCGTCGGGAAGCGCACGGCGCAGCGCTTCGATCGCATCTGGCTTGTTCAATTCGACGCCGATCACGCACCTGCTGACACCGAGCGCGTGCATCATCACGCGGACGCCAAAGTGCACGCGGTCGGGATACTCCGCCATCGTCCGGTGATCCGATGTCAGATACGGCTCGCACTCGGCACCGTTGATGATGAGAGTGTGCACGGTGAAATCTTTTGGCGGCGCGAGCTTGACGTGTGTCGGGAATGCGGCGCCGCCCAATCCGACAACGCCGGCCTCCTGAACCGCTTTTACAACTTGTGCTGGAGTGAGCCCCTCCCAGTGGGGAACCAGACGTGGACGCGGTACTTGCGGCGCGAATCGATCGACTTTGATGCGCACGCTTTCCGCCATCGAGCCATCGGGATGCGGCCACCAATCAACGTCGACGACCTTCCCCGCGGCCGACGCGTGAATCGGGACTGACATGAAGCCGTCGGCCTCGCCAACCTTGTCGCCGCGTTCCACTCTGTCGCCGACCTTCACACAGAGTTTGGCGGGCTTCCCAGCATGTTGTCGCAGCGGCAGGACAATCTCTTCCGGGAAGGGCATGCGACGAATCCGCAGCTGACTGGTGAGGCCTTTCGCCTCGGGCGGATGAACGCCGTGTCTGAATCCGGTCGCGAATCTCATCGTTCGCTCAGTTGAACTTCTCGGCGCGCTTGGTCCATTTCGCCAGATCCTTTTCTTTTGGATTGAGCGGGGATCCCGGATGGATGATCGAAACCGGACAGCGCTCCGCGGCGACGACGAGCTGCTGGAAGGTTCCTGCTTTCGCGTCTTTCACGTACGCCTGCTTGTCGGCATTGTACGCGAACATCTTGTTATTGAGATTGGTGCACTCGTTACAGCTGGTGCAACGCGCCGAGTCGATGTAGGCCTCCAGTGCGATGGCGTCGTCGTCTGGTGCAGCCACGGTCGATGTCGTAACCGCTGGAGCTGAAGTAACAAGCGCGGGCGCCGCCGGCATCGTCTGCATCGTTGCAGCGACCGACAGCGGCGCAGGCGCTGCGGCTGGCGCAGTGACTGGTGCTGGCGCAGTTGCCGGTGCGGGCGCAGGCGCGGAAGCGACGGTCGCGCGTGAGCCGTTTTGGGGAGCGCTGGTCGCCGGCAGTGACGCAATCAGCCGCGCCACCGCAGCGGAATTTCCGGCGGTTTTTAGAAGACCTTCAGCCAGTCGGCGAGCGATTTGCCCCGGCAAGGTTGCGTTGAGCTGCTCCAACTTTGTTTCGTAGTCTGCGCGCAGCGCGTTGGCGCGCTGTTCAAACTCGGATTCCAGTTCGCTTACCACGGTATCTCGGATCGTCACCGGCACTTCGAGCCCTGCGAGTTGCCGCAACTGGGACCAGAACTGCTGGCGCTCGACCGCGAGCTGCACGATTTCGCTGGATACTTTGAGTCGCCGCAGCGTCCGGTCTTTGCGAATCGTCCAGATGAACGGCGTTCTGCCCTCACGATCCTCCGCCGTCGCGAGGAGATACTCGTGGAACGGCATCAGCTCGTCCGCTGATTGCAGCGTTGGCAGCTCGGAAAAGTGCTGCTTGAACCGCATTTCTGTAGCAGCCCAGTCAGCGATGGTGACCGGAAGCTCCATCGTCTGCTCGGCGTTATTGGCATCGAGATACTTGAGCGAATAGGTGGGCCACGCATCGCTCGGTGACGGATTGCCTTCGAGACTCAGGCAATCAGCGAAGCTCGGCCCGCCGTCCGGATCATACGTCAGGAACGGAAATGCGCGGCTCTCGAGCGCGAGCCGAGCGGCCTGCTGCGACCAGTCGTCGGCGAGCCCGTGCTCCACGGGGCACGGAGTGTAAACGTTGATCAGCACCGGGCGGCGTTTGCGCAGTCCTCTCAGGACTCCCGCTATCAAGTGCGACGCGGCCGCCTGAGAAGTCTGATGCACGTACGCGCCGCGATGGGCGATTCCGATCATCGACAACTCTTTGCGCGCTTCGGTCTTCCCGTGCTGAGAGGCGCCGTACGCGGACATATCGGCGACCTGGCCGGTGAAGCCGGACGTGCACGCCTGGCCACCGGTATTCGAGTAAACCTGGGTGTCGAGGACGATCACCCGAATTGGTTTTCCAGACGCGAGCAGGCGCGAGAGATTTTGAAGGCCGATGTCTAGCATCGCGCCGTCGCCTCCCATCGAGACGATGGGCGGACATAGCGCAAACTCTTCATCGGTGAACTGCTGCCACTGAAGATCCCTCAGCGCCAATTCATCGGTGGCGGCGTCATAACTACCGGCGACGATCTTCTCGGCACGGCGCACTGCGGCGAAGTTCCCCGCCATCTTTCGCATCTGCGCCTCGAAGAGCCCGATGGCGATCGATGGCGAGTCCTGAAAGAGATGATTCACCCACGGGAACGGGTAGGGATTGTACGGGTACGTGCTGCCCCACACCGATGAGCAACCAGTGCTGTTCGCCATCGCGAGTGTCGCTCGACCGTTTCCACTCGGACCTTCGGCGTACCGCCATTTCAGATCGCGTAATTCGTGCAGCGCGGAATTCAGAGAGCGCAGACGCTCGGCCTTTTTCTGATCGACGGCGAGCGCGAGCGTGCCATTCGCCGATGCAGCGGCGTCGAGATCCACCCCCGCCGCCAGAAGCTCCCGGGCTTGCTTGTCGAGCGTGGCGATGAGCTCCTCGAGTCTTGCGACAAAGCGTGTGACATGCGGCTGCATCGCAGCATGGACGGTCGAGACGATCAGGTGCACGGCGGTCTTCTCGCCGCATCCCATGCACGCACCGTCGCCGCCCACCATCGAGCGGTACGTCTCCTTTTTGAGTAACAGCGAAGGCAGCACACCGATGCCTTCGTCGAGATTCGACACGTTGACGTACTTGTCGTCGGTATCGGGCAGACGTTCCCACAGACTCCAGTTGCGTCTCAGACGGGCAAGCCCGTCTTCGCTTTGTTTGACCGTCACCAGCGCTCCATCAGGACAGACGGCGACGCACAGATTGCAACCTTTGCAAGCTTCGGGGTTCACGGTGATGGAGAGGAGTCCTCCCGATCCCTTACTCTTCCCTTCCACCGCGTCGTAAAACGGCTTGGTGCGGGCGAGACGAAAATCGATCAGTCGGGAATTCACTGCCTGAAACTCCGGCTCCGCCGCGGTCTTGCGCTCAACGTCCCAGCCAAGCTTGTCAGTGACAGCGCGATATGACTGCTGCCAGACGTCGGCGAGTGACGCGCTCTGGCTCTGATCGATGATCTTCCGAGCTTCCCGCGCCCAGTGCTTCGAGATTGGCTTGATGCGCTCCATGCTCATTCCGTTCACGGATGCATCGATTGCCGCGTTCAGGACATCCTCCACGCTATTCACCAGCCCCGGAATCGCGGAATCGGGACATTGCGTCCAGCACTGGGCGCAGCCCGTGCATTTCTCGGCGATGAAGTCAGGGACCTCCAGTCGCACACCGCTGAGATCGCGCACCGCGCCCGTTGCGGCCGGCACGGTGCTGATCGCGGCAAACGGATCGGCGATTCCGTCCTGGCCGAGCTGGCACAAGGCGCAGACCTGCTCCCAGAACCGGCCGGGATTTGCCGGCCCCGCGCCGGCGTTTGGCACATCCATCGCCGAAGGCATGTGAGGTACTTTGCCAGGCTCGCTCGCCGTCGCAGTCTCCACGGGCGACACCGCTTGCACTTCATCGAAGCCGCGGCGGATGACGCGCAGATTGTCCTCGACGACTTTGTCACCCTTCGATTTGAACTTCTTCGTGAGTTGCTTGCGAATGCCCTCGAAGACGATTTGTTCGTTCGAGCCTTCGCGGGCGATGAGCGGCGAAGTTGCGAAGAAGGCACCCATGAACGCTGCGCCCTGCATCCGATACCGGAGCTCGACATCCGAGGCTTCCTGCCGAGCGATGGCAAATGCATCCAACACGAACAGCTTGATCCGTTTCTCGAGGATCGTTTCTCGTGCCTTGGCGGGGAGCGTTTGCCAGAAATCCTCAGGCGAAACATCACTCTGTATTACAAAGACACCGTCGTCTGCGAGTCCTTCGAGCGGATTGCTGTGATGGAACACGTTCGGATCGGGCGACAGCACCACATCGACGTGTCGAAGCTCACAGTTCAATCGAATCGGCTCGTGGGCGAAGACCGAGTAGAACGTCGTCGGTTGCCCTTTCTTTTCCGAACCGTATTTCGGATTCGCCTTGATGTGCATTCCAAACAGCTCGAACACCGTCATGGCGAGATTCTTCCCGGTCGTGATGGCGCCCCAGCCACCCACCGAATGAATTCGCAGCGCCGTCGATCCCTTCGGCAGCAGATTCACGTCGCCTGAAGAATGGAGCGCCATTTCGGGCAGGCTCGGATACCACTCGAGAAGCTTCTCCTGCCAGATCTGGAGCTTGGGAAGTCGCGTTCCCGCGCGCACGAAGTCGACGCCGAGGTAGAACTGCCGCGTGCGAGCCTTGCCTGGAAGCATGTTGTCGACGCTGGCAATGATGTCGCCGGGCTGCAGGTCGCGACTGCCGAGGCCGAAACACGCCGAAAAGAAGTCGGGCACATGTTCGGCGGTGATCGCTCGAATGCCGGCATAGGGAACCTGCGCGGCTTTGCCCACCCGTCCGTTCTCCACCGCCTTTGACATCGCGGCGCGAATCTCTCGCAGCAGCGGTGGATCAACCGCGAGAGGTTGATCGGTCCTCTCCATGACCACCACGCCTTTCTTACCGGCGAGCAGATCAGTTATTACATCGGCCGGGAATGGCCGAAACATCGTGAGACTCACGACGCCTACCTTTAGTCCGCGAGTCGCGCGCAGATAATCAGCGACTGCCTCTGCGTTCGAAACGACCGAACCCTGTCCGACAATCACCCAGTCTGCGTCATTGGTGCGATAGCCCATGGCGCGCTCGTAGCGCCTGCCGGTGAGCGCCTCGTACTCCGCGAAAGCGCGGTCGGTTAGCTGAGCGATGTGATCGAAGTAGAACGGCCGTTGCGCAGCCACACCCTGCGCGTAGCTGTCCTGATTCTGCACAACGCCCAGCATCGCCGGATAATCGAGATCGAACGACTCTGGCACGCGGCGCCGCTTGTCACCGAAGACCAGACGCTGGGCCGGTGTCGGTGATTCTATCACCTCTGATGGATCGCCGAGGAATGCCTTGATCAACACAGGCTCGGGCAGATGCAGCAACTCGATGACGTGACTGGTCAGAAACCCATCCTGGGCGATGATCCCGGGATTCAGTGCCAGCTCGGCGACCCGATGCGCAATGAGATTCAGATCGGCGACTTCCTGCACGTTCTTCGCGAACAGCTGGAAAAAGCCCGTGTCATCGATAGCGTGATAATCGTCATGGCCCGCGTGAACGTTGAGGGCGTGCTTGGTCATCGCGCGCGCGGCGACGTTCAGTACATAGGTGAGTCGCTTGCCGACTGCCGCGTAGAGCGACTCGTGCATGTACGCGATGCCCTGGCCACTCGAGAAATTGGCCGCACGCAATCCGGACATCGACATTCCGGCCGTGACTGCAGCCGCGGCGTGCTCACCCTCCGGCTCGAAGAACAGCAGCCGTCGCCCATTGACGTTTCGTTTGCCTTCTGCGACGGCAACTGCCCAGCCCTCGCCCATCTGTGTCGAGGGAGTAATGGGATATGCGCCCGCCGCTTCGCTCGCCGCGGTCTCCATCGCGACGATCGCGGCGCTGCCATCGAGCGCCTGCAGCGAGCCCGGAAATGCCGGAGGATTCGGCACGTGCTTGGCCGTTATCTGAGTGTTCCACGGGCTCATTGCGCTAAACCTCCGACAAGGCTGGCCTGCTGCCTGAACTGTGCGCCGGAGAGCCAGACGATTGCGCCCGTTGGACATCTTTCCGTCGCGCGGGGCTCGGCCGAGGCAATCTGTTGGTAGTTGAGGACGGCGACACCGGTCGCCACACTGATCAAACCGGCAGCGGCATCCTGGACGCACTTGCCGCATGCAGTGCAGGCAACCTTGCACTGCTCCAGAACATCATCGCCGGCAATGAGATTCCGGCATTGCACGAGCAGATTGGCGTTAACCGGACGCAGCTCGAAAAGCGATTTCGGGCACGCCTCCACGCAATCACCGCACGCAGTGCATTTGTCGATGTCGACGATCGGTAGTCCCGTCGCGCTCATTTGAATCGCGTCGAACTCGCAGACGCGCTCGCAATCGGCAAGTCCGAGGCATCCCCAGGCGCACGCCTTACCACCGCCCGCAACCGCGGCAGCGGCAGCGCACGTCGACAATCCCCTGTATTCCGCCTGATACGCCGTGACGTCCCTACCACCGCCACACAGAAGGCGTGCGACATTCCTGACCGACTCACCAGCGTCGACGCCGAGGTAGTCGGCGATTTGCTCGCGGGCTGCCTGACCCGAAACGGTGCACTGCGCGGGTTGCACTTTCCCCGCGACCGCCTGCTCGGCGAAGGCGCGGCATCCGGGAAGCCCGCACGCCCCACAATTCGCGTTTGGCAGCATCTGCGCGATAATGTCGATGCGCGGATCTTCCCAAACCCAGAGACGCTTGTTGGCGAGCGCGATGAAGACGCCGAACACGAGTCCGACGCCGCCCAGAATCAGGATCGCCTGGAGTATCACGCCGGGCCCCCACCACCGTTGCCACTGGTGGCAACCGTCTGCTCCAGCAGCCAGGCGGTCAGTCGCTCGGCGGGATCGAAGACCGCGTTGCTTCCGGAGGCTGGCATGGCGAGCGGGTCGGCCGAGCTCGCCGACCAAACCGGACGCTCCGCCAGTGAGCGGAGATGTGCGACGTCGTCGCGCTGCTGCCACACGCTGCGGAGAGCGAATGACTTTCGTGGAACAACGTCGGGAATTCGAATATGCGTTACGCGCTGCCACGCCGCGTTTCCAGCACGCGGATCGTGCGTGAAACACGCTTCGTCCCCACTCATCGCAGCTATGACAACGGGTCCGTCATAGTCTACCACGCTCTGCAGAGCCTGGAGGTCGCCGCATTGTGCGACGAAGACTCCCGGTGATATCAATCGCGCCAGCGGGGCGACCGTCGTCGGCGAGTCGATCATCAAAACGAAGCGGACGCAACCATCGAGGAGCGGTGCTAACGCGAGTGCATCGAGGTCGCTTCCCTGCACGCGCACAATGAGCGGCGGCGCCCGCCTCCGCTCGCTCGCAGACCATCGTTCGAACGGGTATCCACCGAGTGCCGTCTCGTGCTGCGCCGGGTCGTAGCTGCGCTGTCGCACCAGCTCGTGAATCCCCGCGGCGCCAAAGCCGAGCCCGAGGTAGCTCAATCGGTTGCGAACCGCGGCAATGAACGACGTGCCGGGAGGAACGTCGACAACGAACGGCTCGTTAGCCGGATTCAGCAACTCTTCCAGAATGGCGGCTGCACGTTCGAGCGCCGTCGTTGAAGCCGAGTCAAGTGGACCAGCGCCGGAGAAGACCATGGCCATCCGATCGGCATCGATCAGTCGAGCGCCGAGATCTCCGAGCGTTGCACGCACCTGACTCGCGCCCGACTCCGCCGCGATCATGCTGCGCACCCGGTCCAGCGCCGCCGACACCGAGACGCGGTAGAGCGTGATCTGGGGCGAGATCGCAGCCAACGCGGCGGAGACGCGGTCTTCAGACTGCATAGTGATCGAGCTCCGCGTTGAGAAGGGCGATTTTTTCGCTACTCGTCACCTGCGGTGGCTTGCGCAGCAGGTCGTAGCGCGGCCGCGCACCATTGCGATAGAACAGTCCAAGTCGGATGCGAGAGGTGTCCTCCGCCAAGCGCCTGGCTGAATCGAGATCCGTTGGATCGTGGATGCTGCGAGCCTTGTAAATCCTGTCGAGCTCCGGAGCGTTGATTCCGTCGTCATGTGTCAGCAGCTCAACGAGGCTGGGATTCCTGACGGCCTCCTCATAGATGCTCTGGGTGTACATCGGACAGCGCTGCAGCACGCGCACGAATGAAAAGCCCTGATGGAGGTACGCCGCGCGCAGCGTTGCATAGAGGTGTGCGGGCACCCACTCCGCCGTCTGCGCGACGAAAGACACGTTCGTAGTGCCCAAGGTCGTCGTCAGCGGGTTCAGCGGCGGAAGAAAACTTCCATAAGGCTGGGTGTTGGTCTTGAAACCCTGCGGTGTCGTCGGCGAGGTCTGCTTCTTGGTAAGGCCGTAGATGCTGTTGTCGAGCAGCAGCGCCACCATGTTGATGTTGTACCGAATCGCATGGATCCAGTGTGCCGCTCCAATCGAGCAGCAGTCGCCGTCGCCCATCACGACGAAGACGTCGAGATCCGGTCGATGCAGCTTGACACCGGTCGCAACTGGCAGGGCGCGCCCGTGCAAGCCATGAAAGCCGTACGTCTTCAGGTAATGCGGAAAGCGGCTGGAGCAGCCGATGCCCGATACAAAAACGGTTTGCTCAGGTTTGAGCTGTTCGGCGACAAGTAGCTTCTCCACCGCGGTGAGGACCGAGTGATCGCCACAACCGGGGCACCAGCGAGCAACCGCACCTTCATAATCACCGAGGGCGAACTCGCGCTCATCGTCTCCCAGCAGTGGGAGCACCGCGCAGTATGTCATGGCGTTTCCCCATTCTGTCCTGCGCGACGCACGGCATCACGGATTGCCTGACAGATCAGGCCCGGCCGCAACGGCTCACCAGGCACGCGTGTCCAGCAATCGACATCGCATAGGGTCTGCGCGCGAAGGAGCATCGCCAGCTGCCCTCGACGCCGATTCTCGTCGGTTATAAACGGATCGCCGAGCTCGTCGCTGTAGTTGATCTCGACGGTCATCACTTTGCGGAATCGAGAGAAGATCTTCTTCAATCCCGGCTGCAGCGGCGAAAGGAAAGTCAGATGCGCCGACGAAACTTTCACACCTTCACGACGCGCGCGCTCAACCGCTTCCTCGATTGCGCCTTTGGTGCTGCCCCAACCGACGATGAGAAGATCGCCTGACTCCTCTCCGTTGATTGACGGCGGCAACAGCGTCTGCTGAAGAACGGCCAGCTTGCGGCTCCGCATCGCCATCGCGCGCTGATGCACGCCGGCGCCGTAGGCGACCTTGCTCCCCTCGTCGTGCGAGAGTCCGGTGACGGTGAACATCCCGCCTGGTTGTCCGGGCACGGCTCGAGTCGATGTGCCCATCCTTGAATCCCATTCGTACGGTCGCTGTCCTTTCTTCACCGGCGAGAGATCCAGTTCCGGAGCAAGCCATTGTGGCTTCAGCTGCGGACGCGGAAATGGCTGCACACCCGTAGACAAGTTCGCGTCGGAGAGCACGATGACGACCGTGCGGAAGGTTTCTGCGATTTGTCGCGCGGTAACGACGGAATGGAAACATTCCTCGATTGTCGCCGGCGCGAGCACCACACGCGGAGCGTCTCCGGGCTCTGCGAACAGCGCCGCCAGCAAATCCGATTGCTCGACTTTGGTCGGCAAGCCGGTACTTGGTCCGCCGCGCTGTACATCAATCACGACGAGCGGTGTCTCCGTCATTACCGCCAGGCCGATGAACTCGGTCTTCAAGGCGAAGCCGGGTCCTGAGGTCACGGTGAAGGCGACCTTGCCTGCGTACGACGCCCCTATCGCAACTCCAACCGCGGCGATTTCATCTTCGGCCTGGTGGAGCATCCCGCCAAACTTCGTGAACACCTCGGCCAGGTAATGTGACACCGAAGTCGCAGGCGTAATCGGGTACATCGCGCAAAGCTCCATCCCCGAAGCCAGCGCACCCATTCCGAGCGCCTCGTTGCCGTTCATCACCACCAGTGACTCGGTCGGCGGATTGGTCGGAACTTCTACGCGAAAGTCGAGGTTCGCGGCGGCCCACTGCACGCCGAGTCGCATCAGCGCGACGTTCTTCTGATAGACCTCCTCGGATTTCTTGCGGAAGGCGTATGCAATCTGCTCTTCGATGCGCGCAATGTCGCGATCGTAGATCTGCGCGAGCAGTCCGAGCGCGAACATGTTTTTGCCCTTTCGCGGATTCTCGTCGATGGTGAGACACTGCTCCTCCATCGGGACTTCAATGATTCGATAGCTTTGCGCGGACAGTTCCTTCAGCGCCTTATCCCACGCGGCCCGAATGTCGGCGCTGCCGTGCGAAGCCCATGAGTTCTCGAGCAGTACGATCGCGTCGCGCGCCAACGCGCCGAGGCGATGCCGGCCCAGCAAAACCTGCTCGTTGAAGGCGACGACGAGATTGGTCTCGTCGCCCCAGTTGGTTATTGGCGCGGTGCCGAACCGAATGCGATTGCCGCTGGCGCCTTCCGCGGTCCGTGGCGGCGGCTGGATCTCGGCGGGAATGATCTCAACGGTCCAGACGCCGTTTCCCATTTTGGCGGAGACAGCACCGAAGATCTGACCGCACTTCTGCGCGCCCTCGCCCGCATCGGATACGATCTCTACGGTATGCTCCGACCGTTTCACAACGGTAGGAGTTGTGCGCAAATGGTGACCGACGGGTGTGGCGATAGCGGTCATTGACTCTCCGGTTCGGAGATTGGCTATGCCACAATTCTTCCCTGTGCGTGCGCGTAGTCAGTCAGCAATAAATACCGACTTTGTCAGGGAAACCCTTCTGAGATCTTTGCTGAGATGTTTGCTCGATTCCTGGCGGAGCTATTCACCTGGCGGAGAGCCGGAACTAGCGCTTGCGCCCGACGGCCATTAGGTGCGCGCTGCAGCCGACCACGAACGGCTCCCTCTCGAGCATGCGCGCCACGTTGAGTATGGTCGCTCTCCGCTGCTGATCCTGCCAACGGTCGGCAAAGTCGGGTAGCAACCAGGCCGGCCCTTCAATTCCATAGAGATTCTCCACCGCAAGTCCGCCAAGTGCAAGTTCATCTGCCAGCTCGTCGGGACGGTGGAAATAGGCAGTCGTAAAGAAGTCGACGCGCTCGGTGTCGTTGCGGTGCTGACCCTCGCGGATATCGCGCTCTACAATGCCGACGAATCGTGGATCGCCGAAGAGGTCGCGCGCCAAACCATCCAGAGCAGATCCCCAGCGGGAGATCGCTGCTGCAAACAGCACTCCGCCGCGCTGGAGCACGCGACATCCTTCGCGCAGCGCCGTCACTCTGTCATCGTGGTCAGTGAGATGATAGAGCGGACCAAGCATCAGGACTGCTGAGGCCGATTCGTCGTCAGCAGGAATGTTGCGCGCGTCGCCGACGCTGCAGGCGACGAGGCGGTGACTGGCGTTTGAGTTTCTCCTACGCGCTTCATCGATCAGTCGCGGCGACGCGTCGACGAGCTGAACCTGGTACCCGCGCTCGGCGAGCCAGAACGCGTACACGCCCGCGCCGCCGCCGATGTCCAGGATTTCGGCCGGAGCTTTCGGAAGGTGACGCTCGACCAGCTCGCGCGTGCGTGCCTCCTCGAGCGGTCCCGGACCAAACTGCAGCCGCGTCTCTTCGGCATTTAGCTGATAGAACGC